>JAOPZA010000110.1 GCA_025964325.1 Conexibacter sp.
GCAGAGCGCTCGCATGCCGTGTGCGTCGCCCAGAGGCTCGCTCGCACGGCCGAGGCGCGCGCCGCGCAGCGCGGCGCGCGAGCCCCGCGCGAGCACTGGTGCGCCTGCGAGCGGGCCTGCGGCGCGCCCCGCGGCACCGGCGTCGTGCGCGTCGTGGCGGATGCCGGCGAACCGGCGGGCGCGACCGCCGTCGTCGTCACGCGCGGGCGCGGCGACGAGGTCGTCGGCTCGGCGGACGAGGCGGTCGCGATCTTGGGCATTGCGGCATGACTCGCGCAGAGCGCTCGCATGCCGTGTGCGTCGCCCAGAGGCTCGCTCGCACGGCCGAGGCGAACCAGGCGGAGGCGCCATGATCGAGTACCTGCGCGACGGCGCGGAGATCTACCGCCGGTCGTTCGCGACGATCCGCGCGGAGGCCGACCTGACCGGGCTCGACGAGATCCTGTCGCGCACGGTCGTGCGGATGATCCACGCCAGCGGGATGGTCGACCTGCGGCGGGACGTCGCCGCGTCGCGCGGCTTCGGGGCGGCCGCTGTCGCCGCGCTGCGCGGCGGCGCGCCGATCCTCTGCGACACGATGATGGTCGCCTCCGGCGTGACGCGCTCGCGGCTGCCGGCCGCCAACGACGTCGTCTGCACGCTGCCGGAGCCGGGCGTCCCGGAGCTGGCGCGCGAGCTCGGCACGACGCGCAGCGCCGCCGCGATGGAACGCTGGCGCGATCGGCTCGAGGGCTCGCTCGTCGTGATCGGCAACGCCCCGACCGCGCTCTTCCGCCTGCTCGAGCTGGTCGCGGAGGGCGCCGGGCGCCCGGCCGCCGTGATCGGCGTCCCGGTCGGCTTCGTCGGCGCAGCCGAGTCGAAGGCCGAGCTCGAGCGCGACCCGTCGGGTCTCGAGCACCTCGTCGTGCGCGGCCGCCGCGGCGGCAGCGCGATCGCCGCGGCCGCCGTCAACGCGCTCGCCAGCGACGTCGAGTGATGGCCGGCCAGGACGAAGGCGCGCCGCAGCGCGGCGGCCGCCTGTTCGGCGTCGGCGTCGGGCCCGGCGACCCCGAGCTGCTGACGCTGAAGGCGACGCGCGCGATCGCCGACGCCGACGTCGTCGCCTACCCCTCGGCGCGTCACGGCCGCAGCGTCGCGCGGCGGATCGCGGCGCCGTACCTGCGCGCCGACCACCTCGAGGTGCTGCTGCGGTTCCCGGTCACGACCGAGCTGACGGAGCATCCGGGCGGCTACGAGGTCGCGCTCTGCGAGTTCTACGACGCCGCGTCGGAGGAGCTCGCGGAGCACCTCGCGGCCGGTCGCGACGTCGCGATCCTGTGCGAGGGCGACCCCTTCTTCTACGGCTCCTACATGTACTTCCACGAGCGGCTCGCGACACGCTTCGAGACGACGGTGATCCCCGCCGTGACCGCGTTCAGCGCCGCCGCCGCAGCTGCCGGCAGGCCGCTCGTCAAGCGCGACGACGTGTTCATGGCGCTCCCCGGGACGCTGCCGGCGCAGACGCTCGCGCGGCACCTCGCCAGCGCCGACGCGGCGGTCGTGATGAAGCTCGGCCGGACCTTCCCGAAGGTGCGCGAGGCGGCCGAGCAGGCGGGCGTCGCCGAGCGCGCCGTCTACGTCGAGCGCGCGAGCTCGTCCGAGCAGCGCCTCGCGCCGCTGCGCGAAGTCGAGCACGACGTGCCGTACATGTCGCTCGTGCTCGTCCCGACCGATCAGCACGCGTCGGCACCCGCGGAGGGTGCGCGGCGGGAGCACGAGGCGCGACGTCCGCGTCCCGGCTCGGTCGCCGTCGTCGGCCTCGGGCCGGCCGGCCCCGACTGGCTGACGCCGGAGGCGCGTGCCGAGCTGGCCGCGGCCGACGCGCTCGTCGGGTACGCCACCTATCTCGCGCGCGTGCCCGCGCGCGTCGGACAAGATCGCCACGGCAGCGACAACCGCGTCGAGGCCGACCGCGCCCGCCACGCGCTCGAGCTGGCCGCCGCCGGCGCGCGCATCGCCGTCGTCTCCTCCGGCGACCCCGGCATCTTCGCGATGGCGAGCGCGGTGCTCGAGCAGCTCGAAGGCGCGGCCTTCGACGGCGTCGAGGTGCGCGTCGTGCCGGGCCTCTCCGCGATGCAGGCGGCAGCCTCGCGCGTCGGCGCGCCGCTCGGCCACGACTTCGCCGTCGTCTCGCTCTCCGACGTGTTGAAGCCGTGGGAGGTGATCGAGCGCCGGCTCGACGCGATCGCCGCCGCCGACCTCGCGCTCGCGATCTACAACCCCGCCTCGCGTACGCGGCGCACGCAGCTGGAGGCGGCGCGGGCGGTGCTGCTGCGCCACCGCGATCCGGAGACGCCGGTCGTGGTGGCGCGCGCGGTCGGCGCGGCCGAGGAGTCGATCGCGGTGACGACGCTCGGGGGCTTCCCGGCCGAGCAGGTCGACATGCGCACGCTGCTGCTGGTCGGGTCCTCGACGACGCGCGTGATTGCCCGCCACGGGCGGCCGCCGCAGGTCTACACACCGCGGCGCTATCCGGCGTGAGCGGCGCTGCGGGCCCAGGTGACGGCCTCCCCGACGGAGCTGACGCACGGGACGTCGGGCCGCGCCGGGCGGCGCACGACGACGACGGGCAGCGCGCGCTCGCGCGCGGCGTCGAGCTTCGCGACCGTCAGCGGACCGCCGCTGTCCTTCGTCACGACGACGTCGATCGCGTGGCGGTCGATCAGCGCCAGCTCGCCCGCGCGCGTGTAGGGGCCGCGGTCGAGCAGCAGCTCGTGGTGGGGCGGCAGCGGCGGCGCCGGCGGGTCGACGCAGCGCACGAGGAACCAGGCGTCGCCGACGGCGGCGAACGCCGGCAGGCCCTGACGCCCGGTGCTCAGCAGGACCCGCGCGCCGAGGCCGGCCGGCGGCGGGCCGAGCAGCGCGGCGGCGTGCGCGAGGTCGTCGACCCAGTGCCAGCGGTCGCCCGGCCGCTCGCTCCAGCCGGGCCGCTCGAGCCGCAGCAGCGGGACGCCGGCGAGCGCGGACGCGGTCACGGCCGAGGCCGAGATGCGCTCGGCGAACGGATGCGTCGCGTCGACGGTTGCCGCGATCCGCTCCGCGGCGAGCCATCTCGCGAGCGCCGCCGGGCCGCCGAAGCCGCCGATGCGGACCTCGCCGGGCGGCAGCCGCGGGCGCGTGACGCGGCCGGCGAGCGAGGAGATCGCCGGCACGCCCTGCGCATGCAGCTCGCCGGCCAGCTCGCGGGCCTCGGCCGTGCCGCCGAGGATCAGGATGCGGCCGGCGCGGTCGCCCGTGCCGCTCACGGTGCGGAGAGGTCGTGAGCGTGCGCAGCGGGCCGTTGCGGCGCGGCTGGACGACCGGCGCGTGCGCGACCGCGGCGACCGCGGCGGCCTACGAGGCGCTGCTCACGGGCGCCTTCCCGGATGCGGTCGAGATCGCGCTCCCCGGCGGTCAGCGGCCGGCCTTCGCGCTCGCACGCGCGCGGCTTGGCGGCGCGGCGGCGACGGCCGGCGTGATCAAGGACGCGGGCGACGATCCCGACGTGACCCACGGCGCGCTCGTGCTCGCGACCGTCCGCGCGGGCGCTGCCGGCGACGGCGTCGTGTTCCGCGCCGGCGCGGGCGTCGGCACCGTCACGCTGCCGGGCCTTCCGCTCGATGTCGGCGAGCCGGCAATCAACCCGGTGCCGCGGCGGATGATGCGCGAGGCGGTCGCCGCGCTCGCGGCGCGGCACGGAGCGAGCGGCGACGTCGTGGTCGAGCTCGGCGTCGAGGGCGGCGCCGAGCTCGCGAAGAAGACCTGGAACCCGCGGCTGGGGATCGTCGGCGGGCTCTCGATCCTGGGGACGACCGGCGTCGTCGTGCCGTACTCGTGCTCCGCCTGGATCGCCTCGATCCGGCGTGGGATCGACGTCGCCCGCGCGACCGGCCAGCCGCACGTGATCGCCGCCACCGGCGACACGTCCGAGCGGGCGGCGCAGGCGCGCTACGGACTGGCCGACGCCGCGCTGCTCGACATGGGCGACTTCGCCGGCGCGACGCTCAAGCACCTCGCCCGCAACCCGATCCCGCGGCTGACGGTCGCCGGCGGCTTCGCGAAGCTGTCGAAGCTCGCGAGCGGGCAGCTCGACCTGCACTCGGCTCGCTCGCAGGTCGACCTCGACCGGCTCGCGGCGCTCGCGCGGGAGGAGGGCGGCGACGCCGCGCTGGCGGGCGCGATCGGCGAGGCCAACACGGCGCTGCACGCGCTCGAGCTGGCGCGCGCCGCCGCGGTCCCGCTGGCGCAGCGGGTCGCGGTCGAGGCGCACGCGGTCGTCGCCGAGCTGCTGCGCGCGGCGCCGGTCGCCGCGGAGGTGCTGGTGGTCGACCGCAGCGGCGCGATCGTCGGCCGCGCTCACGGCCGCTCGCGCGCCTTCGAGTAGAGGAAGCTGTCGTCGAAGCCGCCGCCGGCGAGCACGCGCCCGACGAAGATCGTCGCGGTCCGCTTGACGCCGTGCTGCGCGACCTGCTCCGCGATCGTCGCGAGCGTCGCGCGCAGGACCAGCTCGTCGGGCCAGCTCGCCCGCGCGACGACGGCGGCCGGGCAGTCGGCGCCGTAGTGCGGCACGAGCACGGCGACGAGCTCCTCGATCGCCTGCACGCCGAGGTGCAGCACGAGCGTCGCGCCGTGCGCGGCGAGCGCCTCGAGCCGCTCGCCGTCGGGCATCGGGGAGGAGTCGCGGCGGTAGCGCGTCAGGATCACCGACTGCGCGACGCCGGGGAGCGTCAGCTCCTGTCGCAGCGTCGCAGCGGCCGCGGCGAAGGCGGGCACGCCCGGCGTCAGGTCCCACGGGATCGCGAGCGCGTCGAGCCGGCGGGTCTGCTCGCCGACGGCGCTGTAGATCGAGAGGTCGCCCGAGTGCAGGCGGGCGACGTCCTCTTGCCGGGCATGGGCGCGTTCGAGCTCGGCGACGATCTCGTCGAGCTGGAGGTGCTGGGTGTCGACCAGGCGCGCATGCTCGGGGGCGTGCGCGAGCACCTCCGCCGGGACGAGCGCGCCGGCGTAGAGGCAGACGGGGCTGGTCGCGATCAGCCGCTGGGCGCGGAGCGTCAGGAGGTCGGGGGCGCCTGGGCCGGCGCCGATGAAGTGGACGGTCATGCGGGTTCCTCGTGCGGTCTGTGGGTGGACCACTGGACGACGGGCAGCTGGTCGCGCCAGGCGGTGAAGCGGCCGACCGGCTCGGCGTGGCCGATCGCGATCCGCGTCAGCGTGCCCCCGTGCGCGCAGCGTGCCGCCTGCAGCACCTGCTCGCCCTCGAGCGTCACGGCGTTCGCGACGATCCGGCCACCGGGCGCGAGCGCGTCCCAGCAGCGGTCGAGCAGGTCCGGCGAGGCGGTGAGGCCGCCGCCGACGAAGATCGCGTCGGGTCGGTCGAGGAGGTCGAGCTTGTCGGGAGCGCGTCCTTCGACGACGGTCAGCTGCGGGACGCCGAGCGTGCTGGCGTTGGCGGCGACGCGCGCGGCGCGCTCGGGGTGCGGTTCGATCGCGACCGCGCGCGCGGTCGGCTCCGCGCGCAGCCACTCGATCCCGATCGACCCGGAGCCGGCGCCGACGTCCCAGAGCAGCTGACCGGGCGCCGGCGCGAGCGCGGCGAGCGTGACGGCGCGCACCGCCGACTTCGTCAGCTGGCCGTCGTGCGCGTACGCGTCGTCCGGCAGACCCGGCGTGCGGGCGAGCGGACGGACGCCCGCGGCGGAGCGGCACTCGATCGCGACGGCGTGGAGCGGATCGGCGTCGCGGTCCCCGAACGCGTCGGCCGTGCTCTCGTGGACACGCTCGGCCGGGCCGCCGAGCTGCTCCAGCAGCGCGAACCGGCTCGGCCCCCAGCCGCGGTCCCTCAGCAGCCGCGCGAGCGTGGCGGCGCCGTCCACGCCGGCCACGTAGACGACGAGCCGGCGGCCGGGCTGGAGGGCGCGCGCGACGATCTGCGGTGGCCGCGCGACGGCGCTCAGCAGCTCGACCTCGGCGGCCGGCCAGCCGAGTCGCGCGCAGGCGAGAGCGAAGGCGGAGGGATGCGGCAGGACGCGCAGCGTGTCGAGCTCGGTCGCTCGCCGCTG
This sequence comes from Conexibacter sp., assembly GCA_025964325.1. GTDB lineage: Bacteria > Actinomycetota > Thermoleophilia > Solirubrobacterales > Solirubrobacteraceae > Conexibacter. The sequence continues at coordinate 6,078 of JAOPZA010000110.1, forward strand.
CGCGAGCGTGGCGCCGATCCCGTGCAGCATGGGGTCGCCGCTGGCGAGCACGACGGTCCGCTCGTCGGCGGCGGTCGATCGGCTGAGCTCGTCGACGACCGCGTCGATCGGCGACGGCCACGGGCGCCGCTCGGCGTCCGCGATCTCGCCCGCGGGGACGCCGTCGAGCTGGCGGGCGGAGCCGATCAGCAGGCGCGCGGCGCGGATCGCCGCGCGCGCCTCGTCGCCGAGGCCGGCCCAGCCGTCCGCGCCGATCCCGACGATCGTCAGTGGGCTCGGACTCATCGCGCGGCGGCGCCGGTCGGGTCCCGGCCGCTGCGGTGGGCCGCGCCGGCGCGGTCGGCGCTCGCGGCGCG
>JAOPZA010000130.1 GCA_025964325.1 Conexibacter sp.
CGGGAGCCAGGGTGGGAGCGCCGCGTCGTCCTCGACCGGGGCCACGGCCGCGAGCAGCGTCCGGACGATCGCGACCGGCCTCCAGGTGCCGTGGGGCATCGCCTTCCTGCCGAACGGCGACGCGCTCGTCAGCGAGCGCACGACCGGCCGCATCCTGCGGATCCCTAAGGCCGGCGGGCGGCCGCGCGTCGTGATGCGGGTGCCCGGCGTCGACGTGTCGGCGGGCGAGGGAGGCCTGCTCGGGCTGGCCGTCTCGCCGACGTACGCGAAGGACGGCCTCGTCTACGCCTACTTCACGAGCGCGCGCGACAACCGCATCGTGCGCTTCCGCCTCGGCGGCCCACTGCATCCGATCCTGACCGGCATCCGGCGCGGGCTGATGCACGACGGCGGACGGATCGCCTTCGGGCCCGACGGCAAGCTGTACGCCGGCGTCGGCGAGGCAGGCGAAAGCGGCCTCGCGCAGCAGCCCCGCTCGCTCAACGGGAAGATCCTGCGCATCGATCCCGACGGCAGCGTGCCGGCCGACAACCCGTTCAAGGGCTCGCCCGTCTGGAGCTACGGGCACCGCAACGTGCAGGGGCTCGCATGGGATCGCGCAGGCCGGCTGTGGGAGAGCGAGTTCGGACAGGACCGCTTCGACGAGGTCAACCTGATCGTCAAGGGGCGCAACTACGGCTGGCCCGTCGTCGAGGGCGTCGGCTCGACGCAGGGCGGCCGGTTCACGAACCCGCTCGTCACGTGGCGGACCGACCAGGCCTCGCCGAGCGGCGACGCGGTGCTCGGCTCGAACCTCTACGTCGCCGCCCTGCGCGGCGAGGCGCTGTGGCGGGTCCCGTTGCGTGGGAACCGCGTCGGCCGGCCGGTGAGGCTGCTGGCCGGTCGCTACGGGCGACTGCGCACGGTCGTGGTCGCTCCCGATCGCGCGCTCTGGATCGCGACGTCCAACCGCGACGGCCGCGGCCTGCCACAGCCCGGGGACGACCGCATCATCCGCTACGCGCCGTAGCGGGCGCTGCCGCGGCGGGCGCGACCGCCTCCGAACCGAGCTGGCCGGCGCCCACGCCGCCGCGGCCCGATGCCGTCCTCGGTCGCGCGCTGCGCGCGACCCGCAGCGTCACCAGCACTCCGAGCGCGAACGCGACGAGATGCTCGACCGAGGCCAGCTCGAGCGTGCCGTCGCGCTCGACGAAGCCGTTGGAGGCGACCAGCGCGATCGCCGGCAGCGACGTCGCCGCGAAGACGCAGCGCGCGGCCCCGATCCCGCGACAGCGACGGGCGAGCGTCAGCGCGAGCGCACCGAGAGCACCCAGCCAGACGCACGAGATGCCGTAGTCGGGCGTGTCGGCGAGCGCGTCGACCGAGGCCGGCGCGGCGAGCTCGAGGATCCCGACGAGCGCGTACGCGAGCAGCGTCGCGCCGACGTGCGCGACGAGCGCCGCGCGCCAGAACGCGCGCCCGCCGGCGAGCGCGACCAGCGGCGCCGCGGTCGCGGCCAGCAGCGCGAGCTGCAGCACGGGCACGCCGTCGGTCACGAGTCCGCTGAGCGGCAGCCGCCAGAGCTCGCCGGCGGCAAGGTCGGCGGGGCTGAAGGCGGCGTGACTGGCGATCGTCGCGGCCGCGACCCCGCTCAGCGCCGGCAGCGCGGCGATCGCGGCGAGCAGCAGGAGGTAGCCGGCGAGCGCCAGCTCGGCGAGCCGGCGCGGCCGCCGCGCGACGGGAGTGGGCTCGGCGGGCGGTCGCATCGCAGCGATCACGATCGCAGGCGCGGCGCGCCGCGCGGCGCTAGTCGGCGTCTTCGGCGGGCGGGATGTGGACCGTCAGCACCGGCACGCGACAGCAGCGCAGCAGGCGGCGCGAGACGCTCTCGAGCGCCGCGCCGATCGGCCCGTGCTCGCGTGCGCCGAGGATCACGAGGTCGTGGTGGCCCTCGACCGCGCGGCGCGCGATCTGCTGCGCCGCGTCGCCGTGCAGCAGGATCGTCGTGACCGGGATCTCATCGGGAATCGCGTCGGCGACCTTGCGCAGGCCGCGCTCGGCCGCGCGCTCGGCGCTGCCGTCGTTGGCGGCCGCGACGATCGCCACCTGCGTCCACGCCGGCGGCGGCACCACGACCGTCGCCAGCGCGATCCGCCCGTGGTGCGCGCGCGCGAACTGGACCGCCAGCTCGACCGCGTGCCACGCCTCGGAGGAGCCGTCGACGGCGACCAGCACGTTGCGGGCGGTCAGCTCCCGCAGCGGCGGCGTCGCGTCGGCCGCGGGCGCGTCGGGACGGAGCGCCTGCTCGGGCTCGGTCGGAGGTGTGGTGGGCGGAGTCGCCATCGTCCTGTCAGCTGCCTATCCGGCCGGCTCCATCGCCGGCTGCCGCGCACCGGCGCGGGCACCGCCGCCGCTCCGGGGTATCGCCCAGGCCGCGAGCGTGCCGAGCACGAGTGCGCCTGCGGCGGTCGCAAATGCGATCGTAAAGCCCTGCTCGGCCGGCCGTCCACTGCTGACGAGCACCTGTCCGCTCAGGATCGAGGCGAGGATCGTCGTGCCGAACCCGCCGCCGATCGTCCGCGCGATCGTGTTGATGCCCGTCGCGACGCCGGTCTGGTCGGGCGGGACGGCGGCGACGATGATGTTCGCCATCGCCGCGAAGGCGAGGCCGATGCCGATTCCCATCAGCGCCGAGCCGATGTAGATCTCGAGCTTCGCGCCGTGCGCGAAGGCGAACATCGCGAACGCGACGGCGGTGATCAGCGAGCCGGCGACGACCGGCGGCTTCGAGCCGAAGCGCCGCTCGAGCTTGCCCGCCATCGGGCCCACGATCAGCATCATCGCCGCCATCGGCAGCAGGCAGAGGCCGGCGCCGGTGACCGACGAGCCGAAGCCGTAGCCCGTCGAGCGGGGCATCTCGACGAACTGCGGCACGAGGATGAACGAGCCGTACATGCCGAATCCGAGCAGCGCGGCGGTGAGGTTCGTCGTCCAGACGCCGCGCAGCTTCATCACGCGCATGTCGACCAGCGGCGTGCGCGATCGCAGCTCGACCAGGATCCAGGCCGCGAGGGCGGCGATCGCGACGAGGAAGAGGACGACGGTCTTCGGCGCCGTCCAGCCCCATGTGGAGGCCTGGCTGACGTCGTAGAGCAGGGCGGCGAGTCCGATGCTGAGCAGGCCGGCCGCGAGCCAGTTGATCGAGGCGGGAGCTCTCACGGGCGACTCCGGCACCATCACGACCGTCGCCACGGCGGCGATCGCGATCGCGATCAGCGGCAGCCAGAAGAGGAAGTGGTAGGAGAGGTTGTCGACGATCACGCCGGCCAGCACGATCCCGAGGCCGCCGCCGATGCCGAGCAGCGCCGACATCGTGCCGATGCTCGCGGGCACCTTCTCGCGCGGGAACTCGTCCCGGATGATCGCGAAGGCGAGCGGGAAGATGCCGCCGCCGGCGCCCTGGATCACGCGGCCGACGAGCATCACCCCGATCGACGACGCGACCGCCGAGATCAGCGTGCCGAAGGCGAGCACGACGAGCACGACGACGAGCGTTCTCTTCTTGCCGACGATGTCGCCGACGCGCCCGATCAGCGGCGTCGCGATCGAGGCCGCGAGCAGATACGAGGTGAGGATCCAGGACGACGAGTTGGCGGACGCGTGCAGGTCGCGCTGGATCTCCGGCAGGGCCGGCGCCACGAGCGACTGCAGCAGCGCGTAGGCGACGCCCGAGAGGGCGAGGATCGCGAGGGTGACGCCGGCCGGACGTCGGGTGGTCGAGTGGGCGGTCATGTGGAGGGGAAGGGCTCTCTGTCGGGGTCCGTGACGAGTGCTGCGGAATGCTCATTCCGGTGTGGGTCGGTAGGATACCGGAATGGCCGTTCCGTCGCCAGGTCCGCTCGTCCAGCCATGGACTGATCTGACACCCCAGGAAAAACGCGCGCGTCTGCTCGACGCCGCTGCCGAGGTGCTCTCGCGCGACGGGATCGATGCGCCGATGCCGGCGATCGCGGCCGCCGCCGGAATCGGGATCGGCAGCGTCTATCGCCAGTTCGTCAGCAGGGACGACCTCGTCGCCGCGCTCGTGATCGAGCGGATCGTCTTCACGACGGAGGAGGCGCGCGCCGCGCTCGACGCCAGCTCGGCGTGGGATGCGCTCGTCGCGCTGATGCGGACGATGGTGGAGCGCCAGATCGCCGACGACCTGATGAGCGAGGCGATCGCGCGCACCTCCGACCGTCCCGACGTGAGCGAGCGGCTCGACGCCTGCTCGGCCGCGATCGAGCAGCTGCTGGTCAAGGCTCGCGCGGAGGGGACGCTGCGCGCCGACGCGACGATCGAGGACGTCTATCTCGTCTTCGCGGGCGCGCGGGCGGGCGAGCAGCGCCTGCCCGGCGGCGCGCGACGGATGCTCGAGCTGCTGGTCGACGCGCTGCGCGCCCGACCGGCCTGAGCAACGTCGGGCGAGCGCCGGTGCGACCGGCGCTCAGCCGGTCTCGTCCGCGAGTGCGAGCAGCTGCTCGACGGTTCGCCAGTTGCGCGCGGTCGCGGTGACGCCGAGGCGCGCGTCGGAGAGCGCCTTCGCGAGCCGCGAGTCGCGCACGCCGTCGGGCGTCCAGAGGTAGATCTCGCGACCGCGGTGCACGAACGCGTCGGGTGCGAAGGCAGCCGCGTCGATCGCGTCGAGGCGCTCGGCGGCTGGCTCGCCGGAGAGGAAGAGGACGTGATGGCGCGCCGGCTCGGTCGCGACCTCGCCGAGCGGGTTCGCCGCGACGACGGCGGCCAGCTGCTCGCGCGAGCGGACCAGGACCGAGACGGCGAAGCCGAACCCCTCCTCGAGCTGCCGCTCGAGCGTCCGCTCGAACTCCTCCGGCGGCTGGTCGGGTCCGGTCAGGACGACGTTGCCGCTCTGCACGTAGGTGCGCACGTCCCCGTAGCCGAGCTCGCCCAGCAGCTCGCGCAGCCGTGCCATCGGAACCTTCTTGTGGCCGCCGACGTTGATGCCGCGCAGCAGTGCGATCTGTCGTGCCATGCGTCCGTTCGTGCGCTCGAGGGTGGTCGTCGTCCGCGGATTCTGCCGCTCGCGCCGCGCTCGCGACTGCTCCGTATCGTCTCCCTCGTGCCTCGCCGTCTCCCGTCTGGACCGCTCGCCGTGCGCCGCCGCCGGCGCGCGGTCGCGCTGCTGGCCGCGCTGGCGCTGCTCGCGGGCGTGGTCATCGGCGCCTCGGGCGGGGGCGGCGCGGGGGACGCGGGGCGCGCGGGCGGCCGGTCCGGGAGCGGCGCCGGTACCGGTGGCGCCACCGCGGCCGGCTCGGCCACGCGGACCGGCTCGGTCGCGTCCAGCACGGCGCGCGCCGTCCCGCTGTCCGCCGCTGAGCGCGCCCGCGCGGCGGCCGAGCGGGCCCCGCTGGAGCGCCAGCTCGGGCAGCTGCTGGTGATCGCGTTCGACGGCACGACTGCGCCCGCGTACGTGACCGACGCGCTCCGCGGCGGCCGCGCCGCGGGCGTGATCCTGTTCGGCGGCAACGCGCCCTCGGCCGCGAGCGTCCGGGCGCTCACCGCGTCGCTGCAGCGCGCCGCCGGCGGCGACGCGATCGTCTGCCTCGACCAGGAGGGGGGCGACATCCGGATCCTCGCGTTCGCGCCGCCGCAGGAGGGCCAGGCGCGCCAGGCGACGCCGGCCGCGGCAGGCGCCGCCGCCGCGGCGGCGGGGCGCGCCGAGAGCGCCGTCGGCGTCAACGTCACGCTCGGCCCGGTCGCCGACGTCGCGAGCGGCGTGGGCTCGGTGATGGCCGGGCGCGCGTATCCCGGCAACGCGACCGCCGTCGCCGCCGCCGTGCGCGCCGCCGTCGACGCCTACGACCGCGCCGGTGTCGCGCCCGCGCTCAAGCACTTCCCGGGTCTCGGCGGCGCGACCGTCAACACCGACGACGCCTCCGCCCGCGTCGAGCTCTCGCGCGCGCAGCTGCTCGCGGGCCTCGCGCCCTACCGCGTCGCGACGCCGCTCGTGATGGTCGGCCACGCCCGCTACCCGGCCCTCGACGCCGATCACATCGCCTCGCAGTCGCCCGCGATCGTGACCGGCCTGCTGCGCGACCGGCTCGGCTTCCGCGGCGTCGCGATGACCGACTCGATGGAGGCGCGGGCGGTGACCGCGACCGGCGACGTCGGCAGCGCGGCCGTGCGCGCCGTCGCGGCCGGCGAGGACCTGCTGCTGCTGACCGGCCCCGGCTCCTTCCCGCGCGTGCGCGACGCGCTCGCCGCCGAGGCACAGCGCTCCCCGGCCTTCCGCGCGCAGGTCGCCGAGGCCGCCGGCCGCGTCGCCGCGCTGCGCGCGACGCTCGCCACCGCGCGTTAGCGCACTCAAGGCCGCGGAGGCAGTTAATCAACGAATTGACACCTGCTCGGACCTAAACAATGGAGCTTGGCGTGCCAATGTGCGATAACACTCCTCACTAATTACAAACGCACGATCGGCCTACGGCCCAGTTTCTATGGTCGGGGCCCGCTCCCCGCCGGGGAGGTTCTCGACCGAGAGGTGTACATCATGAAGAAGCTTCGCCGCTCCCGCGTGGCTATGATCGGCGCGTGCTGCGCGCTCGTCGGCGCGGCCACGGTCCCCGTAGCCTCGCTCGCTGGCATCACCGGCTCGACGGGCGACGGCCCAATGGTCCTCCAGTCCGGCCAGGCGAGCTACGACTACGAGGCCGGAGACAACATCTCCAGCGTCAACCCGATGTCCCCGGGCTACTTCAAGATCTGGTCGCGCGTCGGGGACACGGTTCAGGTTGGCGGGCTCATCGACGCGACGGCTATCAGAACCGGGGTCCTCACCAAGGTTTACGTTCCGCTGCCGGTCGCCTCGATCCTGGGCGTGCCGGACTGTCAGGGGACCGCCACGATCAGCACCGGCCCGTATTCCGCGGGACAGGTCTACGCCTCCTCGGACGCGGGTCACACCAACGAGTGTGTTATTTACTGGATCCCTCAGAACCTCAACACGCAGTTCATCGACTACAACCTGAGCTATCGCGTCCGGGACTAGCTAGACGCTCCGCGTGGTGCCGCCTGCCGAGGAAGTGCCTCGGCAGGCGGCAGACCGTTGTCCGGCGTAAGCGTCGTCGCCGACGTGTTGCACTTATCGAGACAACCAACGTTTGCGTCGTCAGCGGGAGGCTCCTGCTATTTGTCGTCTTGACGTTGACGCTACGCGTGTGCCCGCCCTGGCGGCACCCGCCGTCGAGCTGGGTTTCCTCGCCGACGGTGGTGGTCATCTGGCGGCGAGCTTCGGCGCGTCGCCGAGGCGGCCGGTCGCGTCGCCGCGCTGCGGGCGACGCTGAAGGCGAACGGCGGCGCGTAGGAGCCTCGCGCCGCACCTCTTCCGCACCAAACGAGTCATCCCGACTGAGAAGGTTGAGAATGTGTAATATGGGGAATCCCTATCGGCTTTCTGCCCTTTGTGAGAGGGAGGACCCCACAGATGAAGAATCGGATGTCCATCGTGCTCGGCCTGCTGTTCGGCGCGCTCGCGCTCGTCGTCGCAG
>JAOPZA010000226.1 GCA_025964325.1 Conexibacter sp.
CGACGCCCGCGGCGGCCCCACGCGGCGGCGTCCCCGTCTCCCCCCGCGCCCGCCGCCGCAGCGCGAGCGCGGCCGAGCCGGCGGTCAGCGCGCACGCGAACGCCAGCACGACGCCGATCACGAGCAGGAGACCGAAGCCGCGCACCATCGGGATCGGCGACAGCAGCAGCACGAGGAACCCGGTCGCGGTGGCGAGGCCGGCGGCGGCGATCGTCGGCGCGCCGGCGCGAGCGGCGCGACCGACCGCCTCCGCGCCGCTGTGCCCCGCGTCGCGCTGCTCCTCGACGCGCGACTGGAACTGGATCGCGTAGTCGACGGCGAGGCCGATCAGCACCGGCAGGACGGCGATCGACGCCATCGTCAGCCCGACCCCGGCGACCGCCATCGCCCCGAACGTCAGGCCGGTGGCGGCGAGGGCGATCAGCAGCGGCAGCAGGCGAAGTCGCGCGCGGAAGACGAGCAGCAGCGCGACCGCCATCGCGACGATCGCCCCGACGAGCAGCAGCGCGATCGCGCCAGTGAGGCTGTGCGAGAGGTCGCTGACGACGACGGGGACGCCCGAGACGACGAAGCTGCCGCCGTGCCGGGACGCGAACATCGGCATCCGCGTCGCCGCCCGGATCAGGCTGATCGCGCGCTCCCGCTGGCCCTGCGTCAGGTCGGGCCGCAGGCGCACCTGGATCAGCGCCGCGTCGCGGTTCGGGAAGAGGTAGGCGAACTGCGCCTTCGGCACGTCGGCGCCGCGCTGCGGGTCGAAGACGATCTGCGAGACGAAGGCCTTGTTGTCGAGCTGCGGCAGGCCCTGCAGACCCGAGGAGAGGGCGGCGCGAGAGAGGTCGGTCGTGACCTGCCGCTTCGCCGTCGCCCGCGCCGCGCTGTCGGCCGCTGCCTGCTGGGCCGGGCTCAGGCCGGCCCGCTTCGCCGCCTGGCGCGCGGCCGCGGCGGCATCCGCGACCTGCTGCTGGCCGGCCGACACCTGGCCGAGGAAGACCTGCTGGATCGCGTTCGCGGACTCGTTCAGGAACGTCGCGGGGCCGTAGACGACGTGGGTGGGCTTCAGCTTCGCGATCCCCGCGCAGGCGCTGTGCGCCCCGCCGTAGGGCGCTCTGCCGCTGGGCACGTGGCCGCCGAGGCAGCCCTCGAGCTGCAGCAGCCGCAGGAGGTCGTCGGTCAGCACGAGGTCCGTCACCCGCTCGCGCACGAGCACGTCGACGGCGTCGTCGCCGAAGCGGCGATGGAGGTCCTGCGTCGCGCGGTAGGCGTCGGAAGAGCGGCTCGCGAGCGTGTCGGTCCCGGTGCTCGGCTTCAGCCCGAGCGCCAGCGCGCCGCCGCCGAGCGCGAGCGCGCCGACGAGCGCCAGCACGAGCAGTGGGCGAGCCGCGGCGGCTCGGGCGATGCGCTCGAGGCTCTCCCGTACCCGCACGGTCAGGGGAGGTGCGCGCTGCCGGCGCCCGCGCCGCCGTTGGCGCCCGCGACGCCGACCGCTCTCGTCGACGCGCTCGCCGCGGGCGGCTCCGCGATCACGTGCGGGAAGTCGGTGCCGAAGCTCGGCGTCTTGCCCTGGGCCTTGCAGGCCGGGGCCGGGACGTTGGCGGGGTTGTAGGCGAAGGCGATCGCTCTGATCAGGTTCCCGGCGTTCGGCGACAGGCCGCCGACGATCGTCGCGAGGTCGGCCGGCAGGTTGACCGTCGGCCGCGGCCCGCTCGGGCACTGGCGGTTCTCGAAGACCGAGAGGCCGCTGGCGAGCTGGTTCATCGCAGCCGGGAAGCGATACGGATTCGGACGGTTCGAGGCGATCCGCTGCGGATAGCTCGCGAGCGCCTCCGGGCTGACCGGGCTCAGCGTCCGCAGGAAGTGCATGTACGGGTTCGTCGCGTTGCCGTCGTTGCCGCTGCCCTGTGACGCCGCGGCCGTGTTCCCGATCAGGGCGTCGAGCTCGGGCAGGTACTGCGCGACGAAGTTCAGCAGCGGGTTGAGGCTGCGCGTGAACGGATCGAGCTGTCCGAGCAGCGGTCGCAGGTCGCCGAGGATGCGCTGGAAGGCCGGCAGTCCGGTCTTCGACGCCGTGATCAGCGGCCCGAGGTCGACGAAGAACGCCTTGAACGACGGAGCGAGCTTGGCCGCCGCCTGCAGCGTCGGGCTGAGCTGCCGGGCGACCGGGCGCAGCTGCGTCACGAGCGGATTCGTGTCGTGGGCGAAGCGGTCGAGCCGGTTGAGCGTCGCGGTCGACTCGCGCTCGAACGTCGGGAAGGCGCGGAACGCCGCCTGCAGCTGCGTGTTTCTGCTCGCGATCGTGCCGAACACGGTGTTCGAGTTGCGGATCAGCGCCGCCAGCTGACCGTTGCGCTCGCTCAGCGCGTCGAAGACGACGCCGGTGTTCCTGACGAACTGGGTCACCGCCGGCTGCTGCTCGTTCAGCAGTCTCACGAGTGTGTTCGTGTCGCTCGCGAACGGCGACAGGTTGCCGAGCGCGGCGTTGATGTCGACGCCCCGTCCGTTGAGGCCCGCGGCCGTCGACTGCATCCAGATCTGGAAGTCCTTGCGCGTTCTGGGGTCGAGCGAACGGAAGATCTCGTCGAGCTCGACCGTCTTCTGGACCTGGCCGACCGGCAGCGTGCCGCCGTCCGCGAGTCCCTGACCGGCGTGGCGGACGCCGGGCGTGAGCTCGACGTAGGTCTCCCCCAGCAGCGTCTTCTGCCGCAGGATCGCCTTCGTGTCCTTCGGGATCGGCGCGTAGCGCTGGTCGAGCTCGATCGTCGCGTCGGTCGTGTCGCCCGGTCCGAGCGCGAGCTTGACGACTCTGCCGACCGGAACGCCGGAGATCCGCACGTCGGCCTCCTGCGCCAGCTGCGTCGCCTCCGGGAAGTCGACGTGGACCTGGTAGCCCTTCGGCTTCAGCGGCACGGTCCCGCCGAAGGCGACCCACAGGAACAGCAGCAGCCCGAAGCAGGAGAGCGCGAAGCCCGCCATCACGAGGATCCGACCGAGGGTGGGTGCCTGCTTCTGCATCTACGGCGCTCTCGTCGTGGTCGTCGTGGCCGTCGTGGTCGTCGTACCGGGCGACGGTGTCGCCGTCGCGGCCGGCAATCCGCCGGGCGGGCAGAAGCTCGGCTCGGCCTTCGTCAGCGTCGGCAGGAGCGAGAGCTGGGCGATCAGCGCGAGTGCGGCCGCCCCCTGTCTGTCCGTGTTGCGGAGGCCGTTGAGTCCCGACGACGATGTGCAGGAGACGCCGACGACCGCCCGCCGCACCGGCCCCAGCGCGTCCTGCCCCGTGAGGTTGTTGTTCATCAGATGGTTGAGCCAGGCGACGTAGAAGAGGTAGCCCTCCTGCTTGCCGGGCGGGTTGTAGGCGAGCAGGTTGAAGAGGTCGTTGAGCGAGCCGAACGCGGTGCTCAGCGGCTTCGCGCCAGCTGCGAGATCGCTCGACGCGCCGCGCAGGCTCTTGACGACCGGCGTCGCCGTCGTCGTGAACGGCGCGAGCTGGTGCTCGATCACCGGCGTCGACTGCTGCAGGAACGGCCGCGTCGCCGCGAGCGCGGGGCCGAGCGCCCGCGCGGTCGGGCGCAGCGCCTCGAGCGTCGGCCCGAGCTGATCGGCGAAGCGCTTCGTTCTGACGAGCGCGGTCCGCGTCTGCTGCAGGGTTCCGGGCAGCAGGTCGAGCGTCTTCTGCAGGCTGTCGGTCTGGTCCGCGAACCGTCTGAACACCGCGTTCGAGCTGCTGACGAACGTCTGCAGCTGCGTGTCGCGGCTCCCGAGCTCGTTGGTGATGAGCCCGAAGTTGTGGATCACGCGGCGGAGGTTCGTGCGCCGCTGCGCGACGAGCTGCGTGATCTGCTGGATGTCCCGCGCGGTCGGGTCGAAGCGGCGGAAGACCTGGGCGAGGTCGCGGCCCTGGCCGTTGAGGCCGGTCGCCGCGCCGTTCAGCAACAGCTGCAGGTAGTTGCGCGTGTCGACGTCGAGCGAGCTGAGGATCTCGTCGAGGTTGACGTCCGGCTGCGTCTGGGAGACCGGGATCGTCGCCCCGCTCTCGAGCCGCTTGCCGCCGGCGGAGCTGCCGGGATCCAGCTCGACGATCATGTCCTTCAGACCGGTCTTCGGACGCAGCAGCATCGTCGCGTTCGGGTAGACGTCGTCGTATCTCGGCTTGATCCGCATCGTCACGACCGCCCGTCCGTCGACGAGGTCGACGTTCGAGATCTCGCCCACCTGCACGCCGGCGATGTCGACCGTCTGCCCCTGCCCCGGCGTGATCGCCTGGGCGGTCGAGAACTCGCCCTTCAGCGTGTAGTAGGAGCGGCCGAAGACCGGCACCCAGCCCGGCAGGTAGATGCGCTGATGGGCGAGGATGTAGCCGCCGACGACGGCTGCGAGCACGACGAGCGCGACGATCGCGATGAAGTCGCGCAGGTGCTTGCGGATCGCGGTCCTCATCTGGTCGTTCCCCGCCCGGCGCTCGACGTCTGCGCCGCACCCTCGAAGAGGTTCTGATCGGCCGGGTTGGTGTCGCCGGCGACCGGTGCCGGCGTCGGGATCACCTTCTGCGTCGGCGGCTTTCCGGGGCCTGCCTGCGGCCCGTTCACGTCCGGCACCGGGTTCTGGTAGCAGGGTCTGCCGTCGTTGTAGCCGAGCGGCTTCGACGGCAGCAGCGGGCTCGTCCCGAGGATCGCGAGCGGGGCGTTCGCCACCACCCGTCTGTTACCGCCCAGACGTCTCGCGATGCCGAAGTCGATCGCGTGGTTGCCTCCCGGAAGCGCCCCGCGGATGTAGCTGCCGTTGCCGTCGAAGTTCTGTCCCTCGCCGGCCATCCCGACCAGCGAGGTCCAGAACTCCTTGTAGTTCTCGACGATGCTGCCATCCGCGCGCCGCGTCGTCAGGGCGCCGTCCTTGACGCCGACGCCGATCGTCGGCAGGACGACCTGCGAGAAGCACTTGTTGAGCGTGTCGATCTGCGGCAGCAGCTTGATCGACTCGCTCTGCAGCGCGGCGAGGTCGGTGGTCGCAGGCGCGAGCTGAGCGAGCAGGCCGCCGAGCTTGTCCGGCGCGAGCAGCGCCCGGGTCTGCGCGATCCAGGGGAAGGCGGCGTCGATCGTCGCCGCGGTCTGCTGCACGCCGGGCAGGATCTCGCGGGCGAACGCGCGCGTTGACGGGAAGGCGGCGTCGAGGCTGACGAAGGCATCGCGTGCGGCCGTGAGCGTCGGGCCGAGCAGCCGCACCGTCGCCGCCAGCTGCACGCTCTGCGACGCCGTCACCGCCGCCGTCTGGTTGAAGTTGACGAGCAGATCCTGCAGCTGCCCCTCACGACCGGCGAGCGCCTTCGACAGTCTCGCGACACCGGCGATCGCGTTGGAGAGGTCGTGGTTCTCGGTGCCGAGCAGCGCGCTGTTGACGAGCGCCGTGCCCCTGAACGCGGCGCCGGCCGAGTCGTAGGACTTGTTCAGCGCCTGCGCGCCGGTGAGGCCGCGCGTGGCCGGGTCCTGCATCGCGTTCTCCGCCGCGGTCGGCTTCGAGCTGAGCGCCGTGCCGTACTCCCGCAGCAGCGTCTGCAGATCCTCGCGCGAGTTCGACTGCAGCGCGGTCAGGACCTGGTCGAGCTGGACCGGCGTCGAGGTCTGCGTCACGCCGATCGTGCCGCCGTCCGGCACGTCCGGCGCCGACGGCGATCCCGGTCTGACGTCGACGAAGAAGTTGCCCTCGAGGAAGATGCGCGGCCGGATCTTGAGCGTCGCGTCGCGATGGATCGGCAGGCCCTTGTCGTCGACGTCCATCGTCACGTCGGTCAGGTTCGTGTCCTTGTAGCGGCTGACGCTCGAGACCTTGCCGACGTTGACGCCCGCGATCCGCACCGGCGAGCCCTTCTTGATGTTGTTCGACGACTGGAACACCGCATGGATGCGGTAGCCGTGCGTGAACGGGATGTGCTTGGTGAAGCCGAGGTAGATGCCGATCGCGAGGATCACGAGCGTGAGCAGCCCGACTCGCAGGGGGCTCCACGGGACGCGGCGGCGCGGTGCTCTATCGGGTCTCGGCGCGCGTGCCATCAGCCTGCGGGGGTCGGGTTGGGATCGCCGTTGAGGTCCTTCGGGACCTTCGTCGTCTTCGTCGGATGCTGGCCGGGCGGGTTCCCGATCACGGCCTGGCCGGGGACGTAGCGCTCGTTGCCGGCGACGCAGGCGTCCGGCTGTCCGTAGCCGCCGACGAGCGGATAGGCGTTCGCGTGCAGGTGGTTGGTCCCGGGATCGCCGTTCTTGCCGACGGCGGCGCCGTTACCCGGAGCGGCGGCCGGACCGGCCTCGCCGTTGACACCGATCGGACCGGGGACCGCGGTGATGCGCGCCCAGTTGCCCTGGTTCGCGGTGTCGCCGTCGCTCAACGCGCTTGCGGCGTTGTTCAGCACGATCGCGAGGTAGTTGCAGCGGATCTGCGCGCCGGCGAGATTGGCGATCGTCGGCGCGAGCGCCTGCGCCGTCCCGGTCAGGCCGTCGATCCCGAGCGGCACCTGCGGATCGTTCGCGAAGCTCTCGAGCGACGCGAAGGCGTCGCCGACCCGCTGGTTCAGCGCCGGCGACTGCCGCAGCGTCTTCGTGCCGGCGGTGAAGGCGTCGGCCAGCAGCGGCGAGGAGGTCTTGAGCGCCGCGACACCCGGCCGCAGCTCACGGAAGAAGGCGGTCGAATTGGCGAGGAAGGTCCGCTGGTACGGGAAGACGCGGGTCGCCGTGTCGAGTGCCGCCGGGCCGCCGCTGATCGTGTCCTGCAGGTACGGGCGCGCGATCGCGGCGAACGCGTCGAAGGTCGTCGCGAGGTTGCCGAACAGCGCCGCCTGGGTCTCGGCGACCGGGGCGACGATCGCCGCCGTCCGCTCGAGCGCGGGGAAGAAGCGCCCGAGGCCGGTGTTCGGGTCGGCGAGGTTGCGCATCACCGGCGTGAGGTTCCTCAGCAGCGGGTCGAAGTCGAGGATCGCCGAGTTGATGTCCTTGCCGCGGCCCGCGAGCGCGTTGCCGAACTCGCGCAGGTTGACCTTCTGCGCGTCCCGGGTCTTCTTGTCGAACATGTTGAAGACCTGGTCGATCTCGACCGGCGCCGGCGTCGCCTGGCGGAGCGGGATCGTCGCGCCGTTCTTGAAGCCCTGGCGCGAGTGCCCGCGCGTGATCTCGAGGTACTTCAGGCTGATCGCCGAGCGCGGCCGGACGATCAGCGTCGAGTCGTCCGGGAGCGGCTTGACGTTCGTGTCGAGCTTCAGCGTCAGCTCGGCCGAGACGCTGCCGTCCTTGTGCGTGACCGGGACGATGGCGGAGATGAAGCCGACGCGGTCGCCGCCGATCCGCACCTCGTTGCCGTCCACGAGACTGGCCGCGTTCGCGACCTGCGCCTTGAGCTCGTAGGTCGGCACGAACGGCAAACCGTTGTTGGCGTTGTAGGCGAGGAAGACGGCGACGATCACGACCAGCACGGTCGCCGCGCCGATCAGGATCGGATTCGCCGCCACGGAGTTGCCACGCCGCCTCATCTCGTGCCTCTCCCACCGAGGAGGTAGCTGAGCAGGCCGCTGCGCGCGGCGCTGCTGGCCGTTGACGATGTCGCCGCGGCCTGCGTCGCCGCGGCACCGCCACCCTGCGATCCCGCGTTCGCCTGTGCCGCAGCGCTCGCGCCGTTGGCGAAGTCGGTGAAGGTCGACGGGCAGCCGCCCTGCTGGAGCACGTAGACCTGACAGGTTCCGACGTACAGATACGCCCGCAGGAAGTGGCTGACCGAGTCGAAGCCGTTCAGCGTGCCCGTGAGGTTCAGGATCACGTCTGCCAACCGGTTGAAGCCGGAGTTCCTCTGGAGGTTCTGCAGCCCGGCGCCGAGCTGGGCCGCGACCGGCTTCACGACGGTCGCGAACCGCTGGACGTCCTTGATCACCGGCGCCGCTGCGGGCAGCGCCTTCGAGCCGACGTCGGCGGCGGTGCCGAGCGTCTTGATCGCGGGCAGCGCCGCCGTGCTGAACGGGCCCAGTTGCTGGAAGACCTGGTTGACCGACGGCGCGGCGGCGTGGAGGTCCGCGAGGACCGGCGTCGCCTGGTCGGCGAGCTGGCCGAGGCGCTGCGCGGTCGGCCCGAGCTGGGTGAGGAAGGGCGGCAGCTTCTGCAGGTTCGCCTGGAGCGCGCTGCCGCGCTCGGCCGTCGCGGTCGCGGTCGCGCCGGCCTTGTCGATGAAGTCGCCGAGCCTGCCGCGCTCGCGGGCGAGCGGTGCGAGCGCGAGGTCGGAGTTGGTCGCGAGGTCGGCGAGCACCTTGTTCTGGCCGGCGAGCACCTTCAGCACGCGATCCGTCTGCGCGAGCGCGGGATCGGCGCGCCGGATCACGCTGCGCAGCGCGTCGCCGTTGCCGGCCAGCCCGGTGCCGAGCTCGTTGAGGATCAGCGCGAATCGCTGGCGCTCCGGCAGGCGCATGACGTCGCCGAGCAGGTCGACGTCGACCGGCGAGGACGTCCGCGCCAGCGGCAGCAGGTACTCGCCCTTGCCCGGGCCGCTCGTGATCTTGCTCAGCGGCGGCGAAGGTCTCGCGCTCTCGCTCTTCGGCTCGGTCGGCTGGCATTCGACGAACTTCTCGCCGATCAGCGACTGCGGCCGGATCGTGCAGCTCGCGTCCTGCTTGAAGTCCTTGAAGGCCGGGTCGTCGATCCGGAGCACAACGACGGCCTTCTTGTCCGCCGTGATGTCGAGCGCGGCGACGGTGCCGATCTTCGCGCCCGCGACCTTGACGTCCTCGCCCGGCACGAGGTAGCCGGCGTTGTCGAAGATCGCCCGCACCTCGTAGCCGCCCCCCCCGCCGTCGTCCGACGCGCCGGTGCCGACCACGAGCACGACGAGCACCGCCGCCACCAGCAGTCCGATCGCGAGCAGCCGTCTCATGGTCCGGGGACCAGCTCCTTGGCAGCGCAGTCGAAGCCCGCGGGCAGATAGGGGTTCGACCCGTCGGGACGCGGCTGGCTCGCGGAGCCGGGGCAGCGGCGGACGTTGCCGGTGTCGAGCTGCGAGAGGCGCTGGTTCGGCGTGACCGGGTTGAGGATCGAGCTGCCGTCGGCGTTCTGCTGGAACTGGAACGCGCCCGACAGCGGCATCACGCGGACGTAGTGGCCGTTGGCGTCGTAGTTCGCGCCGGCCTCGCCGAAGTCGCGGAACCAGCCGACGAGATCGGGCGCGTACGGCCGCGCGTAGTCGATCACCGGCTGGCCCTTGCGGAGCGCCGCGATGCCGCTCGTCGACGTCCGGCTCACCGCTGTCGCGAGCTGCGGCGTCTGGCGCAGGATGTCGGTCAGGTCGTTGTTGGCGCCCGGCGTGCTGACGATCGCGCTGAGCTGCTGGAACGTCGGCGTCGCCTCGTCGATCAGGGGCCGCAGCGCGGAGAAGAACGGCGCCAGCCGCTTCGTCGCCGTCTTCGACGCGTCGACGAGCGGCGTCATGTCGTCGAGCGTCGAGCGCAGGTCGACGAAGGTCGAGTTGGCCTGCCGCAGCGTGTCCGGAAGGACCTGGAGCGCCTGGCCGAGCGACTGGTTCTGGCTCCCGATCGCGCCCATCGTCGTGCTGAGGTTGCCGACCAGGGCCGAGAGCGAGTCGCGTCGCTGCGCGATCGCGCTCATCACCTGACCGCCGCTGACGAGCGCGTCGGTCAGCGTCTGCGTGTCGCGCGTCAGCTCGCGCATCACCTGCGAGGTCGTCGAGAGCGCGGGGTTGAACTGTCTGGCCGCCTCGTTGACCTGCGCGGTCTTGCCCTGGTACTGCGTCGCCGAGCCCTGGATCACGTCCTGCAGGCCCTTGCGCGTGCGCGCGTCGAAGGTGTTGAAGAGCTGGTCGAGGTCGACGACCGAGGTCGTCTGCTCGGTGCCGAGCGTCGCGCCGGCCCGCAGCTTCGGGCCGTTGTTGGGACCCGGCGTCAGCTGGATGAAGCGATTCGCGACGCCGGACAGCGACTGCAGCCGGATCGTCGCCGTCGTCCCCTGGTGCAGCGGCGCGTACGGCTCCTGCACCGAGATCGTGATCTTCGCCTGGTTGTCGTTCGTCAGCGAGATCGCGTCGACGTTGCCGATCCGGCGGCCCCCGACGGTGACGTTGTCGCCCTTCACGATCTGGCCGGCGTTGTCGAACAGCAACGCGTAGCTCGTCGTCCCGCTGCCCGACAGCAGCACGATCGCGACGATCGCGACGACGATCACGAGCGCGCCGGCGGCGGCGCCGCGGGCGATCGTCATCGCGGAGCCCCGTGCGAGCGGCGGCACAGAGCCTGGGAGCAGGAATCAGACAAGGCTCAGGTTCAAGTCGAGGGTGAGGTTCGGACCAGGGTCGGTCCGCTATTCCATCCCGAGCGGGCCTTGCGACTCGCCGCTGAGGAACTGCCGCACGAACGGGTTCTCCGACGCGAACAGGTCGGCCGCCGGGCCGGACTCGACGATCCGCCCGCGCCACAGCACGGCGATGAACTCGGCGACGCGCCGCGCGCTGGCGATGTCGTGCGTGATGACGACGTAGGCGCCGCCGTTCTCCTCGTGGATCTCCTTGATCAGCTCGCACAGCAGCGCCGTGCGAACCGGGTCGAGCCCCGAGTCGGGCTCGTCGAACAGCACGATGTCGGGATCGAGCACGAGCGCGCGTGCGAAGCCCGCGCGCTTGCGCATGCCGCCGGAGAGCTCGTTCGGCATCTTGTCGTTCGCGTCGCCGAGACCGACCTCGCGCAGCCGCCCGTTGACGATCTCCGCGATCTCCTCCTCGCCCTTGTCCGTGTGCTGGCGCAGCGGGAAGGCGACGTTGTCGTAGAGGTTCATCGAGCCGAACAGCGCGCCGTCCTGGAACAGCACGCCGAACTTTCTGCGCATCTCGAACAGCTCGTCGTCGATCATGTTCGGAACCGACTCGCCATGGACGAGGATGTCGCCCTGGTCGGGGTAGAGCAGCCCGACCATGTGCTTGATGCAGACCGACTTGCCGGTGCCGGACGGACCGAGGATCATCGAGATTCTGTTCTCGGGGATCCCGAGGTTGAGCCCCCGCAGGACGCGGTTGCGGCCGAACGCCTTGTGCACGTCGAGGAACTCGATCGCGTCCTCGACGCCCTCGACCGAGTGCTTCGTGCCGGTGTGCCAGCGGAACTCCTCCTGGTCGGTCCGCGGGCGCGACTCCGAGACGACCGAGATCCGCGAGCTCGGGTCGCCGTCGAGCTCGTCGGGAGCCTCCGTCTCGGCGTCCTCCACCTGGAGGCCGTAGCCGGCCACGTCGACCTCGGCACGCTCCGGCTCCCCGGCCAGCTCGGGCTCGTCGTCGCGGAACGCCTCGGCCGGCCTCTCCTCCGCGTCCGGGCGGTCCTTGTCGAAATCCGAGCGGCTCACATCAGCCTCCAATCGGCGCGCGTGGGTTTGCCCCCCAGAACACCTGGGTGCCGAGCATGCCGATCAGGTGGACGAGGACGATGTTGAGCACCATCGACTTCGCGGTCGCGGTGCCCACCCCGACGGGGCCGCCGCGCGCGTTGTAGCCGTAGTAGCACCCGACGAGCACGATGACGGTCGCCATCGCCATCGCCTTGATGGCGCTGAAGAGCAGGTCCGGCGGGTTCTGGAACATCCAGAAGATCAGCGAGTAGCCGCCCGCGGAGACCTCGTGGATCTGCACGACGACCGCCAGGTAGCTGGCGAAGAAGCCGGCGCCGACGGAGGCGATGTAGACGAACGGCAGGACCATCCACGAGGCCAGCAGGCGGGTCGCGCAGAGGAAGGTCATCGAGTTGATGCCCATCACCTCGAGCGCGTCGATCTCGTCCGAGATCCGCATCGAACCCAGCTCGGCGACGATCCCGGTGCCGACCTTCGCCGCCATCATGTAGCCGAAGGCGTACGGGACGAGCTCGCGGAGGTCGCACCAGGCGGCGAAGACGCCGGCGTAGGTCGGCGTCCCGGTGCCGCGCGTGAAGTACGCGCCCTCGATCCCGCACTGCAGGCCGATGATGAAGACGAGGCCGCAGATCACGAGCGTCGAGCTGAGGATCAGGATGCCGGCCTGGCGCAGCGCCTCGCCGAAGAAGCGGAAGACGCGGCCACCGAAGACCTGGCCGAGGACCTGGCCGCAGAAGCCGGCGATCTCGCCGAACGTCTCGATCCAGGCGCGCGGCGCTGCCAGCAGGCCGTTCATCGCGGGATGTTGAGGGCCGGATGGGTGGCGAGCAGGGTCTGCGTGAAGACGTAGTTGAACGCGAAGACGCCCATGAAGGCGATCACGACCGCCTGGTTGACGGCGCGGCCGACGCCCTCGGCGCCGCCCGAGGCGGTCATGCCCTTGTAGCAGCAGACGATCGCGATGATCGCCCCGAAGAGCGTCGTCTTCACGATCGAGCCCCACAGGTCGGTGGTGGAGGCGTTCGTGAAGAAGGTGGCCCAGAACGGGCCGAGCGGCTCACCGTTGACGAGCGTCGCGATGATGCCGCCGAAGATGCCGAAGATCAGGGCGTAGACGTCGAACAGGCCGGTGACGAGCATCAGCGCGAGGAAGCGCGGGACGACGAGGTTCTTGACCGGGTCGACGCCGAGCACCTGCAGCGCGTCGAGCTCCTCGCGGATCTTGCGCGCGCCGAGGTCGGCGGTGATCGCGGTGCCGGCGACGCCGGCCAGCACGATCGCGTCGACGAACGGCGCGAACTCGCGGATCGAGGCCAGCACGTAGAAGCCGCCGAGGCGGTCGAGGGCGCCGAAGAGGACGAGGAAGTTGGCCGCCTGGATGCCGACGGCGCCGTAGCCGAACGCGATCGTCGAGATCAGCAGCGGGAACCAGCAGAGCTTCAGCGCGAAGAGGAACTGGGAGACGAACTCACCGCCATAGGGGTACGGCGGTCTGATGGCGGAGACGATCGTCTTCCCCGTCAGGATCATCATGTCGCCGACCTCTTCGAGGAGGTTCCTCGTGGGGAGAAGCGCTCGATCAGCGACCGCTCGGACCATCTCTCCAGTTCCTCCCAATCTCTCTCTCGCCATGAAAGCGCCGGAACGGCGCCTTCATCGGGCAACAGCGTATGACACGCACTCGACACCTGCCAAACGGGAACCGTCGCGTCCGTCGGTTCCGGAGACAGCGCGTTCTATAGGGATGTGGGAAGGGGTCTGTGCAGGGAACTCCGCGCCGCGCGCGGCCGGCCAGCGAGCGCGCCGCTACCGGCGGATCGGGAGCCGACCCGGTGGTATGTTGGCCGCGCTGTGCCGAGGAGAGGAGCGATCCTGCGACGTGGGACGGCAGCCACCGCGGCTGCCTCGTTGGTGCTCGTCTCGGGCTGCGGCGGCGGCGCGCGCCAGGACGCCGCCGACCGCGACGCGACCTACCGCGTCACCGTCCCGCGCGCGAGCTTCCCGGCTCACCAGGACCTCGCCGCGGCGACCGAGCTGCGGATCGCCGTGCACAACGACGACGACCGCGCGATCCCGAACCTGGCCGCGACGATCACCGCCGGCGACGGCGGCACGTCGATCGCGGCCTTCGGCCAGCAGAGCCCCGTCAGCGGGCAGGCCTCGAGCTCCCGGCCGGTCTGGATCGTCGACGCCGGTCCCGCCGACGGCGACAGCGCGTACGCGAACACGTGGGCGATCGGCCGGCTCGCGCCCGGCGCGACGAAGACCTTCGTCTGGCGCGTCACGCCGATCACCCCGGGCAGCTACCGGATCCGCTACGCGCTCTACGGCAGCCTCGCCGGCAAGTCGAAGCTGCAGCTGAAGTCGGGCGCCACGCCCCATGGCGTGTTCCACGTGCGCGTGAGCGGCAGACCCGCCCAGACGAAGGTCACGCCCGGCGGCCGGATCGTCAGCGTCGCGGGTAACTGATCGCGGCGCCCCTGCCGCGCGATCAGCCGCCGGCTGAAGCGCGTCAGCCGTCAACGCACGGAGGCCCGCAGCGTTCGCACGCCACGGGCCTCCGCGTTGCACGGACCGGCACCGCCCGTCATTACGGTGCCGGAGCCGAGATGGAGTCGAGCTAGACCGTCGCCGCTGCTCCCGGATGCGCCTGGAGCGTCTCCTCCCCGGCCTCGCCGGTGCGGATGCGATACGCCTGCTCGACGGGGATCACGAAGATCTTGCCGTCGCCGATCGACCCGGTCCTCGCGTGTCTGAGGATCGTGTCGACGATCGTCTGCAGGTCGCTGTCGGCGACCACGCATTCGATCTTGATCTTCGGCCGCAGGTAGTTCGTCACGGACGACCCGCGGTACTGCTCGGTGATACCTCTCTGACGGCCGGAGCCCTTGACCTCCGTGATCGAGAGGGACGGGAATCCCAGCTCGAGCAGGTCGTTGCGGATCGGCTCGAACGCCTCGTGGCGAATGTACGCGACGACGAGCTTCATGCGGGCACCTCCGTCGGGTTCACGGCCGCTCTTCCGGGCTGCGGGCCCACGAGCCCGGGCGGCATCGCGCCGATCAGCTCAGGGGCCGGGATGAACTGCTCCGGATACCCATACATGCCGTGCTCGGAGATGTCCAGGCCGGCGTCCTCCTCCTCCGGGGTGACCCGCAGTCCGTACGTCTTCTTGATCAGGTAGAAGACGACCGAGCTGAACACGAAGACGAACGCGAACACCACCACGACCCCGAGCGCCTGGGCGCCGAGCTGGTGGAACGAGCCGTTGTAGACGAGGCCCGCCTTGCCGACGCCGTTGAATCTCGCGAGGTCGGGGTTCGTGAAGAGCCCGCACGCGAGCGTGCCCCAGATGCCGGCGAGACCGTGCGCCGACAGCGCGCCGACCGGGTCGTCGATGTATCTGTCGATCGCGTAGACGCCGAGTACCACGATCACTCCGGCGACCGCGCCGATGACGACGGCGGCCCACGGCTCCACGTAGCCCGAGCCGGCCGTGATCGCGACGAGCGCGGCGATCGCGCCGTTCCCCGCCATGCCGATGTCGAACGACTTCGTTCTCAGCTTCGCCGTCAGCAACGCCGTCAGCACGCCGGCGCAGGCCGCCAGCTGGGTGGTCACGACGATCTCGGTGAAGCGACCGTCGAGCGCGTTGAGCGTCGAGCCCGGGTTGAAGCCGAACCAGCCGAACCAGAGGATCAGGACCCCGAGCCCGAAGAGCGGCATGTTGTGACCTGGGATCGGTCGCGGTCTCCCGTCCGCGCCGTACTTCCCGCGCCGCGGCCCGAGCTGGAGCAGCACGGCGAGCGCGCCGACCGCCCCGATCAGGTGGACGGCGGTCGAGCCGGCGAAGTCCTGCATGCCGATGTTCGCCTGCAGCCAGCCACCGCCGAAGACCCAGTGCGAGGCGATCGGGTAGATCAGCGAGGAGAAGACGACGGCGTAGATCGCGTAGACGCCGAACTTGATGCGCTCGAGCGTGGTGCCCCACACGATCGCGAGCGACACCGCGCAGAAGACGAACTGGAAGAACCACTTCGCCTCGATCGTCGCGTCCGACAGGCCCATGATCGGGAAGGCTTGCAGCGGGTCGCCGAAGTCGCGCAGGAAGAAGCCCTTATGACCGATGATGTCGCCGGCGCCGAAGGCGAAGGCGAAGCCGACAGCCCAATAGCAGAGCCCCGCGATCGAGAAGTTCATCAGGATCTTCGCGACCACCGTGCCAGCGTTCTTACCGCGCGAGAACCCGATCTCGAGGAACGCGAAGCCGGCCTGCATGAACATCACGACCAGTCCGGCCACGATGACCCAAATCGAGTTGATGCCCACCGATGCCGGGAGTCTTCCGGCACCGGCGGCGTCGAAGGTGTCGGCGAACGCCGCCCCCGGCACCAGCAATAAGGCCACGAGCGCGAGCAATGCCGCGCCGGTGATCGTCCTACGCTTCATTTTCCCTCCTGGTTTGACGGTATGGGGCGAGTCTGCGGGAGGGTCGGCGTGCGATCTTTGGCCCGATGGCGAGAGTTCATCGGCGGGGGTGCTCCACGAGGGCGTGCGGCGATGGCGAGGGCCGTCCACTACGAGCCCGGCGCGCCACGCTCTTAGTGTCTCGCGCGCGCGGGTGCCCAGCCGGAGGGCGTTTCCTCCCCTCGGCGCACCGGTTTGGACACTTGGATAGTGCCGGCGCGGCGGCGACCTCCTAGGCTTGACCGCGCACGGAAATCTCTCGTCCGAGAAGGAACTTCCCGTCTATGCCCAAAATCCGTCAAGAGAACGTCACGGCCGCCCAGTGGTCGCCGAACGGCCAGGTGCTCGGAGCGCCAGACCTCACGGTTGCCGACAACCAGGTGTTCGGCGCCAACGTCTTCACCCCCGCTGTGCAGCGCCAGCGGCTGCCGAAGGCCGTCTACCGCCAGCTCCAGTCGACGCTCGAGCGCGGTGAGGCACTCGACAGCTCGCTCGCCGACGCCGTCGCGCTGGCGATGAAGGAGTGGGCGCTGGAGCGCGGCGCGACCCACTACGCCCACTGGTTCCAGCCGCTGACCGGCTCGACGGCGGAGAAGCACGACTCCTTCTACGGCCCGACCGGGGACGGCACCGCGATCGCCGACTTCTCCGGCAAGGAGCTGATCCAGGGCGAGCCCGACGCCTCCTCGTTCCCGACCGGCGGCATCCGCGCGACCTTCGAGGCCCGCGGCTACACCGCCTGGGATCCGACCAGCCCGGCCTTCATCCTCGAGAACCCGAACGGCGCCGTCCTCTGCATCCCGACCGCGTTCACCTCGTGGACCGGCGAGGCGCTCGACTACAAGATCCCGCTGCTGCGCTCGATGGAGGCGCTCTCCGAGGCCGCCGTCCGCGCGCTCCAGCTGTTCGGCGACGAGACCTCCCAGCGCGTCTTCACGACCGTCGGGCCCGAGCAGGAGTACTTCCTGATCGACGAGCAGTACTACTTCAGCCGCCCCGACCTGCTGACGACCGGCCGCACGCTGTACGGCGCCCAGCCGCCGAAGGGCCACGAGCTCGACGACCACTACTTCGGCTCGATCCCGGAGCGCGTGCTCGCCTACATGCTCGAGGTCGAGCGTGAGCTGGCGAAGCTCGGCGTTCCGATCAAGACGCGCCACAACGAGGTCGCGCCGGCGCAGTACGAGGTCGCTCCGATCTTCGAGAACTCGAACGTCGGCTCCGACCACCAGCAGATCACGATGCAGGTGCTGCAGAACGTCGCGCGCCGCTACGGCCTCGTCTGCCTGCTGCACGAGAAGCCGTTCGCCGGCGTCAACGGCTCCGGCAAGCACAACAACTGGTCGATGAGCACCGACGCCGGCGACAACCTGCTCGAGCCCGGCGAGACGCCGCACGACAACCTCCAGTTCCTGTTCTTCTGCACGGCGGTGCTGCAGGCCGTCGACAGGCACCAGGGGCTGCTGCGCGCGACCGTCGCGGGCGCCGGCCAGGATCACCGCCTCGGCGCCAACGAGGCGCCCCCGGCGATCATCTCGATCTTCCTCGGCAGCGAGCTGTCGACGGTCTTCGAGTCGATCGGCAATGGCGGTCGCGAAGGCGCGGAGCCGGGCGGCCTGCTCGGCCTCGGCACGCAGGTGCTGCCGCCGATGCCGATGCACGGCGGCGACCGCAACCGCACGAGCCCGTTCGCCTTCACCGGCAACAAGTTCGAGTTCCGCGCGGTCGGCTCGACGCAGTCGGTCGCGCTGCCGAACACCGTCCTCAACACGATCGTCGCAGAGGCGATCGACGACCTCGCCGGCGAGCTCAGAGCGGGGATCGAGGGCGGCGCCTCGCTCGAGGACGCGCTGCGGCCGCTGCTCCAGAAGAGCTGGAGCGAGCACAAGCGGATCGTCTTCGACGGCGACGGCTACTCGGAGGAGTGGCACGCCGAGGCCGAGCAGCGCGGGCTGCTGAACCTGCGCACGACGGTCGACGCGCTGCCGTACTTCACGAAGCCGGAGACGATCGCGGTCTTCGAGCAGTACAAGGTGCTCTCCGACCGCGAGCTGGCAGCGCGCGAGGAGGTCTTCGTCGAGCAGTACGCGGCGCGGATCAACATCGAGGCGGAGACCGCCGCGACGATCGCCCGCACGATGCTGCTGCCGGCGGCGCTGCGACACCTCGCGCTGCTGCGCCAGGCCGAGGCACGGATGCTGATCGGGGAGACCGAGAGGCTCGTCGACGAGTTCGTCGACAAGATCAGAGCGCTCGAGACGATCAACCTGAAGGAGAACCAGGAGGACGAGCCGCCGGCCGCGTGGGCGAAGTTCGTGCGCGACTCGGTCGTCCCCGCGATGGACGACGCACGCGCGGTCGCCGACAGGCTCGAGAAGATCGTCGCCGACGACCTCTGGCCGCTGCCGAAGTACAGCGAGATCCTCTTCATCAAGTAGCCGTCTCAGCGTTTCGCGCTGAGTTTCAAGGTTCTCGCGCCCGTCCAGCGCGAGTGACATAAACGCCCTCCGGCGCTGCTCTCCCCGCGGAGCGCCGGAGGGCGTTGCCCTTCCCGTAGCCCGGGCGAACCAACCTTGCCAGGCTCGTGTCAAGGTTGGCCCGCGCGCTGCTAGCATCAGCCGCCATGCGCGACTACCTCGATGCCATCAACCGCCGGGTCGTCGTCTTCGACGGCGGCATGGGCGCCACGCTCGAGCAGTTCGAGCTGACGCAGGAGGACTACGGCGGACTCGCCGGCAAGTGCCACGAGGCGCTGATCCTCAACCGCCCCGACGTGATCGAGGGCGTGCACACGGCGATGCTCGAGGCCGGCGCCGAGGTGGTCGAGACCGACACCTTCCAGGCATCCCGGCTGAAGCTCGAGGAGTGGGGACTGGGCGAGCACACGCTCGAGATCAACCGCCGCGGCGCGGAGATCGCGCGCAAGGCCGCCGGGGAGCACCGCTTCGTCGCCGGCTCGATCGGGCCGACCGGCTTCCTCCCCGCCTCCGACGACCCGACGCTCGGCAACATCAGCTTCCGGCAGCTCGTCGACGTCTTCGCGCAGCAGGCGCAAGGCCTCGTCGAGGGCGGCGCCGACCTGATCATGATCGAGACGGCGCAGGACATCCTCGAGGTCAAGGCCGCCATCTTCGGCGCCCGCGAGGCGTTCAAGCTGACCGGTCGCACGCTGCCGATCCAGTGCTCGGTCTCGCTCCTGCCGAATGGCGGCAAGATGCTGCTCGGCACCGACATCTCGGCCGTGCTGACGACGCTGACCGCCCTCGACGTCCAGGCGATCGGGCTCAACTGCTCGACCGGGCCGGAGGACATGCGCGACGCGATCCGCTTCCTCGGCGAGCACTCGCCCCTCCCCGTCCACTGCATCCCGAACGCCGGGCTGCCGCTGCAGGGGCCGGACGGCGAGACGATCTTCCCCGAGCAGCCGGACCCGCTGGCCGAGAGCCTGCAGGAGTTCGTCGAGCGCTACGGCGTCGGGATCGTCGGCGGCTGCTGCGGCACGAGCCCCGAGCACATCGCCGCGCTCGTCGACCGCGTCGGCGGCCGCGAGCTGGGCGGCGCCCGCCCCGCGCCGCGCACCCCGCTCGTCTCCTCGATGATCGCGGACACCCCGATCGCGCAGGAGCCGCGCCCGACGATCGTCGGCGAACGGGTCAACTCGCAGGGCTCGCGCAGAGCGAAGGCGCTGCTGCTGGCCGACGACTACGACGGCCTGCTGCAGATCGCCGAGGGCCAGGTCGAGGGCGGCGCCCACATCCTCGACCTCTGCGTCGCGCTGACCGAGCGCCAGGACGAGGCCGAGCAGATGAGCACGCTCGTCAAGCGCATCTCGCTCGCGCTGCCCGCCCCGATCCAGATCGACTCGACCGAGCCGGACGTGATGCAGGCGGCGCTCGAGCAGATCCCGGGCCGCGCGATCGTCAACTCCGTCAACCTCGAGGCGGGCCGCGCGAAGCTCGACACCGTCGTCCCGCTCTGCCTCCAGCACGGCGCCGCGCTGATCGCGCTGACGATCGACGAGGAGTCGATGGCGAAGACGCGCCAGCGCAAGGTCGACGTCGCGAAGCGGATCCACGGCTACGTCGTCGACGAGCACGGCATGGACCCGCAGCTGCTGATCTTCGACGCGCTCACCTTCACGCTCGCGACCGGCTCCGACGAGTTCAAGGACTCGGCCGTCGAGACGATCGAGGGGATCCGCGCGATCAAGGCCGAGCTGCCCGGCGTCCTCACCTCGCTCGGCGTCTCGAACGTCTCCTTCGGGTTCGGCAAGCCCGCGCGCGAGGTGCTCAACTCGGTCTTCCTGCACCACTGCGTCGAGGCCGGGCTCGACCTCGCGATGGTGCACCCCGCCGACGTGACGCCGTACGGCGAGATCCCGCAGCTCGAACGCGACCTCGCCGACGACCTCGTCTTCAACCGCCGCGAGGACGCGACGCAGCGCTTCATCGAGCACTTCGAGGAGAGAGGCGAGTCGGCCGCCGACGAGGTCGCCGACCCGACCGCCGGAATGGAGCCCGAGGAGGCCCTCCACTTCCACATCCTGCGTCGCAAGAAGGACGGCGTCGAGGACTGGATCGACGCCTCCGTCGAGAAGCTCGGGGCCGTCCCGACGCTCAACGACGTGCTGCTGCCGGCGATGAGAGAGGTCGGCGACAGATTCGGCGCCGGCGAGCTGATCCTCCCCTTCGTGCTGCAGTCGGCCGAGGTGATGAAGAAGGCGGTCGCGCGGCTCGAGAACTACCTCGACCGCATGGAGGGCTACACGAAGGGCACGGTCGTGCTGGCGACGGTCTTCGGCGACGTGCACGACATCGGCAAGTCGCTCGTCAACACGATCCTGACGAACAACGGCTACACCGTCGTCGACCTCGGCAAGCAGGTCCCGATCGCGACGATCCTCGACGCCGCGCAGGAGCACGACGCCACCGCGATCGGCCTCTCGGCGCTGCTCGTCTCGACCTCCAAGCAGATGCCGCTCGCCGTGCAGGAGCTGCACGCCCGCGGGCTCCCCTACCCCGTGCTGATCGGCGGCGCCGCGATCAACCGCGACTTCGGCTTCCGCATCCTCTACCCGAACGGGAGAGCGGACGACGCCGTCTACGAGCCGGGCGTCTTCTACTGCAAGGACGCGTTCGAGGGCCTCGCGAGAATGGACCAGCTGGTCGAGCCCGACGCGCGCCAAGCGCTCGTCGGGAGAACGCGCGAGGCCGCCAGGAAGCTGCGCGAGAAGCCGGTCGTCGTCGACGACGGTCCGCCGACCGACGACGCCTCCGTGCGTTCCGCAGCGCGAACCGACAGCCCCGTCCCGACGCCGCCGTGGTGGGGCGAGCGCGAGATCGAGGTCCCGCTCGACGAGGTCTGGCACCACCTCGACACGCACGTCCTGTTCAAGCTCCACTGGGGCGGTAGAGGCGTCAAGGGCGACGCCTGGACCGAGCTCCTCCGCGACAACTTCCAGCCCCGCCTCGAGCGGATGTGGCGCGAGCAGACCTACCTGCACCCGCGCGCGAAGCTCGGCTACTTCCCCTGCAACAGCGAGGGCAACGAGCTGATCGTCTTCGACCCGGAGGATCACGACCGCGAGCTCGACCGGCTCGTCTTCCCGCGCCAGCCGCGGCACGACCGCATCTGCCTCGCCGACTTCTACCGTCCGCTCAGTTCCGGCGAGAGAGACGTCTGCGCGCTGCAGGTCGTGACCGCCGGCGACGAGGTCACCGAGCTGATGGCGCAGCTGGAGCGAGACGGCGAGTTCGCCGAGCAGCTCTACACGCACGGCCTCGGCGTGCAGACGGCCGAGGGCATGGCCGAATGGCTGCACGCGAGAGTCCGCAGCGACCTCGGCATCGATCGCGACCAGGGACGCCGCTACTCGTGGGGCTACCCCGCCTGCCCAGAGCAGTCGGAGCACGAGAAGGTCTTCGCCCTCCTCGACGCGCCGTCGATCGGCATGCGCCTGTCCGGTGGCTACGCCGTCGAGCCCGAGCAGTCGACGGTCGCGATCGTCGCGCACCATCCCCAGGCCGTCTACTTCGGCATGAAGAGCGGCTCGCTGCCGAAGGAGAAGGCGCCGGACGACCTCGTCGCCGGCTCCGAGCGCGACCCCGGCCTCGTCGATCCCGACCGCCTCGAGGCCGAGCCGCGCGAGGGCGCGGTCGAGGAAGAGGCCGTCGAGCGCGCGCCGGACGGGGCCGGCGCTACAGCGTCGCCGGCGGGCTCGCCTCGCTGAGCGCCGCGCCGAGGTCGAGCTCGGCGTTCGCCTCCGCCTCCGTGACGAGCTCGGCGAGGCGGACCCCGAGACCGAGCGCGATCCGCTGCTGGGTCAGCAGCGTCGGGTTGATCTCGCCGCGCTCGATGCTGCCGATGTAGTTGCGCGGGATGCCGGAGCGCTGCTCCAGCTCGGCCCGCGTCAGGTGCAGGCGCTCACGACGGCCCCGGACCGCGACGCCGAAGCGATCGAGGATCGGCGCTCGGTGCGGGCTGTCGGAACGACGTCGGTCGAGCGTGCGCGTGCCCATTTGGGATCCCACGGTACCAGCCGCCCTGGGGTTCGCTGCAACAGCAGATGCAGTGCGCTGGACGGATGGCCGAGATTGCACGCCTCGCGGACGCCGCCCCTCGACGTCGCCGGGCCCGACCTGCTACGAGGCTTCGGCGCGGTGGTGGTGCTGCGAGGAGCCCGAGCTGCTGCGCGGATGGGCCCGCAGCTCGACGGGCGCGGTCTGCATCGCCCGCAGCCTCACGTCCTTCCAGGAGAGCCCTTCCTTCACCAGCGCCGGCATGCCCATGATCACGGCGGTCGCGATCTCGACCGCCTGCAGGATGATGCCGTAGCCGATCGCGTCGGCCTTCGAGATGTGGTAGCCGCCGCTCAGCACGACGACGCAGGCGGCCTGGAAGATGCCGAGGTTCGACGGCGTCGCCGGCAGCACGGCCGTGACGTTCACGGCGAACAGGACGCCGGCGGCCGCGCCGGCGCCGGCCTGGTGGTCGAGCCCGAGCGCGACCAGGAGCAGGTAGCAGGAGAGCCACTGCAGCGACCAGGCCGCGAGCTGCGCGACGACCGCGATGGCGCCGAGCTTCGGCTCGCGGAAGACGCTCAGGCCCGAGCGCACCTGTGCGAGCGCGCGCACGGCGCGGCCGGTCAGCTCGCGCAGCTTCGCGAAGCGGGAGTGGCGCGCCGCGCTCAGCAGCTGCGGCGCGACGAGCACGCCGACGAGCAGCACGACGGGTGCGATCACGACCGCCAGGAGCGCGTCGTGGTGGCCCTGGAAGATCCCCACCGAGGAGAACGTGACGATCCCGAGGATCACGAGCGCGAGGATGTTCAGGAAGGCCTGCGAGACGATCGTCCCGAGCACGACCGGCAGGTGCTCGCGCGGACGACCGGTGCGGCGCGCGACGATCAGCGCGCGCGAGGGCTCGCCGAGGCGCGCCGGCAGCGTCGCCGACATCAGGACGCCGATGAACGTGCCCTGCATCGCGTCGCGCAACCGCACCCGCGCATGCGGCAGCGCGGCTCGCAGGATCGCGTGCCACGAGATCCCGCGGACGGCCATCGAGGCGCACATCACGCCGAGGCCGGCGAGCACCAACGGCGGGCTCGAGTTGAGCAGCGCGTCGCCGATCGCGTGGAGGCCGATGCGCCGGAAGGCGAGCACGGTGCCGACGAGCGCGGCGAGGGCGAAGACCAGCATCGCGACCCGGCGCAGCAGTGCGACGGCCGGCCGGCGCGAGCCCGCCGGGGGCGGCGGCTCGAGGCTCGCCAGCCGCTGCGCCGGGACGCGCGGCTTCATGTCGGTCGGCTTCAAGCCGATCCGCACCGCGGCGCGCTCCGCGGTCGAGCGCGGCGCAGGCGTCGCGAGCGCGTCGCCGTAGGCCTCCATCACGTCGGCGGCGACACGCGGCCAGGCGAAGCGCTCGGCGCGGACGACGGCGGCCTGTCCGAGGGCGACGCGCCGGGTCGGGTCGAGCCACAGGTCCCGCAGCGTCTCGGCCAGCGCGGTCGCATCCCCGCGCGGCACCAGCACGCCGTCGAGGCCGTCGCGCACGACGTCGCGGTAGCCGGCGATGTCGGAGGCGACGACCGGCGTGCCGGCCGCGAACGCCTCCGTCAGCACCATCCCGAAGCTCTCGCCGCCGAGCGACGGCGCACACAGCACGTCGGCGCCCTCGACCGCCCGCTGCTTCTCGGCGTCGTCGACGCGACCGAGGATCTCGATCCCATGGTCGTCGAGCAGCAGCGGAGCGACCTCCTCGCGGTTCGCCCCGACGATCGTCAGCCGCACCGGGATGTGCTCGCGCAGCGCCTCGAAGGCGCGCAGCAGCACCGGCAGTCCCTTGCGCTCGACCGCCTGACCGACGAAGACGATCCGCAGGTGGTCGGCCGGCGGCGGGCGTTCGTCGCTCGTCTCCGGGATCGCGACGCCGTTCGGGATGATGCGGTAGCGGCCGCCGAAGAAGCGCTGCGCCGTCCAGGCCGCAGCCTCGGAGACGGCGACGCGAACGTGGAGGTGGTTGAGCACTCGTCGCGCGCCGAACACGTTCGCCATGTGGTTCGGGATGCGGCTCGTCGAGTAGGCGTGGAAGGTGCCGACGAGCGGCGCGGTCGCCGTCACGGTCGCGTCCCAGCCCAGCACCGGCGCGACCGGCTCGTGCAGGTGGATGACGTCGTAGCGGCCGGAGCGCAGCTCGGTGCGCAGCTTGCTGATCCCGTACGCGTTGACCGACAGGTTCGAGACCGCCCCGTTCATCGGGAAGCCCATCGTGCGGCCCAGCGGGATCAGGTAGTCGGGGGCCGGACGGCGCTGAGGAGCGGCGCCGCGGTGCAGGACCGAGGCACGCCGATCGTCCGGATCCCAGGGCGCCAGTACGCGCACGTCATGACCATCGGCGAGGAACTGCTCGGCGAGAGCCTCGATATGGCGGGTGACGCCGCCCGGATACGTCCACGAGTAGGGCGAAACCAGGGCTACACGCATCGTTGCGAATGCTAGCGCGGATAGCGGCGGGATTGCCCCGCTTTCCCCAGACTTTCACCGAGCTCTCATGCGGTCGGAGCATGCGAGATCGGCAATTCGCCAGAGCGAGACTCCCGACGCGGGCGGGGCGTCGTCGAATGCGGTTGCGCCATCCTTGCTGACGGCGCGGCGCCAACTGCGTGTGTCGACGCGGCTGCCGCCAGAGCGGCCGCGCGGAACGGCGCTGGGCGCTAGACGGCGGAGACCGCTTCCTCGTCCGCGACGCGGAACGAGGAGCCGCAACCGCAGGCGGCGGTCACGTTGGGGTTCTCGACCTTGAAGCCGGCGCCCTGGAGGTCGTCGACGTAGTCGATCGTCGAGCCGCTGACGTAGGGAAGGCTGGGCGTGTCGACGAGCAGGCGGATGCCCTTGTCCTCGAAGACGGCGTCGTCGTCGCGCTGCTGGTCGAAGGCGAGCGCATACTGGAAGCCAGAGCAGCCGCCGCCGCGGACGCCGACGCGCAAGCCGGCCAGATCGGCCTCGGAACCCTGGGAGGAGAGAAACTCGCGGACCTTCTCGGCGCCTCTGTCGGTGAGCGTGATCATCGGTGCGTTCTCCATCACGTTTGCTGGCTGCTCAGGTGGCCGGAAACCGCCGCCCACCTCCATCACTTCATTCAGTGTAGCGACCTCGCTACCCTCTGAGGAGATGGCAACGAACGAAGAGCTCAAGGAGCGGATCGAGGCCGGCATCCCCGGCGCCACCGCCGAGGTGAGCGGCGACGGCCACCACTTCGAGGCCGTCGTGGCCGCGACGCAGTTCACCGGTCTGAGCCGGATCGCCCAGCATCGTCTCGTCTACGACGTGTTCGGCGACGAGCTCGGTGGCCGCATCCATGCCCTCTCCCTGCAGACCAAGGTTCAGTGAGGACTTCCACGTGAGCGACGAGACGACGAATCCCCTCCGCGACGCGATCAGACAAGCGATCGACGAGAACGCCGTGATCCTCTTCATGAAGGGCACACCGGAACAGCCGATGTGCGGCTTCTCCGCGCGCACCGCGGGCGCGCTGCAGACGCTCGACACGCCCTTCGCGGCGGTCGACATCCTGCCCGACCCCCGTATCCGTCAGGAGCTGTCGGCGCTGTCGAACTGGCCGACGATCCCCCAGCTGTTCGTCAACGGCGAGCTCGTCGGCGGCGCCGACATCGTCGCCGAGATGTACGAGAGCGGCGAGCTGGCGCAGCTGCTCGGCGCCGAGCAGCCGGGCGAGGCGCCGACCGAGGCGCCGGCGGCAGCGCCGCGCGAGGGCGCGCCGCTGCCGGTCGAGAACCGCCTCGGCAGCTAGCGCTTCGGCGCGAGGACGCGCAGCTCGAGGGCGGCATCGCCCTCGAGCCGCAGGCGCGGGTCGACGAACGCGCGCCAGCGACGCCTGCCGGCCTTCGCGGTCACGCCGTCGGAGCGCTGCGCTCTCGCGAAGCCGGCGAACACCTCGGCCAGCGACTGCGCGCCGTCGCTTCTGGACGGCGGCGCCGAGCTGGCACCCCCGGAGAGCGAGACGAGGATGTCGCCCAGGGCCGAAGGGTCCGACGCCTCGTCGGGAGCCGTTCCGGCGAGGCTGATCGTCGTGCGCCCCGGCCGCAGGTCGCGCGGGATCGGGAGCCGCAGCCTCAGCGTCCGCAGCGCTCCGCGGTAGAGCCGCACGCGGGCGGTGACCGACGCGGTCGCGCCCGCGCGCACGACCGCCGGCGCCCGCGCGGCGAGCATCGTGCCGAGCGCGAGACCGCGCGCGAGCGTGACCTCGGCACGCACACCCGTCACGTGCAGGCCGGCGTAGCGAGCGCCGTCGATCGCCCCGAGGGCGGTCGTCAGATCGCCGCTCATCGAGGTCGCCAGCGGCGCCGGCTGCCCCTCGGCGACGCTGCCCGTCAGGACGTAGCGGTTGCAGAAGCGCAGCCGGCGGCGCGTCTCCCGCAGCCCGACGCTTACGCACATGCGGCCGCTCTCGCTTGCGGGCGCCCCGTCGAAGACCGTCGTGACCGCCTGCGCGACGGCGGCCGGCGCGACCGCGACGAGCGCCGCCTGACCAGTCGGCTCGCCGACGTCGACCTCCTGCGCGACGTCGCTGCGCTGGCGCACGGTGCGGTTGCGGTCGGCGTCGTGGACCGTGACCGTGACCGGGATCGTCGCCGGCGCCGCGCCGACGCTGCCGACGACGCCCTGCAGTGCGTCGCTCGAGAGCGTGCCGAGCACGTGGCCGGGCGCGGCGAGCTTGTACGCGCTGTCGGTGTCGGTGTTGAGCGGGTTGTCGATCACGGTGTAGACGTAGGCGTCCTGCAGCGGCAACGAGCGGCGTCCGGCGCCGTCGAACTCGTGGCCGAAGCCGTAGACGGTCGGGCCGTCGCGATAGGTGACGGTTCCGATCGCGCTGGCCGAGAGCGCGCCGGTCGAGAGCGCCACCGCCATCGACGCGCCCGGCACCAGCCGCTGGCGCGGGAAGGTCCCGAGCGGGCCGGCCGGCGCCGCCACGATCGCGCGGCCGCTGCGTTGCGCGGCCTGCTGGGCGACGGCGCGCAGCGACGGCGTCAGGCCGCTGAGCGTGAGCGGGCCCGTCAGCGTCCGCGCGTCACGCAGCAACTGCGGCGCGACGCGCGTGCCGCTCGGCGGCCGGATCGGCAGGCCGAGCATCTGCTCGATCGGCGTGACGAGTCCGACATCGTTGCCGTACTGCCCGATCGTCGCCGAGATCGCGCCGGCGTTGCCGATCACGCCCTTGGCGTCGGGGCAGTACACGGGCGAGCCGGAGAAGCCGGAGGCGATCCCGCTGGCCGCGACCGCCGGGCCCGAGACCCGCACGAGGATGCGCGCGCCGGTGCCGTCGGTGTCGGCGACGACGTCGAGCACGGCGACGTCGAACGAGGCGATCTTGGTCCCCTGCACCACCGTGCGGGCGGTGCACGTCATGCCGCGGTGGATCTCCTTCAGCGGCATGATCGCGTCCCGCGCGCTCGCCGTCGGGGAGATCGCCGCCGCGCCCAGGACCGCCAGCGTGAGGGCGCGCGCGAACACGCCGCGCACTGTAGAGGTTGGCCACCGCTGGCGGCGCGGTCGGACGCCGCTCACCGACCGCCGTCCCTCGACGGCCCGATCGTCTAGGGTGGCGCGCGATGGCGCCGGTCGCAATCGTCACCGACACCTGTCACTACCTCCCCCGGCAGCTCGTCGCCGCACGTGGCATTCACGAGGTGAGCCTGTACGTCCATTGGGACGAGCGCGAGGATCGCGAGTCGGACCTGCCGGACTTCGACGCCTACTACCGCTTCCTGACGACGACCGGCGAGCTGCCGACGACGTCGCAGCCGTCGATCGGCGACTTCCTCGCCGTCTACGAGCCGCTGCTGGCGGAGGGCCGCGAGATCGTCTCGATCCACCTCGCCGGCGGGATGTCGGGCACGGTCGGGTCGGCCGAGCAGGCGAAGCAGCAGCTCGAGGGCCGCGGCGGCGACCGCGTCCACGTGCTCGACTCGGCCAGCGCCTGCGGCGGCGAGGGGATCGTCGTGCTCGCCGCGCATGCCGCGGCCGCGCGCGGCGCCAGCGCCGAGGCGGTGATCGCCCATGCGCGCGACGCCCGCGCGGCGATGAAGATGTGGTTCGCGATCGACACGCTCGAGTACCTGCGCCGCGGAGGCCGGATCGCAGCCGCGCAGGCATGGCTCGGCTCCGCCCTGCGGATCAAGCCGATCCTCACGGTCGAGCAAGAGATCACGCCGATCGAGCGCGTCCGCACCTCGGGGCGCGCCTTCGAGCGGCTCGTCGAGTACATGCACACGCTGCACGACGACGGCGCCGACGCCTGGGTCGTCCAGCACATCCAAGCACCCGAGCAGGCCGGCAGACTGGTCGAGATCGGCCGCCAGCTCTACGGCACCGATCCCGCGTTCGTCTCCGAGATCGGGCCCGTGATCGGCACGCACGTCGGGCCCGGGCTGCTCGGCGTCGGCGCCGCCCCGAGTCGCTTCCTCTCCTAGCGACCGCCGCCAAGCGGACGCCCGTGTCCCGATTCGCAGGTTCGGGCGCAGTGTGCGGGATGCTCGGGTGTGCCTGGCGACGCTCGCCGGCGGCCTGCCTCGTACTCGACGTACTCGGCCGGCCGCCGGCGGGCGCCAGCTGCATGCGCGCGCGGAAACCGTCACCGAACTTCGGAATCGGGACACTAGGGCAACTCGATCGCGTCGGACGGCGTCTCCGGCGGCGCGGCGGCGCCGGGCTCGCTCGCGACGTCGGCACCGGCCGGCAGCTCGACGCGCGGCCGGCGGTGATCCCACGCGTCGCGCGCGACGATCTGGATCGCGGCGGCGATCGGGATCGCGACGAGCGCGCCGAGCACGCCGAGCAGCTCCGCGCCGATCAGGATCGCGACGATCACGACGAGCGGGTGCACGTCGACCGTTCTGCGGTAGATCAGCGGCTGGATCAGGTGGTTCTCGACCTGCTGGTAGACGACGGCGACGATCACCCACACGATCGTCGCGCTCGGGAAGTTCACGAACGCGGTCACGATCGCGACGATCACGGCGCCGATCGTCGCGCCGACGAGCGGGATCAGGTCGAGGAAGCCGACGAGGATCGCGAGCGGCACGGCGAACGGGACGCCCAGCAGCGTGAGCGTCACGTACGTCACCGCGCCCGCGATCAGACTGATCACCAGGTTGCCCGCGACGTAGCCGGAGACGGCGCCGTAGATCTCGTCGGCGATCCGGCGCAGCCGGGGTTCTCGCGTCGGCCCGGTGAGCCCGAAGAGGAAGCCGACCAGCCGCCGTCCGTCGAGCAGCAGGAAGAACGTCATCGTCAGCACCGTCAGCAGCTGGACGAGGGCGCTGAAGACGCCGACCGTCAGGCTACTCAGCGTCCCGGCGGCGGAGCCGAGCTTCGACGGCAGCGTCGCCGCCTGCTGCTCGAGTCTTCTGCTGATGTGGTACCGGTTGTCGTACTTGCGAACGGTCTTGTTCTGACGGATGTCGCGGATGTAGCGCGGGGCGTCCTTCGCGAGACCTTCGACCTGCGTCACGATCGGCGGCACGACGAGCAGCCCGATCCCGACGACGCTCGCGAACAGCAGCAGGTAGACGATCAGGATCGAGAGGGCACGCTTGATGCCGCGACGCGCGAAGAAGGCGACCGCCGGGCCGAGCGCGACCGCGAGGAAGACGGAGATCAGGACGAGGCCCAGCACCCGTCGCACGAGCCACAGGAGATAGAGCGCTCCCGCAAGCGCGGCGACCGTGAAGAAGACGCGGGCGATTGCTCGATATGACGGGGTGCCGGCCATCATCCGGGTCGCAGCCTAGGGTGTCCGGACGCGCTGCATCTCATGCGTGAGGATGAGACTCGATCGGCGTGGGTATAGGGCGGCAGACGTGTATCGGGGACACGCCGACAGAGGAGCAACTGCATGACGTTTGTGACGATCGCCATCATCGCGTTCGCCTGGCTGGCCTTTTCGGTCATCGTCGTCGCGATCTGCGCGGCGGCCGGTCGCGCGGAGCAGGCCCACAAGCACGAGCCCGCTCCGCAGCGCTCGCCCGTCCGGGCACCGCGCGCGCAGACCTATCCGCGCTTCTTCACGAGCTTCAGCCGCTCCGCCGTGAAGCGACCCCTCGCGGGCTTCAGCGCGTCGGCGATCAGACGCCCGGCTCGCTGAGCCGCAGCGCGTCCCTCAGCGACGGCGGCGCCGACGGCGGCGGCCGCCGAACACGATGCCGCCGACGGCGGCGATCCCGCCGCCGATGACGAAGCCGGCGACGGCGGCGGCGATCACGGCTTCGCGCTCGTAGCGCAGCAGCTGCTTGCGCCAGTCGGTCAACTCGGTGACCTCACCGCGCAGCTTCTCGAGCGAGACGCCGAGCTCCTTGCGGTTCTCCTCGATCGAGGCGCGGATCTGCTCGGGTGTGCGTGCCGGCATCAGGCCTGCCCTCTGTCGGAGACCGTCTCGCGGATCTTCCTCGCCTCGTCGATCGCCATCGTCGGGACCGGCGGAGCGCCGCTGCGGACCGCTCGGTAGGCGAGCATCCCGGCGAGCGCGCCGAGCACGAAGAGCGCGACGGCGACGATCAGGAAGCCGACCCAGTAGTTCGAGCCCCAGTTGATCGCCCGCCAGACGCCCCAGGCGGCGGCGTCGAGCAGGAAGAGGAGGCCGACGACGACGAAGATCCCGGCCGCGGCGCCGACGACGATCCCCTTGACGAGCTTCGTGACCTTCTCGGAGACCTCGGCCTTCGCGAGCTCGATCTCCTCGCGCACGAGCAGCGACGCGCGCTCGGAGACCTCCGTGATCGCCCGCGCGATCGACGCGCTGTCGTCGTCAGCGGGCAAGGCGCTTGAGGACGAGGGCAAGGACGAGTCCGCCGCCGAACGCGGCGGCGACCTTCAGCTCGGGGCG
The DNA here is from genome assembly GCA_025964325.1 of Conexibacter sp. GTDB lineage: Bacteria > Actinomycetota > Thermoleophilia > Solirubrobacterales > Solirubrobacteraceae > Conexibacter. The sequence continues at coordinate 31,227 of JAOPZA010000226.1, forward strand.
GTCGTCGGGGATCGCGGGGACGGCGGCGTTCGCGCGCGAGAGCGGCGAGACGGCCGGGCCGGAACCGGTCGGCCTCGACGACGAGGGCTTGGGGGCCGACGCCGCGGCGTCGCCCTGCAGGGGGCGCATCGTGTTGAGCGGCGTGCTCTCGGTCGTCGCCTGCTCGCTCGCCGGGCGGGACGGCTGGGAGGGCTCGCCGCTCATTCGGGCGGCTCCTCCCCGAAGGCGCGCACCCAGATCATCGTCGCGAGCCGCTGCGTCGCGATGCTGGCGAGCGCGCCGATCGCGGCCAGCAGGCCGGACCACACGAGTCGCTTGACGAGATCGCTTTCCTTCATCAGGTCTGGCATTCAATCAGCTCTCCCGGCGGCAGGTCGTTGACCCTCTTTTCGTTCGAGCCCGCCGCAGATCGTCTCGACGATGAGGTACTTGGCCTCCTCGTATTCCCGCTCCCCCGTCGGCAGCAACGCGAAGATCCAGCCGGTCAGCACCTGTTCGACCGCGCCATAGAAGGCGAGCGCGGCGAAGTCCGGCGTGACGTCGGAGCGCAGGACGCCCTCGCGTTGCGCCCGCTCGACGATCGTCGCGATCTGGTCGTAGGCCTCGCGGATCTTGGGCAGGTGCGTGCGGCCGAACGTGTTCGCCGCGCGCGTCACCTCGACGATGATGACCTTCATCAGCTCGGGGTCGTGGCGGTAGGAGTCGACGATGAACGACGCGATCGCGAAGAGCTTCTCGCGCACCGGGATCTCCTGCCCGTCGACCTCCTGGATCGCGTGCAGCAGCACGTCCCAGCGCTCGAGGAAGAGCGTGTCGAGGATCTCGTCCTTCGACGTGAAGTAGTGGTAGACGAGGCCATACGCGACGCCCGCCTCGTCCGCGATGTCGGACACGCGGCAGGTGTGGAAGCCCTGCCGTGCGAAGACGCGCACGGCAGCGTCGAGGATCACGCGCCGCTTGTCGACGGCCGGCTCGCTGCGCGCCATCAGGCCTCGCCCTCCGCCGGCCATGCGTATGCGTCCGGCCGGCGGTTCGCGAGCGACGGCAGCGACGCGCGGATCTCGCGCTGGCGCGCGAGGTCGAGCTCGGCGACGACGTGGCACTCGCGGTCCGGCGCGGTCGCGAGCACGACACCCCACGGGTCGACGATCAGCGAGCGGCCGCCGCAGCGGGTGCCGGGCGGGGCGACGCCGATCTGGTTCGGAGCGACCATGAAGCACTGGTTCTCGATCGCGCGCGCCCGCAGCAGCGGCTCCCAGTGGTCGCGCGTCGTCGCGAGCGTGAACGCGGACGGCAACGTGACGACGAGCGCGCCGCGCAGCGCGAGGATCCGGAACAGCTCCGGGAAGCGCAGGTCGTAGCAGATCGCCATGCCGAGCGAGACGGGGGTCGCCGGCGGGACCGCTGCCGCCGCGAGCGCGCTGGTGACGATCTCCTCCCCCGCCTCGGCGCCGTCGGACTCGCGGTAGACGTCGCCGCCGACCTCGACGTCGAACAGGTGCAGCTTGCGATAGACCGCACGCAGCTCGCCGTCGGGGCCGACGTGCACGCTCGTGTTGGCGATCCGCTCGCGGGCGGCCGGATTCGGCTGCTCCGCGATCGAGCCGGCCACGAGGTCGATCGCGAGCTCGCGCGCGGTCGCGCGGGCCCAGCCGATCGCCGGGCCGTCGAGCGGCTCGGCGCCCGCCGCGAGCTGCTCCCGCGTTCCCAGCAGGCTCCATCTCTCCGGCAGCACGACGAGCTCGGCGCCGTCCTTGGCGGCGGCGCGCACGAGGCGGTCGGCGGTCGAGAGGTTGCGATCTCGATCGTCGGTAGAGTTCAGCTGGATCGCCGCGGCGCGCACGGGGTCGAGTCCTCCGGAGCAGAGCAGACTGACTGGTCAGTCAGCCACGAGCTGGAAGGATACCGCGCATCTCCGCCGATCCCCAGCCTTCCCATCGCGGCCGCTACGGCGCCGCGCGGCCGCCGACGCTCGCGCGCTCGTGCTGCCGGCGCAGCTCCGCCAGCAGCTGCTTCGAGTGCATCGCGCCGATCAGCTCGCGCAGCGGTTCGGCGCCGGAGGCGATGATCTCGACCGCGCGGTCCTCCTCGACGGTGCCGGCGAGGCGGCCGAGCAGGACCCGCACCTCCTCCTCGACGAGCGGCGCGAGCGCCTCGCGGTAGCGGATCGTGTCGTAGACGGTGAAGCCGATCGCCTCGTCGTAGCCGCCGGCGCGGAAGCGCGAGATCGCCTCGATGATCTTCACGTCGTCGGCGTCGTAGCCGTAGCCGTTGGGGGTCAGCACGTCGAGCTGCTCGAGCCGCTCGAGCACGTTGCCGGGAACGTCGTAGGCCTCGCCCACGGCGCGGCGCGACGTGCGCCCCAGCTCGCGCGCCGCGACCGCGCGCTCGACGATCCGATCCTCCAGCGCGATCAGCGCCTCGAGCCGCTCGGGCGCGTCGCGCAGCAGCTCGCGGATCACACGCAGCGGCATGAAGCGCTCCTCCTGCAGCCGCTTGATGAGGCGGATCCGGTCGACGTAGTCGGGCGGATACCAGGCCATGTTGCGGCTCGTGCGCACGACGTCGTCGGTCTCGCCCAGCAGGCCCTCGCGCAGGTAGTGCTTGATCGTGCCCGTGCTGACGCCGGAGCGCTCCGCCAGCTCGCTCATCTTCAACAGGCCGTCCGCCCGCCCGGTCGCGTACGAGGAGGATCGGCCTCTGGCCGATCCTTCAGCCGATTTCACGCGCTCAGGCAAGGAACGATCTCCGTGGCCCGTCGCCGGAGGATCGGCCCCCGGCCGATCCTCCGATGGAATCGGCGTCAGCCGATTCGACCGCTCCCGCGACAGCTCCCGACGCCTTCAACGCCGCGATCTCGGCCGCGTCGTAGCCGGCGGCGGCGAGCACCGCGTCGGTGTGCTCGCCGAGGACGGGGCCCGGCGCCCGCGCCGCGTCGCCCGGCGTGCGGCTGAGCTTGATCGGCAGCCCCAGCAGCCGGACCGGCTCGGCCGCGCCGGGCTGGTCGAGGCCGACCACCATCTCGCGCGCGCGCACGAGCTCGGAGTCGAGCGCCTCGCCGAGCTCGAGCAGCGGCTCGAGGCAGCAGTCGTGCTCACCGGCGAACGCCTCCCACTGTGCACGGGTGCGGCCGCGGAAGATCCGCTCGACGTCGCGGTGGGCGTCGGAGCCCGCGCCCTCGAACTGACGCTCGATCAGGTCCTCGCGCCCCACGCCGCGGCACCACGCCTGCCAGAACTTCGGCTCGAGCGCCCCGAGCGTCACCCAGCCGTCCTCGCATGCGTAGGGCCGGTAGCAGAGCAGCGAGCCGGAGAGCGGGAGCCGCCCGCGCCGCGGCGCCTGGCCGTCGGCGAAGAACTGCGCGGCGACCATCGCCAGCCACGACAGCGAGCCGTCGAACATCGAGATGTCGACGACCTGCCCCTTCCCCGAGCGCTCGCGCTCCCGCAGCGCGGCGAGGATCCCGACCGCCGCCATCAGCGCGCCGCCGCCGATGTCGGCGATCTGGCCGGCCGCCTGCACCGGCGCTCCGCCCGCCTCGCCGGTCAGTCCCAGCAGGCCGTTGAGGCCGAGGTAGTTCATGTCGTGACCGGCGCGCTGCGCCGCCGGGCCGTCCTGGCCGTAGCCGGTGATCGCGCAGTAGACGAGGCCCGCGTTCGCCTGCGCGAGCCGCTCGTAGCCGACGCCGAGGCGGTCGAGCACACCCGGCCGGAAGGACTCCAGCAGCACGTCGTGGTCGGCCGCCAGCCGCAGCAGCACCTCGCGCCCGCGCTCCGACTTGAGGTCGATGCGGATCGAGCGCTTGTTGCGGTTGAGCGAGAGGAACAGCGCCGACCGCGCGCTCTCCTCGACGCCCTCGACGTACGGCGGCGACCAGCGGATGTAGTCGCCGATGCCGGTGTCCTCGACCTTCAGCACCTCGGCACCGAGGTCGGCCAGCAGCAGCGAGCAGAAGCCGCCCGGCAGCAGCCGGCTCAGGTCGAGGACCCGCAGCCCTGTCAACGGCCCACTCACGAGGACGCCTCCGACCCGGAAGAACGAGCCCCCCGGGCGAGTTCTTCCAACGGAACCCGAGCCGCCAGGCGAGGGATCCGCAGGATCGCCCGAGCCTCGGCGACCGTCGCGACGCGGCGGCCGACGTCCTCGGTCAGCTGGCGCGCCTTCGCGATCAGGTCGCCGTTGGAGCGCGCCATCGTCCCGTCGGGGAGGTAGAAGTTGTCCTCCAGCCCGGCCCGCACGTTGCCGCCGAGCGTCAGCGCGCTCGCGATCAGCAGCCACTGCCGGCGCGAGACGCCGATCACGCCCCACCGATTTGGCCCGTCGGGGCCGCCCGGAACGTTCTCGGCCATGTGCGCGAGGTTGCGGGGCGTCGGCCGGATCCCGCCGGTGACGCCCATCACGCACGAGATCTGCAGCGGCTCGCGCAGGATCCCCATGTCGAGCAGCGGGTCCAGGTTGGCGAGGTGGCCGGCGTCGAAGCACTCATGCTCGGGCTCGATGCCCTCATCGTTCATCACCCGCAGCAGGGTCGAGATCGTCTCGAAGCTGTTCTCGAAGACGGTGCCGAAGACGAAGTCCTTGCGCCGCGTCGAGTACTTGGCGTAGTTCATCGAGCCCATGTTGAGCGCGGCGACGTCGGGCTTCAGTGCACGCAGATAGGCGATCCGCTTCTCCAGCGGGACGCCCACCGCACCCGTCGAGTAGTTGACGATCACGTCGCCGACATCGGCCCGGATCGCCTCCGTGATCGCGCGGAAGTCCTCGATCTCGTAGGAGGGGACGCCGGCCGGCGTGCGCGCGTGGATGTGGATCATCGATGCGCCCTCGTCGACCGCGCGGCGCGCCTCGGCCGCGTACTCCTGCGGCGTGTACGGGATCGCCGGACACTGCTCGCGGTTCGCGATCGCGCCGGAGATCGAGCAGGTGATGACGACGGGGTCCTCGACGCTCATACGGGCACCACTCCATGTCGCTTCCATGGCCGCTCGACGCGCTTGCCCTCGGCCATCTCGAGCGCGCGGCAGATCGTCGGGCGCGTCTCGCGCGGGTCGATCACGTCGTCGATCATCCCGTTTCCGGCGGCGACGTAGACGTCGATGACCTCGCGGTAGGCGGCGACCAGCTCGGCCTTTCTGGCGGCCGGGTCCTCGGCCTCCTCGAGCGCTCGGCGCATGACGATCTCGACCGCGCCCTCCGCCCCCATCACGCTGATCTCGGCGCTCGGCCAGGCGACGATCAGGTCGGGCTCGTAGGCCTTCCCGCACATCACGTAGTAGCCGGCGCCGTAGGCCTTGCGCACGACGACGGTGACCTTCGGCACGGTCGCGTTCGCGACCGCGTAGAGCATCTTCGCGCCGTGGCGGATGATGCCGGCCGCCTCGACCTTCGTGCCGACCATGAAGCCGGGGACGTCCTGCAGGAACAGCAGCGGGATGCCGTAGGCGTTGCAGAGGTTGACGAAGCGCGCGGCCTTGTCGGCGGAGTCGATGTCGAGGATGCCGCCGAGCTGTCTCGGCTGGTTGGCGACGATCCCGACGGAGCGACCGTCGAAGCGCGCGAAGCAGGTGATGATCGTCTTCGCCCACTGCGGCTTCAGGTCGAACCAGACGCCGTCGTCGACGATCCGCCGGATCACCTCGTACATGTCGTAGGCCTTGCGGTTGGACTCCGGCAGCACGTCGAGCAGCTCGTCGTCCATGCGGTCGACCGGGTCGCTGCTCGGCCGCCGCGGCGGCGCGACCTCGCAGTGCTGGGGCATGTAGGAGAGGTACTGCTTGATGCGCTCGACGCACTCGACGTCGTCGGCCACCTCGAGGTCGCCGACGCCGGACGTGCGGCAGTGCACGCGCGAGCCGCCGAGCTCCTCCTGCGTGACGTCCTCCCCGATGGCGGCGCGCACGAGGTGCGGTCCGGCGAGCGCCATCGAGCCGCGCCCCTTCACCATCGGCACGAAGTCGGCGAGGCCGGGGATGTACGCGGTGCCCGCCGCGCACGGGCCCATCAGCGCCGCGACCTGTGGGATCACGCCGCTCATCACGACCTCCTCGCGGAAGAGGTGGCCGGAGCCGGCGAAGAGCGAGCCGACCGCCTCCTGGATGCGCGCACCGGCCGAGTCGAGCAGCCACACGAAGGGGATCCGCTTCGACAGCGCCAGCTCGCGCAGGCGCGTCACCTTGATCTCCCCCGTCATCCCCATCGAGCCCGCCATCACGGTGAAGTCGTAGGCGCAGACGGCGACCATGCGGCCGTCGACCTTTCCGTAGCCGGTGATCACGCCGTCGGCCGGCGCGACCTTGCCCTCGAGCGCGCGGACCGAGAAGTGGATGCCGGCGTGGATGCCGAGCTCGGTGAAGCTGCCGTCGTCGATCAGCAGCGCGATCCGCTCGCGCGCGGTCAGCTTCTCGGCCGCGTGCTGCTTCGCGATCTTCTCCTCGCCGCCGCCGATCCGAGCGCTCGCACGGCGTGCGTGCAGGTCCTCGACGAGCGGCCGCAGCAGGCTCCGGGGCGTCAGCGCCCGGTCCATCTCGGCTCCCGTCTCTCGAAGAAGGCGCTGACGCCCTCCTGGATGTCCTCGCTCGCGAACGCGATCGTCAGCTGCGACTGCAGGAACGCGAGCGCATCCTCGAACGCCATGTCCTGCTGACGGTAGATCGCATCCTTGCCCAGCCGCATCATCAACGGCGACTTCGCCGCCAACCGGGTCGCCCAGTCGGCGACGGCCGCGTCGAACTCGGCGGCCGGCACGACCCGGTTGACGAGCCCGATCCGCTCCGCCTCACGCGCCTCGATCTGCTCTCCCAGCAGCAGCAGCTCGGTCGTCTTCTTGCGGCCGACGTTGCGGTAGATCAGCGCCATGATCATGAACGGGAAGACCCCGACGTCGATCTCCGGCGTCCCGAACCGCACGCCATCCCGCGCGACGATCAGGTCGCATGCGAGCGCAAGCCCCAGCGCCCCCGCCAGCACATGCCCGTTCGCCGCGCAGAGCGTCGGCTTCCCCAACTGGCCGATCAACGCGAACAATCGCGGAAAGCGGCCGATCCCGGCGTGCTTGAGCACCAACGGCACCTCCGCCGCGAAAGCGCCCAGGTTCCCACCCGAGGAGAACACCTTCTCGTGCGTCGAGGTCAGCACCACGCACCGCACAGCGTCATCGTCGCGCGCCGCCACGAACGCCGCCAGCAGATCGTCGAGCAACGCATCCGAGAGCGCATTGCGCGTCTCCGGCTGATCCAGCGCAATCGTCGCCACGCCGTCGACGACGGCGTAGCGCAGGGTGCCGTAGGGGGACAAGCGGCCTCCGTGTCGCCGTCGAGAGTGGGACGTGCCACTTCCCACTCTGACGGATCGACCCGCGACCCGTCAAGCGACGCGCCGCGACGCCGAGTCGTGCAACGGCGATCGCTGGGTGGGGACTCGGTGTCGGGCACGACGAACGTGCCAGGTCGCTTCTCGTCGATGAAGCGCGCGAAGGGCGGTGGCTGGACCTACACGGCGCCCCACGACACCTTCCCCGGCTGGTACCTCGCGACCGCGGGCGGGCGCGTACCGGCGCCGTGGAAAGTAGGAAGTCCTACTGTTTACTTGGCCGGTGGGTTGCGGTAGCGTCGGCGCGACCGAGGACGAACGAACGCGCAGAGGAGAGATCGCGAGATGGCCAGCGCCGCCGACGATGTGCTGAAGCCCGACTTCGGCGCCCAGCGCAAGCACTTCATCTTCGAGGAGGAGCACGACCGGCTGCGCGAGTCGATCCGCCGCTTCGTCGAGACGGAGCTGACGCCCCACGCCGAGGAGTGGGAGGAGACGACGTTTCCCGACTCGGTCTTCCATCGCATGGGCGAGCTCGGCTTCCTCGGCCTCTCCGTGCCCGAGCAGTACGGCGGCCAGGGCGGCGACTACTACGCCAACCTCGTGCTGGCCGAGGAGCTGACGCGGGCGAACTCCGGCGGCCTCGCGATGGGCGTCGCCGTCCACACCGACATGGCGACGCCGCCGATCCTCGCATTCGGCACCGAGGAGCAGAGACAGCGCTACGTGACGCCGTCGATGCGCGGCCAGAAGATCGCCTGCCTCGGCATCACGGAGCCCGATGCCGGCTCCGACGTCGCCGGGATCAAGACGCGCGCCGTGCGCGACGGCGACGAGTACGTGATCAACGGCTCGAAGACCTACATCACCAACGGGCACCGCGCTGACTACATCGTGCTCCTGACGAAGACCGACCCCGACGCCGGCCGGGCACACGAGGGCGAAGCCCGAGGGTCGGGCTTCACGCTCTTCATCGTCGACATGGACCTGCCGGGCGTGATCCGCGAGAGAAAGCTCGTCAAGCTCGGGATGCACAGCTCCGACACCGCGCTGCTCGCGTTCCAGGACGTGCGCGTCCCGGCCGACGCGGTCCTCGGCGAGGCCGGCAAGGGCTTCTACCACATCATGTGGGAGCTCCAGGGCGAGCGGCTGATCGGCGCCGCCGGCTGCGTCGCCGGTGCGCAGCTCTGCTTCGAGAAGACGCTCCAGTACGCGAAGGAGCGGACCGCCTTCGGCCGGCAGATCGGGAAGTTCCAGGTCACACGCCACAAGTTCGCCGAGATGGCGACGAAGATCGAGAGCGCGCGGCAGATGGTCTACGTGACCGCCTGGCGCTTCAGCAACGGCGAGTACCCGGTGCGTGAGATCTCGATGGCGAAGCTGCACGCCGCGCGCGTCGCGGTCGAGGTGGCCGACGAGTGCATCCAGATCCACGGCGGCGCCGGCTACATGAAGGAGTACGGCGTCGAGCGCGTCTGGCGCGACATGCGGCTCAACCGCATCGGCGCCGGCACCGACGAGGTCATGCTCGACGTGATCGGGCGTTCCTACGGACTCTAGAGAGGACTGCGCATGAGCGAGCAGCAGCAGGAGATCGTCGCCGGCGACGGCTATGCCGTCGGCTGCCTCGAGGCGCTGGGACAGGGCCCGGGCTTCCGCAAGATCCGCAGCGGCCTCGGCGTGACCGCGTTCGGCATCAACGCGATCGTGATGCCGCCGGGCTACGAGACCGGCGGCCATTACCACGAGGAGCAGGAGGAGACGTACTTCGTGCACGCCGGCCGGATCGCGATGACGTTCGGCGACGGCACGACCCACGAGCTGGGACCGGGCGGGATCGCCCGCGTCGACGCGCACACGGTGCGCGCGGTCAAGAACGTCGGCGAGGGCGAGGCCGTCTACGTGATCGCCGGCGGCAAGGACGGCTACGTCGGTCGCGACGGGAGGCTCGTGGACGGCGAGGGGGCGCCGGGGCGGTAGCGCGCGCTCGGGTGCGACCGGCTCCCTCGTCGGGCGCCTGCCCCTAGAGTCCGCGGCCAACCTCGAACCCGGCAACACAGGAGCGTTCACGCATGGGAGTACTGGACGACAAGGTCGCGATCGTCACGGGCAGCGCGCGCGGCATCGGACGCGCGACGGCGGAGCTGCTGTCCGAGCACGGCGCGAAGGTCCTGATCAACGACCTCGACGGCGACGTCGCCCAGCAGACCGCCTCCGAGATCGCCGGCGAGACGACCGTCTACGCCGGGGACCTGACGAAGGGCGACGCGCCCGACCAGCTCGTCCGGACGGCGATCGACACGTGGGGCAAGATCGACATCGTCGTCAACAACGCCGGCTACACGCTCGACGCGCCGATCCACAGACTGAGCGACGACTGGTGGCAGCGGATGCTCGACATCCACGTGACGGTGCCGTTCAGAGTGATCCGCGCGGCCGCGCCGCACCTGCGCGAGCCGGCGAAGCAGGAGCGCGAGGAGGGGCGCGAGGTCTATCGCAAGATCGTCAACGTCTCCTCCACCTCCGGCACGATGGGCAACGCCGGCCAGGCGAACTACTCGGCCGCCAAGTCAGCGGTCGTCGGCCTGACGAAGACGCTGGCGAAGGAGTGGGGCCAGTTCAAGGTGAACTCCAACGCGGTCGCGTTCGGCTTCGTCGACACGCGCCTGACGCAGTCGAAGGACGACGCCAACAGAATGGTGATCGACGGCGAGGAGGTCCAGCTCGGGATCCCCGACCAGCTGCGCGGGATGTCGCAGATGCTGATCCCGCTCGGCCGCGCGGCCTCGCCGCGGGAGGCAGCCGGCGGCGTCTTCTTCCTCTGCTCGCCGTGGTCGAACTACGTTCACGGCCAGGTGCTGAACGTCACCGGCGGGCTCTTCACCGGGATGACGACCTGAGCGGCGCTCCGCGCCGCCGCTAGCGGAGCGCGGCGAGCAGGCGGTCGAGGTCGTCGTCGTTCGACCAGCCGCCGACGGAGGCGCGCACCAGCTCGCCGCCGGGCAGCGGGCGGACGACGACGCCGGCCGCCGCGAGCCGCTCGACGGTCGCCTGGGGATCGTCCTCGCGCCAGGCGACGAGCGTCGTGCGATCGCGGCCGAGCACCTGCCGGCCGCGCTCGCGCAGGGCATCGGCGGCCCGCTCGGCGAGGGCGTGCGCCCGCGCGAGGACGGCGTCCCAGCCGGCCGCGCCGAGCGTCTCGAGCGCCGCCAGCGCGTGCGCCAGCGACGCGCTCGGGAGCGCCGGCGTGTCGTAGGCGCGGGCGTCACGGGCCGGCTCGCTGTCGAGCCCGGCGGACGCGTCGGCAAGGTTGAGGTAGCCGGGCGTGAGCGGGCGCAGCCGCTCGCGCAGCGAAGGCGAGACGTAGAGCATGCCGCTGCCGTCGGGGCCGCAGAGCCACTTCTGGCCCGAGCCCGCATAGGCGTCGGCGCCGAGCGCGGCGACGTCGATCGCGACCGCGCCGACGCCCTGGGCGCCGTCGAGCAGGACCGGCGCGTCGAGCTCGCGCAGCGCCGCGGGGGCGAGCGCGCCGCTGATCCAGCTGACGTGCGAGCAGACGACGAGCCGCGTGCGCGGACCGGCGGCGTCGGCGATCGCGGCGAACGGCGCGGTCCGCACCTCGATCCCGCGGGCGCGCAGCCCGGCGAGCGGCCCGTAGACGCCGGGATGCTCGTCGACGCTCGTGAGCACCTCGTCGCCCGGCTGCAGGTCGAGCGAGCTCAGTACGCGACCGATCCCGTCGGTCGTCGACGTCGTCAGCGCGACGTCGGCGGGCGCGGCGCCGAGGCGGGCGGCGTAGGCGCTGCGCAGCGCATCTCTGTGGGCGCGCTGGCGCTCGACGTGCGGCAGGCCGCCGCGGCCCTGGTCCTCCTCGCGACGCAGCTCGTCGCACGCGGCCGCCGTCGCCGCGAGCGGGACGGGACCGTTCGTCCCGGCGTTGAGATACGCGAGCCGGCTGAGGACGGGGAACCGCGCGCGGAGCGTGGCGAGCCCGTCCTCGGCCGCGCTCACCCGTTCAGCGCCTTCCCTGCCTCGCGTTCGCGCTGCTGCACCAGCCAGCGCTCGTGCGCCTCGACGATCTCTCTGACCGCCTCCTCCTTCGGGTACCAACCGTCGACCTCGACGATCTTGCCCTCGGGCTGCTTGTAGATCGAGAAGAAGTGCGAGATCTCGTCGCGCAACGGCACCGAGATGTCGTCCAGCTCGTTCATCCAGTTCCAGTTCGGGTCCTGCAGCGGGACGCAGAGGACCTTGTCGTCGATGCCCTTGTCGTCGCTCATCTTGAAGAGCGCGATCGGCTTCACGGGGATCACGCAGCCGGGGAACGTCGGCTCCGAGACGGTGACCATCATGTCCAGCGGGTCGCCGTCCAGGCCGAGGGTCTCCGGGATGAACCCGTAGTCCGTCGGATAGACGACGGACGAGAAGAGGAAGCGATCGAATCTGATCGCGCCGAGCTCTTCGTCCCATTCGTATTTGTTGCGGCTGCCCTTCGGAATCTCGACAAGGCAGTGCAGGAGATCCGTGTTCATCATTCACCTGCACAATACGGGAGCGTCCCGCGATTAGGCGCCGCGAGCGCCCCGCGGACCGTACGATGACCTCGTGAGCGCGCACGACCACGCCGAGCACGACCAGGGGCACAGCCACCGCGGTCACACGCACGCGCACGGCGCGGATGCGACGACGCGGGCGCTCACGACCGCCCTCGTCCTGATCCTCTGCTTCATGGCGGTCGAGGTCGTGATCGGCGCGATCGCCGGCTCGCTGGCGCTGCTCTCCGACGCCGCGCACATGCTGACCGACGCGGCCGCGCTCGGGCTCTCGCTGTTCGCCGCGCGGATCGCGAAGCGGCCGGCCAGAGGGGCGATGACCTACGGCTTCGGGCGCGTCGAGATCCTCAGCGCGCAGGCGAACGGGCTGACGCTCGTCCTGCTCGCGCTCGTGATCGTCTTCGAGGCGATCACCCGGCTCGTCTCGCCGCCCGACGTCCAGGGCACGCTCGTGCTGATCGTCGCGCTCGTCGGGATCGTCGTGAACCTCGCGGCGACGTTCGTGCTCTCGGGCGCGAACCGCGAGAGCCTCAACGTCGAGGGCAGCTTCCAGCACATCCTGACCGACCTCTTCGCCTTCGTCGCGACCGCGATCGCCGGCGCCGTGATCCTCGCGACCGGCTTCGCGCGCGCCGACGCGCTCGCCTCCCTGCTCGTCGCGGCGCTGATGCTGAGAGCCGGCGTCGGGCTCGTGCGGGCCTCCGCGCGCGTCTTCCTCGAGGCCGCCCCCGAGGGCCTCGACCCGCAGGAGATCGGCACCGCGCTGGCCGCCCACGCCGGCGTCGTCGAAGTCCACGACCTCCACGTGTGGGAGGTCACCTCCGGCTTCCCCGCCCTCTCCGCACACGTGACGGCGCGGGCCGGGCTCGACTGCCACGAGCTGCGCCACGAGCTCCAGCGGCTGCTGAGCGAGCGCTTCGAGGTCAGGCACTCGACGCTCCAGGTCGATCACGAGGCGGCGCCGCAGCCGCCGATCGCGATCGAGGTGGCCGGCGGCGATCGCGGCGCCGTGCGCGACCACGACCGCGACTACACGCCCCCCAACGCCAACACGCAGCCCGAGAAGTAGTCCCCCGCGGGCGAGGCGAGGTAGGCGGCCAGCGCGCTCAGCTCGTCGTCGACCGTCTGCGGTCCTGGGGTGATCGCGACCGTGCGGACGCCGAAGCGCGACCACTCGATCGACAGCGTGCGCGCGAGGTTCTCGACCGCCGACCGCGCGCCGGCGGCATGGGGGTCCGCGGCGGGAGCCGGCGCGACGAACGCGATCCGGCCGCCGCGCTCGTCGGGCAGGAAGGCGGCGGTGGCCACAGCCCGCGCCGCGACCCAGGCGCCGTCGAGCGCCGCGCGGAAGCCCTCCGCCCCGCCCGCAGCGGCGAACGCCGGTCGCAGGTCGTGCACGAGCGCGTCGACGCCGCCGTGGGCCGCGAGCGCGGCGCCGACCCGCGC
>JAOPZA010000004.1 GCA_025964325.1 Conexibacter sp.
CCGCGCCCGCCGGCGTCGCTCTGCCGATCGGCGTCACGGCGCCGGACGCGGGCGAGGCGGCCGCTGAGGGGGACGGCGCGGTCGCCGCCGTCCCGGAGCCGCTGCCCGACGACTGGGGGTGCTGAACGGCCCCGGAGCGGCCGGGCGCGGCGCCGGCCTGCGCGATGTCGGGTCTCAGCCCCGGGCTCGTGTAGCTGAGCTCGGGATGGGCGGCCAGCTGTCTGGCGAGCGCTCTCTGGTACGCGTTCTGGAAGCCGTTGGTGTAGGGGTTGAAGCGCGGTCTGACAGGACCGTTCGCCGTCGTGGCGGGGCGCTGTGCGCGCCGCCGCGCCGCGGCCGCGGCGCCCGAGGAATGCGGCGCCTGGGCCCGCGCGTGCTGGACCGGCGCCGCGCCGCCGTGGCTCGTGCCCGACGTCAGTGCGAGCGCCACGACCGCGGCCGCCGCCGCCAGCAGCGCGAGCCACTCGCCGCGGGCACGGCGAGCCACGGCACGCGAGCCGCCGAGTGTGGACGAGACCGTCTGCGACGCGTCGGCGACGACACGCGCGTCGAGCGGGTGCGCGGCTCCTCGCGGAGCGGTCTCGAGCTCGAGCGCGGTGCCGAGCTGCTCGTGCAGCGCGAGCCGGGCGTCGAGCAGGCGCGCGACCGCGGGCAGCTCGGGCCGGCGGCGCAGCACGAGCGCGGCGCCGAGCAGTGCGACGGCGAGGGGCGCCGCGATCACGACGGCGGTCGGCAGCGCGCCGCCGTGGGCGATCGCGGTGAGGACGATCGCGACCGTCGCGGCGACGAGCAGCGCCCGCCGCACGACGGCGATCGCGCGCCGGCGGGCAACGAGCACGCGCCAGCGGCGCAGGCCCGGCAGCAGCGCCGTGGCGCTCGGGCGGTCCGAGCGGCGGCGCGACGGGCGGAGCACCACCACGTCGCGCGCGTCCGCCTCGAGCCACCGCGCTGCGCCACGGACGGCTCGACCGGGATCGGACCGTAAGCGCAGCGTGAGCCGGGGGATGACCCCCCGGCTCACGAGCGCGTCGTGCATCGGCGATCGCGTGGCGTCGCCGCCTTCCCTACGGCGCTCCGGCGCCGGCGCCGCCTCCGCCTCCGCCTCTGCCGGCGGCCGCTGAGACGTATCTCGAGACGTCGGTGATCTGCGTTCTCGACAGCTGGCCGCCGAACGCCGGCATCCCGCCGCCGCCGTTGGTGACCTGTCTCTGCACCGTCGCCATGTTCGGCTTCAGGTTGTCGAGATTCGGCCCGACCGTCCCTCTCGCGCCCGCGTCCGCGAGCGTGTGGCAGCTCGCGCACGAGGCGGTGAACACCGTTCTACCGGCAGCGACGTTGCCACCGCCGGCCGCAGCCTTCTTCGGCGGCGTCGTCGCGGTGGTGCTCGGCGCCGGCGCGGGCGTCGCGCCCGTGGCGCCGAGACGGTAGGCGATGACGACCGGTCTCTGACCTCTGCCCGACGGGAAGCTGCCCGCCGTGATCACGGTGTCGTCGTTGATCGCGACCGGCGCGTTCGTGCCGGCCGGCAGTCTTCTCTGCCAGGCGACGGCGCCCGTTGCGGTGTTGAGCGCATAGACCTGACCGTCGAACGTCGTCGTGAAGACGAGGTCGTTGGTGACCGCCGTCGCGCCATAGGCGGAGCTGGGCAGTCTGTGATCCCACACGACTCTGCCGGTTGCGACGTCGAGGGCGATGACCTCACCAGTACCCGTCGCCGGGTTCCCGAGACCTTCGACCTGTCTTCTGACGATTCCGGGCAGGTTGTTGATCGCGAGGTAGACGTTTCTGCCGTCCGAGGAATACGGCGACTCGACGCCACCGAGCTCACCCGGGTAGACCTCGAAGGTGCTGCTCGGTCTCGGCAGCTTGCTGTACTGCTTCTTCATCGCGTAGATGTTGTCTCTGTCGTGCCCGTTGTGTCTGCCGACCGGCGTGCTCCACAGCAGTCTGCCGGTGCTGGCGTCGTTCGCGACCGCGATGCCGCCCTTGCCGGCCGAGATCACGGCGGGCGCGCCGTTGATCGTCGTCATCAGCGGCGAGTTGTTGAGGTCCCAGTCGTAGACGTCGTGCGGCGTCAGCTGGTAGTGCCACAGCAGTCTGCCGCTCGCGGCGTCGAGCTTGACGACCGAGTCGGTGTAGAGGTTCGGACCGGGACGCGAGCCACCGAACGATTCGGACTGCTTCGTCGACGGTCTCGCGAAGTTGCTGCCGACGAACGGCGCGGGGTTCGCGACGTTGAGGTAGACGTTGCCGTCCGCGTCGAACGACGGCGGCTCCCACTGGCCTCCGCCCGAGTTGATTCTCTTGTTGCCCCAGAGATCAGCCGGAACCTCTTCCCACTTCCATCTCGTGGCACCCGTGTTGACGTCCATCGCCCACAGGATCGCCTGGCCGTTGCCGGCGTAGAAGGCTCTCGGGTTGCCCGGCACCGTCGAGACGTAGACGACGCCGTTGTTGATGCCCGGGGCCATGTCGATGCCCTCGTTGCCGTTGCGGACCAGTCTTCTGCTCCACAGCTGCTCGCCGGTTCTCGCGCTCAGCGCGAAGGCGTTGGTCTGCGTCGCGCCGAAGACTCTGCCGTCCGCGACCGCGACGCCGTTGGGGCCCGTGTCCGGCGAGTTGTAGTTTCTCGTCCACAGGACTCTGCCGGTTCTGTAGTCGATCGCCTCGACGTCGGACGTGAGGTTCTGTGTGTACACGACGCCGTCGACCACGACGGGGGTCGTGGCGTAGTTGCCGAACGCGCCCGTGCCTCTGATCGGCACGGTCCAGGCGACGCCGAGCTGCGAGACGTTGCTCGATCTGATCTGGCTGGTCACGCTCCGCGTGTTGCCAAGATCGCCGTTGGGCATCGTCCAACCGGCGGCGGCCGTGGCGGCCGGGGTCGTCGTGGTCGGCGTCGTCGCCGGCGTCGTCGGCGCCGCCGCGGCGGTGCTCGACGTCGTCGGGTCCTTCTTGCTGCCGCCGCCACAACCGGCGACGACGATCAGCGCGACGACAGCGAGAAGGGGGACGAACAGACGAGCCCTCCTACGTGCACCACGAGCAATCTTGTCCAGGTACATCCAGAACCTCTCTCCTGTGAACAGTAGGAGCGAGCCGTCTCGCGTCGCGACCAGACCCGATCCCCTTCGCCCGCGAGGTTATACCTCTGGCGCGTTCGACGTGTAGTCCGTCCGGTACCGCGTACGGCGCGCCGGCGAGTACGACGGTGCGCCCCGGCGTCCATGAGAGAATTCTCTTGTGGCAATCACAATCGAGCGACGGGTACCTGCGCGCGCGAGACCGCCCCCGGGCGCCCGTCGCGACGGGCGTTCTCCCGGGGTTCCGTCACCGTCGGTCGGCGCCGGGCCTCGTCACGACCGACGGGCTGGGCGCGCGCCTGCTGCCGCGGCGCCGTCGAAGAACAGGTCGAACGGCGGATGCGCTACCGTCACCGGCACGTATAGGAGGACTATGTACCGTACGACGTACTTGTCGTCACGGGACACGATGATTGCGACTGGCGACGCGGAGGAGACTGGATCGTGACGCAATTGGCAGCGACGCTCGAGGTGGTCGCGGACGGCCTGCATTTCCCGACGAGCCTGACCTTCGACGACACCGGCACGCCGTACGTCGCGGAGTCGGGTCTGCCGTTCGGCGGGGCGCCGCGGGGCGGCCGCATCTGGCGCCTCGACGGCGACGGGCGCACGCTGCTCGCCGAGGGCCTCAACCCGCCGGTCAACGGCCTGACCTACCACGACGGCATGCTCTATGTCACCGAGGGCGGCCATCCGAGCCGCATCTCGCGCCTCTCGCCGGACGGCGGGGAGCTGGAGACGATCGTCGACGGGCTCCCGGGCCCGGGCAACTACCAGACGAACATGGTCGCGTTCGGGCCCGACGGCAAGCTCTACTTCAGCCAGGGGGCGATGACCAACACGGGCATCATCGGCCTCGACGCCTACGACCTCGGCTGGCTCAAGCTGCTGCCCCACGAGCACGACCTGCCGGGCCTCGAGATCGAGCTGCGCGACGTGGCGGTCGAGACGCGGGACCCCTTCAACGAGGGCAGAACCGCGCGCACGGGCGCGTTCACGCAGTGGGGCACGGTGCAGCCTTCGGGCACGCGGATCCCCGCCTCGCTGCCGTGCACCTCGGCGATGATGCGCTGCGACCCCGACGGCGGCAACCTCGAGCTCGTCGCCTGGGGCCTGCGCAACGCCTTCGGCATCCTGTTCCTGCGCGACGGGCGCCTGATCGTCACCGACCAGGGCGCGGACGACCGCGGCAGCCGGCCCGTCGGCCAGATCCCCGACATGCTGTTCGAGGTCCGCGAGGGCGCGTACTACGGCTTCCCCGACTTTATCGGCGGCACGCCGATCTCCGACGCCCGCTTCAAGCCAGAGCAGGGCGAGGCGCCCGAGTTCGTCCTCTCCAACCACGACGAGCTGCCGCCGCCGGAGCGGGCGCTGCTCGAGTTCGAGCCGCACGTCGCGGCGGTCAAGCTCGACGAGGCGCCGGACGGGCGGATCGTCGTCGCGCTGTTCGGCGACGAGGTGCCGATGACGGCGCCGTCCGGTCCTCGCGTCGGTCGCGCCGTCGGCGTCCTCGATCCGAGCGACTGGTCGCTCGAGACGCTCCCCGTCGCGCCGCTGCACCGTCCGATCGACGTCGGATTCGCGCCCGACGGCTCGCTCTACGTGCTCGACTTCGGGCACTTCGAGCCGGGCCGCGGCACGATGGAGGCGACCGCCGGCAGCGGCGGGCTGTGGCAGACGGAATGGGCGCCGCGTTGACGACAGCCGCGCGCGACACGCAGCTGTCCGCGGCGTTCACGGTCGCGTACGACTACGCCGTCCACTTCACGCGCGACGCGCTCGACCCCGCCAACGCGGTGCTGGCACAGGCGTTCGCGGGGGACGGCGTCGCGCGCGTCCTGGTGGTGATCGACAGCGGCGTGCTCGCGCATCACGGCGACCTGCCGCAGCGGCTGCGCGCGTACGCCGCCCACCACGCCGACCGGCTGGCGCTCGCGGGCGAGCCGCTCGTGCTGCCCGGCGGCGAGGAGGCGAAGCAGGACCCCGCGCACGCGCAGGCGGTGCTCGACGCGATCAACGCGCGCGGGATCGACCGGCACGCGTACGTGCTCGGGATCGGCGGCGGCGCGGTGCTGGACGCGGCCGGCTACGGGGCCGCCGTCGCCCACCGCGGCGTCCGGATGGTGCGGATGCCGACCACCGTGCTGGCCCAGAACGACGCTGGCATCGGCGTCAAGAACGGCATCAACGCCTACGGCAAGAAGAACTTCCTCGGTGCGTTCGCGCCGCCGGTGGCGGTCGTCAACGACGAGCTGTTCCTGACGACACTCTCGGACGCTGACTGGCGCGCGGGCACGAGCGAGGCGGTGAAGGTCGCGCTGCTGAAGGACGCGGCCTTCTTCGGCGAGCTCGAGCGACGCGCGCCCGCGCTGCTCGCGCGCGACCTCGAGGCGATGGCGGAGCTGGTGCAGCGCTGCGCCGCCCTCCACGTCGCCCACATCACCGGCGCGGGCGACCCGTTCGAGCTCGGCTCCTCGCGGCCGCTCGACTTCGGCCACTGGTCGGGCCACAAGCTCGAGCAGCTCAGCGCGACGCGGCTGCGCCACGGCGAGGCCGTCGCGATCGGCATCGCGCTCGACAGCACCTACGCGCAGCTCGCCGGCCTCCTGCCCGTCGGCGCCTGGCGCCGCGTGCTCGCGCTGTTCGACGCGCTCGGCCTCCCCGTCACGGCGCCGGAGCTGTCGGACCCGCGCCTGCTCGACGGGCTCGGCGAGTTTCGCGAGCACCTCGGCGGCCGTCTGACCGTGACCCTCATCGAGGGCATCGGCGCCGGGCTCGAGGTCCACGAGATCGACCACGACCTGATGCGCCTGGCGATCACGCGCCTGGGCGAGGCCGCGGCGAGCGGCGGCGCGCCCACGATCGCGGACGGCGCGGCGATCTCGTCATGAGCGGGGCGCCGCCGCTCGTGCGGCTCGTGCGGCTGCCATCGGTCCTGACCGTCCCCGGCGACGCGCTGCTCGGCGCCGCCTGGGGCGGCGAGCACGGCGAAGCGGCGGCGCCGGACGCGCTCGTCCTCGCCTCCTCGCTGCTCTACCTCGGCGGCATGGCGCTGAACGACTGGGCCGACCGCGAGGTCGACGCGCGCGAGCGACCGCAACGCCCGATCCCCGCCGGCGAGGTGACGCCGCGGTTCGCGCTCGGGCTCGCGAGTGTGCTCTCCGGCGCCGGGCTCGGCGTCGCCTCCGTCGTCGGCGGCCGGCGCGCGCTGCGGACCGCGCTGCCGCTGGCGGCCGCGGTCTGGAGCTACGACCTGAAGGCGAAGGGCACGCGTGCCGGGCCGTGGACGATGGCGCTCGCGCGCACGCTCGACGTGCTGCTCGGCGCCGGGTCGCGCCCGGGCAGAGCGGCGCCGGCGGCCGCGATCGTCGGCGCGCACACCTTGATGGTGACGTTCGTCAGCCGCCACGAGGTCGAGGGCGGCGGAGCGCGGGTCGCCGTCGGTGCGCTCGCGGGCGTGACCGCCACGACCGCCGCCACCGCCGTGCTGGCCCTGCGCCGCCGTGAACAGGATCCGCTCGCCGCCGCCGCGGCGTTCGCGTGCCTCGGCCTCTACGCGTCGGCGCTCGGCTCGGCCGGCGTCGCGGCGGCCCGCGACCCCAAGCCCGCGCGGCTGCAGCGGTTCGTCGGCACCGGCGTGCTCGGCCTGATGCCGCTGCAGGCCGGCCTGCTCGCGCTCGCCGGCCGGCGCGGCGTCGCCGCCGCGATCGCGGCGGCGTGGCCGCTCGCGCGACGTGCCGCACGGAAGGCCTCGGTCACGTGACCCCGCTCGCGCACGACGAGCTGGCGGCGGCGCTCGACGCGCGCCTCGATCCCGCCGCGCGGGCGTGGCTGGCCGCCGCCCGCCACGAGACGACGACCGAGGTCGACGCGATCGCGACGATCTTCCCCGCCGTCGGGCGTCACGTCGGACGCGGCACGCTCGATCCGGCCGCCGAGCGCGGCGACGTTCACGCCTGGACGCTCGACGACGCCGCCCGCACGCTGCTGCTCGTCGCCCTCGGCGCGCGTGCGGCGCCGGAGCTGGCGCCGCTCTACCGCCATGGCGACGCCGCCGAGCGCCGCGGCGTGCTGCGCGCGCTCGCCTATCTGCAGGTCGAGGACGGGGTCGGACTGCCGCTGATCGACGACGCCCTGCGCACCAACGACGTGCGCCTGATCGCGGCCGCGCTGGGGCCCTTTGCGCTCGGGCGCCTCGACGACGCCGCGCTCGCGCAGGCCGTGCTCAAGTGCGTCTTCGTCGGCGTCCCGCTCGGCGGCCTCGCGGGGATCGAAGCGCGCGTGACGCCGGAGCTGTGCGCGATGCTCGCGCGCTTCGTGCACGAGCGGATCGCGGCCGGTCGCAGCGTGCCGGCCGACGTCTGGCCGCTGATCGACCGTCATCCACCAACCACCGAGCTCGCGGCGATCGAGGCGGAGCTGACGAACCCCGTCGGCGAACGGCGGCAGGCTGCCGAGGCCGCGCTCGCCGCCCGCGCCCATCGCAGCTGAGGAGCAGCCGACATGCGGATCTTCGATCCTCACATCCACATGACCTCGCGAACGACCGACGACTACGAGGCGATGGCCGCGGCCGGCATCGAGGTGATCGTCGAGCCCGCCTTCTGGCTCGGCCAGCCGCGCACGTCGATCGGCTCGTTCGTCGACTACTTCGACGGTCTGATCGGCTGGGAGCGCTTCCGCGCCGAGCAGTTCGGGATCTGGCACCACTGCACGATGGGGCTGAACCCGAAGGAGGCGAACGACGAGCCGCTCGCGCGCGAGGTGCTGGCGCTGCTGCCGCGCTACCTCGCGAAGGACCGTGTCGTCGCCGTCGGCGAGATCGGCTTCGACTCGATGACCCCCGCCGAGGAACGCGCCTTCGTCGCGCAGCTCGAGCTCGCGATCGAGCACGACCTGCCGGTCCTCGTACACACGCCGCACCGCGACAAGGTCGCCGGCACGCGCCGCAGCATCGAGCTCGTGCTCGCGTCCGGGATCGCGCCGGAGCGGGTCGTGATCGACCACAACAACGAGCTCACGTTCGAGGACGTGCGCGCCTCCGGCTGCTGGTGCGGCTTCACGATCTACCCGGACACGAAGATGGACGAGCACCGGCTCGTGCGGATCGTCGCCGAGCACGGGCTCGACAAGATGATCGTCAACTCGGCCGCCGACTGGGGCAGAAGCGACCCGCTGAAGGTGCCCAAGACGGTCGAGGCGATGCGCGCGGCCGACTTCTCGGAGGCTGACATCGAGCGGCTCGTGTGGGACAACCCGATCGCCTTCTTCGGCCAGAGCGGCCGGCTCGAGCTGGTCGACGACGCCGCCGCGCCGGACCCGAGCTCGACGTTCGCCGGCAACTCGATCCTGCGCGGCGCGCGCGAGGGGTAGCAGGCGTGCGCTTCCAGCACCCGGACGGCTCGCTCGTCCACGTCGCCTACTGCACGAACGTCCACGCCGCCGAGGACCTCGACGGCGTGATCGCGCAGCTCGAGCGCTTCGCGGCGCCGGTGAGGCGCGCGCTCGAGCGGCCGCGGCTCGGCGTCGGCCTGTGGCTGGCGGCGCCCGCCGCGCGGCTGCTGAGGGAGGCGCCCGACGGCGTCGCGCGGCTGCGCGAAGGGCTCGACCGGCTCGGGCTCGAGGTCGTCACGCTCAACGGCTTTCCCTACCGCGCGTTCCACGCCGAGGTCGTCAAGCGTGCCGTCTACCGGCCGGACTGGACGCAGGCCGCGCGCGCCGACTACACGCTCGACCTCGCCTGGACGCTCGCTGCGCTGCTGCCCGCCGACGTGCGCGAGGGCACGATCTCGACCCTGCCGCTCGGCTGGCGCGCCGGCTGGAGCGAGGCCGACACCGAGGTCGCCCGCGCGCGCCTGGCGCACGTCGCCGAGCAGCTCGCGCGGATCGAGGCCGAGACGGGTCGGACGATCCGGCTCGCGCTCGAGCCGGAGCCCGGCTGCGTGGTCGAGACGGTCGGGCAGGCCGTCGCCGCACTCGACGGCCTCGACGCCGCCCGGCTCGGCCTCTGCCTCGACGCCTGCCACCTCGCGGTCCAGTTCGAGTCGCCCGCGGCGGCGCTCGCGGAGCTCGACGCGGGCGCCGTGCCGATCGTCAAGGCGCAGGTCTCGGCCGCGCTGCGGGCCCCGGCGGCCGATGCGCAGGAGCGCGCGCAGCTCTCCGACTTCGTCGAGCCGCGCTTCCTGCACCAGACGCGCGAGCTCGTCGGCGCGAGCGTCGCCGGCGTCGACGACCTCGACGAGGCGCTCGCCGGCGGCCTGCCGGGCGAGAGCGAGTGGCGCGTGCACTTCCACGTGCCCGTCCACCTCGACGACGGCCGCACCACGCAGCCGGAGCTGCGCGAGCTGCTGGCCGGCCTGGTCGGCGGCGCCGCACCGCGCACCCGCCACCTCGAGCTCGAGACCTACACCTGGAACGTGCTGCCCGGCGGCCTGCGCGCCGCCGACGACGCTGCGCTCGTCGACGGCCTCGCTCGCGAGCTCGGCTGGCTGGCGCGAGAGCTGACCGACCTCGGACTGAAGGAGGTGGCGTGATGGCGCCCCCGCTCGTCGTGATCAACGCCGTCGGCCTCACGCCGCGGCTGCTCGAGCACATGCCGCGCCTGCGGCGCATCGCCGAGGAGGGCTTCTCGGCCGCGCTCCAGCCGGTGCTGCCCGCCGTCACCTGCAGCGTGCAGGCGACGATGCTGACCGGCGTCGACCCGACCGAGCACGGGATCGTCGGCAACGGCTGGTACTTCCGCGACCTCGGCGAGGTCTACCTGTGGCGCCAGCACAACCGGCTGGTGCAGGCCGAGCCGGTCTGGGAGGCCGCGCGGCGTGCGCGGCCGGACTTCCGCACCGCCAACGTCTGCTGGTGGTACGCGATGGGCGCGACCACCGACCTGACCGTCACGCCGCGGCCGATCTACTACGCGGACGGCAGAAAAGAGCCCGACTGCTACACGTACCCGCCGGAGCTGCACGATCGCCTGACGGGTGAGCTGGGCCCGTTCCCGCTGTTCAGATACTGGGGCGCCCTGGCCGACATCACGTCCTCGGACTGGATCGCGAGAGCGGCCGGCTCGATCCTGGACCGTGACCGGCCGGACCTGACGCTCGTCTACCTGCCGCACCTCGACTACGACCTGCAGCGCCACGGGCCCGACGCGCCGCAGGCGATCGCCGCCGCGCGCGAGCTCGACGGCGTCGCCGGCCGGCTCGCCGAGCACGCGCGCGAGCGCGGCGCGACCGTCGTCGTCGTCTCCGAGTACGGCATCACGTCCGTCTCGCGGCCGGTCGACGTCAACCGGCTGCTGCGACGCGAAGGGCTGCTCGAGGTCTACGCGCAGGACGGGATGGAGTACCTCGACCCGTGGGTCTCGCGCGCGTTCGCGGTCGCCGACCACCAGCTCGCGCACGTCTATGTGAGAGACCCCGCGGACGTCCCGCGCGTCGCCGAGCTGATCGCGGCGCTGCCCGGCGTCGCCTCGGTGCTCGACGAGGACGGCAAGCGCGCGGCCGGGCTCGCCCACGAGCGCGCCGGCGAGCTCGTCGCGATCGCCGACCCCGACGCCTGGTTCACGTACTACTACTGGCTCGACGACTCCCGCGCGCCCGACTTCGCCAAGACGGTCGAGATCCACCGCAAGCCCGGCTACGACCCCGCCGAGCTGTTCATGGACCCGAACGACAAGAGCGTCAGACTGCGCGCCGGCTACCAGCTCGCCCGCAAGAGAGCGGGCTTTCGCTACAGCATGGACGTCGTCCCGCTCGACCCGGCGCCGGTCAGAGGCAGCCACGGCCGCCTGCCGGCCGACCGGGCCGACGGCCCGCTGCTGCTGTGCTCCGACCCCAGCCAGCAGCGGGACGCGTTCCACGCCCGCGACGTGAAGGACCTGCTGCTCACCCTCGCCGACGCGCGCGCCTGATCGAGGGGGACCCGACGATCGCCGACTTCACCTCTCCGCTCGCGGCGCAGCTCGCGCCGGACGTGGTCGACCGCCTGACGCGCTACGCCCGCGTCGACACGCAGTCCGACCGCGACGGCGACGGCACGACGCACCCCAGCACCCCGGGGCAGCTCGAGCTGCTGCGGCTGCTCGTCGACGAGCTGCGCAGCCTCGGGCTCGCCGACGCCGCGCTCGACGACCAAGGGTTCGTCTTCGCGACGCTGCCCGCGACGGTCGAGGGACCGGTCGAGACGATCGGGCTGCTCGCGCACGTCGACGTCAGCCCCGACGCGCCCGGCGCGGGCGTCGAGCCGATCGTGCACCGCGACTACGACGGCTCCGCGATCGCGCTGCCGCGCGGCGGCACCGTGCTCGATCCCGCGCGGATGCCGGAGCTGCTCGAAGCCGTCGGCCACGACCTCGTCACCTCGAGCGGCGACACGCTGCTGGGCGCCGACGACAAGGCGGGCGTGGCCGAGATCATGGGCGCCGTCGCGCACCTCGCCGCGCACCCGGAGCTGCCGCGCCCGAGGATCCGCGTCGGCTTCACGCCCGACGAGGAGATCGGCACCGGCTCGCGCCACTTCCCCGTCGCCCGCTTCGGCGCGCGCGCTGCCTATACCGTCGACGGATCCACGCGAGGCGAGCTGCAGGACGAGACGTTCACGGCCGCGGCGGCGACCGTCACCGTGATCGGCCGCGACGTCCACCCCGGCTTCGCGACCGGCAAGCTCGTCAACGCGGCACGGCTCGTGGCGCGGATCCTCGCGGCGCTGCCGTCGGACCGCCTGACACCCGAGACGACCTCCGGGCGCGAGGGCTTCATCCACCCGTACGAGCTGTCGGGCACCGCCGCGCGCGCGACCATCAGCCTGATCGTGCGCGACTTCGACGACGACCTGCTGGCCGAGCACGTCGCGCTGCTGCGGCGCACCGTCGAGGAGGTCGCGGCGACCGAGCCGCGCGCCGAGGTGACGGTCGAGGTGAACGCCCAGTACCCGAACATGCGGCGCTTCGTCGACGCCTACCCGCAGGTCGTCGAGGCGGCCGAGACGGCGATCCGGGCGGAGGGCATCGAGCTGATCCGCACGCCGATCCGCGGCGGCACCGACGGCTCGCTGATCTCCGCGCTCGGGTTGCCGACGCCGAACCTCTTCACCGGCGGCCACGAGTACCACTCGGTGCGCGAATGGGCCTCCGTGCAGGACATGGCGGCCGCCGCCGCGACGCTCGTGCGGCTCGCCGAGACGTGGACGACGGCGCCGTTCCGGCCCGTCTGATCGCGCGCGGCGACCATGCCGGAGCGGTCTTCCGGTGGCTGGGTGGTGCCAGCGCTACTGCCCCACCGCGCTACGGCAGGAGGACGACCTTGCCGACCTTGCCGCCCGCGGCGAAGTACTCGTAGGCGGCGGCCGCGTCGGCGAGCGGGAACGTCTTCGCGATCGGGACGCGCACCGCGCCCGACGCGACCAGCGGCAGCACGTGGCGCTCGACCAGCCGGGCCGTCAGCGCCTTCTCCTCGAGCGGGCGGGCGCGCAGCATCGAGCCATGGATGCGCCCGCGCTTGCCGACGAGCTTGCCGAGGTTCAGCTCGCCCTTCGCGCCGGCGCCGATCCCGATCACGGCGATGCGGCCCATCATCGCGAGCGCGTCGAGGTCGGGGCCGAGGTTGGGCGCGCCGACGAGCTCGAGGATCACGTCGAACGGCCCCTGCTCCGCGAAGCTCTCGGGTGCGACCACGGTCGCGCCGAGCTCCGCGACCGCGTCGCGCGACGCCGGGTTGCGGACCGTCGCCGTCACGCGCGCACCGACCGCACGGCCGAGCTGGATCCCCGCGGTGCCGACGCCGCCGGCGCCGCCGTGCACCAGCAGGCGCTCGCCGGAGCCCAGCTGCGCCTGCGTGAAGAGGGCGTCGTGCGCGGTCGTGAAGACCTCCGGGAAGCCGCCGGCCGCCGGCCAGTCGAGCGTGTCGGGAACCGGCATCAGCAGGCGCTCGTGCACGACCGCGAGCTCCGCCTGACCGCCGCCGCCGACGATCGACATCACGCGGTCGCCCTCGGCGAAGCGGGTCGCGGCGGGACCGCGCGCGACGACCTCGCCGGCGAGCTCGAGGCCCGGGATGTCCTGCGGCGCGCCGGGCGGGGCCGGGTAGTACCCGCGCTTCTGCATCATGTCGGCACCGTTGAGCCCGGCGGCGCGGACGCGCACGAGCAGCTCGCCCGTGCCGGGGACGGGATCGGGGTGCTCCTCGACGAGGATCTGTCCGTCGCGGATCGTGGCGGCCTTCATCGGCGGGCAGTCTAGTCGCCGGCCTTCGCCGCGGCGTCGACCCAGGTCGGTCCGTCCACTGACCGGCGCGGTTGCGGACGCGCCGTGATCGGCTTACTCCTTCTTCTGGAGTGATCCGTGGATCGACTGCGCTCGAAACTCGCCGCCCTCGCCGCCGTCGCCGCGCTCGCGGCCGGCGCGGTGCCGGTCCTCGACGCCGTCGTCGCGCAGCCCGCCGACTCGGCGACGACGGTCGACGTCCATCCGCGGCCCGGCAGCTACTTCGACCTCGTGCGCGGCGTCGACCTGGTCTCGACCGCGGCCGGCATCACCTACTTCAACGCCTATTGCCGCGTGAACGGCCAGGTGTTCGGCTCGTTCCGGATCAGATCGCCGCTGCCGGTCGCCAACGGCCACTTCGCCTACGACGGCACGTTGACGCTGTTGTACGTGTACTTCCAGCGGCAGATCCACGTGCGGATCGACGGCCAGATGGCCGGCAGCGCGGCGACCGGCTCGATCTCGACGCCGGCGGACTCGTCGCTGCGCTGTGATCCGGTCAGCTTCGCCGCCGCGTACGTCGGTCCCGGCCTCCACCCCTGACCGCGCGCTGCTGAGACGCGCGTCGCCGAGGACGACGCCGGGTCGGCTCGGTAGCGGCTCGCTACGCGCGCTCGAGCAGCGCGACGCACTCGATGTGCGGCGTCTGCGGGAACATGTCGACCGGCCGCACGCGGCGCAGCACGTAGCCGGCCTCGACGAGCTGCGCGGCGTTGGGCGCGAGCGTCGTCGGGTTGCAGGAGATGTAGACGATTCTTCTCGGCGATGCCTCGATCACTCGGCGCACGATTCTGGCCGACAGGCCGGCGCGCGGAGGATCGACCACGACGATGTCGGGCGTGCCCGCCTTCTCGACCAGGTCTCTCAGCGCCACCCGCACGTCGCCGGCGAAGAAGCGCGCGTTGTCGATCTCGTTCAGCTTCGCGTTCGCGATCGCGTCGGCGACCGCGGCCTCGACCAGCTCGAGGCCCCACAGCTCCCCGGCGCGCGGCGCCAGGGAGAGGCCCACGGTTCCGATCCCGCAGTAGAGGTCGTAGACGCGCTCGAAGCCCGCCAGCGCCGCGTACTCGCCGGCGACGGCGTAGAGCTTCTCGGCCATCTCGGTGTTCGTCTGGAAGAAGGCGTGGGGCGAGATCTTGAACGTCATCCCACCTAGCTCCTCCTCGAGCTGCTCGGCCCCCGCGATCATCTTCGTGTGGCCGGAGGCCGTCGTCTCGCCGAGTCCGTCGTAGCGCGTCCAGCTGATCCCGTCGCAGTCGACGGCGGCCGCCAGCGACTCCTCGTCGAGCTCGCCCGGCATCGTCACGAGGCGGATGTGGATCTGCCCGGTCCGGCGCCCCTCGCGCACGACGAGGTTGCGCAGGAAGCCGCGCCGCGTGCGGCGGTCGTAGGCCGTCAGACCCTGCGCCTTGCACCACGCGAGCACCTGGTCGCGCACCGCGTTGCCGCGCTCGGAGGCGAGCAGGCAGTCGTCGATGCGATCGATCCGGTCCCACTGGCCGGGGGCGTGGAAGCCGAAGATGAGCTCGCCCTTCTCGGCCGTGCCCTCGGTCCCGAACGAGTACTCGAGCTTGTTGCGGTAGCGCCACGTCTGCACCGCGGGGACGATCGGCTCGAGCTCGAAGCCGCCGAGCTTGCCGATCCGCCGCAGCGCCTCGTCGACCTGCTGGTGCTTGATCTCGAGCTGGCGCTCGTAGGGCAG
Source organism: Conexibacter sp. (assembly GCA_025964325.1). Lineage (GTDB taxonomy): Bacteria > Actinomycetota > Thermoleophilia > Solirubrobacterales > Solirubrobacteraceae > Conexibacter. The sequence goes on from JAOPZA010000004.1 coordinate 15,044, forward strand.
CACCTGCCACGGCGCGCCGGGATGGTTCGCGACCGGCGCGATCCGGTCGGGGCTCGGCGTCAGCACCTCGACCGCGAGCGCCTCGCCGTAGAACTTTCTCGTCTTCGTGACGCGCGCGCGGACCCGGTCGCCGGGGATCGCGCCGTGGACGAAGAGGACGTAGCCGTCGTGCCGCGCGACGCCGTTGCCGCCGAAGGCGAGCGAGTCGATCGTCAGCTCCAGCTCGCTGTCGCGATCGGGGCGCTTGGGTCGTGTGGTCGTGCTCATTGCCATCTAGGATGGCAGCCCGATGGACCTCGCCGCGTACCGAACCGACGCCGAGACGTTCCTGGCCGAGTACGGCGCCGCCTACCACCGCCACTTCGCCGGGCTGACGGAGGCGCTGCCGCTCGACGAGATCTACGCCCGCCACGGCGCGCTCTTCTCGCCGGAGGCGGTTGCGCGACTGCGCGAGCGGGCCGCGTCGGCGAGCGGCGAGGACGACGGCCGGCGCCTGCGGATGCTGCTCGACTTCGCGGTCGAGGGCTGCCTCGGCCTCGAGACGAAGGCGCTCGACGCCGAGCTGGCGCAGCGCGAGGCGAGCCTGCGGATCGACCTCGGCGGCGCGTCGGTCGGCTTTCGCGAGGCTGCCGTCGTGCAGGCGAACGAGCCCGACGCGAGCCGCCGCGCCGCGCTCGAGGCCGCGCGCCTGGCGGCGACCGAGGAGGCGCTCAACCCGCTCCACCGCGAGGCGCTCGAGCAGACGCGGGCGCTCGTCGCGCGGCTCGGCTGGCCGAGCTACCGCGCGATGTGCGAGGAGCTGAAGGGGCTCGACCTCGCTGCGCTCGCGCGCTCGACCGACGCGTTCGCGGCCGCGACCGAGGACGCCTACGACGCCGTCGTCGGACCCGCCGTCGCGCGCACCGTCGGCGTGCCGCTCGACCGCCTCACGCGCGCCGACCTGCCGTGGCTGTTCCGCTTCCGCGAGGCCGACGACCACTTCCCGCAGGAGCGGCTGATGAGCAGCTTCGTCGCGACGCTCGACGGGCTCGGGCTCGATCTCGCGGCGCAGCCGAACGTCGATGTCGACGTCGAGCAGCGGCCGGGCAAGTCGCCGCGCGCCTTCGTCGTCGCGGTCCGCGTTCCGCAGGACGTGCGCCTGGTCGTCCCGCCGATCGGCGGCCGCGACGACTACACCGCGCTGCTGCACGAGGGCGGCCATCTCCAGCACTTCGCGTCGGTCGACCCGCGGCTGCCGTTCGAGTATCGCCATCTCGGCGACAACGCCGTTTCGGAGGCGTTCGCCTTCCTCTTCGACCACCTCGTCGAGAACCCCGAGTGGCTGCGCCGCCGGCTCGGCGTCGAGGACGAGGACGGGGCGCTCGCCGAGCACGCGCGCGCCTCACGGCTCGTCTACCTGCGCCGCTACGGCGCGAAGCTCTCCTACGAGCTGGTCGCGCACGGCGAGACGCCGCCCGCCGACGCGCGGCTGGCGGACGCCTACGCCCGCACGCTGTCGACCGGCGTGCGCGTGCCGTGGCCGTCGGCGACGTACCTCTCCGATCTCGACCCCGGCTTCTACGTCGCCGCCTACCTGCGCGCCTGGGCGCTCGAGACGCACCTGCGCGCGTGGCTCGTCGAGCGCTTCGGGATCGCCTGGTTCGCCGAGCCGCAGGCGGGCACGGCGCTGCGCGCGCTGTGGCGCGACGGCCAGCGGCTCAGCGCGGAGGAGCTGCTGAGCGAACTGACCGGCGCCCGCCTCGACTTCGGGGTGCTTCTGAGCGACCTCGGGTTGGCCGAGCCCCCGGCCGCGTGAGCGGCGGCCGGCCGAGCAGCGTCGACTTTCGGTCGCTATCGGACCGAAAGGCGACGCTCCTCCGTTCGCGACGAGCTGGGAGATCAGCGCCAGCCGATCTCCCGACCATCGGCGCTAGCCGATGGCTCTGTCGAGCGCTCTGATGATCGAGGCGCGGTTCTGGTTGGCGCGCTCGTAGTCGCGCACCTTGCGCAGCTCGGCGGGCTTCAGGTCTGGGATGCGCACCGTGATTCTCGCGACCGCGAGGTCGTCGTAGCCGAGGATCGGGAACGTCGGACCGACGCCGACGGCGCGCCGGGCGCGGTCGGCGCTGCGCATCAGCCGGTCGACCGAGTCGGCCTGACGCGCCTTCGACGCGGCGCCGCTCTCCACCCGGCGCGTGAGCGCGTCGAGCTGGTCGATGCCCTTGCTGAGGAGCGTCGGCAGGTCGCCGAGGACGTCGTCGGTCTGCTGGCGCCCGCGGCGCAGCAGCTCGCTGACGAGCTCGTTCGCGTCGCCGCGCGTGAGGCGTCCGCGCTCGACGGCCTCGTCGAGCGCCTCCTGGATCCGCTCACTCGCGAGCATCACGAGGTTGAGCGGCTCGAAGACGCCCTTTGCGAGCTGCTCGCGCAGCACGTTCACGATCTGGCCGAGCGTGTCGCCGTCCTGCTTCGCGCCGCCTCTCGCACTGGCACGGCTGGCGGCGTTCGCGGCGGCGGCCTCGCGCGCCGATCTCGCCTCGTCGGGCGCCGGCGCGGACGGTCTGGCTCTCGCGGGCGCGACCGGGCTCGCGGGCGTTGCGGGTCTCGGGGCGGGTCTGGCGGCGGCCGGTCGTCTCGCTCTCGCGGCTCTCCTGACGGCCGGTCTGCTGCTGACGGCCGTTCTTCTGGTCGCCGGTCTGCTGCTGGGGGCTCTGCTGGCGGCGACTCTCGTGGCGGCGACTCTTCTGGCGCGGGTGCGCGGAGCCGCGGGCGTCGCTGCAGCGGGCGGCGCGGCTGCGGGCGTCGTCGCCGGGGCGACGGCGGGCGTCGCCGCCGCTCTGCTGGCGGCGGCGGAGGTTCTGGCGGCGCGGCTTCTCACGACGGCCGTCGGTCTGGCTGCCGGTCTTCTCGCGGCGGCCGTCGTTCTCGCAGCCGGTCTTCTCGCAGCGGCCGTCGTTCTCGCAGCCGGTCTTCTGGCGGCCGCAGTCGCTCTCGCAGCGGGTCTTCTCGCGGTCGCTCTGGCGGGCGGTCTTCTGGCGGCGGCGCTTCTCGCCGTCGATCTTCTGGCGGCCGCGGTCGATCGACCGGTTCTGGCGCCGGACGTGGCGGAGGTTCTGGGCTGCGGCATGGACGGGCTCCTCTGAAGCGGTGGGGACGACGGCGGCTGAGCCATGGATCCACCGACCCAGGCACAGCGCGAGGCTAGCGCAGCAGCAACTCCAAGAGCGCCTTCTGCGCGTGGCGACGATTCTCCGCCTGCTCCCAGATGCGCTGGCGATCGCCGTAGAGCACCTCCGCGGTGATCTCCTCGCCGGCGTGCGCGGGCAGGTCGTGCAGCGCGACGACCTCCGGCGCGGCGAGGTCGAGCAGCGCGTCGTCGACACGGTAGGAGGCGAGCGCGCGGCGACGGTCGTCGGCCGTCGCCTCGTCGCCCATCGAGACCCACACGTCCGTGTAGACCGCGTGCGCTCCGTCGACGGCCTCGACCGGATCCTCGAACAGCCGCGCGCCGGCGACCGGTTCGAGCGCGTAGCCCTCCGGCGAGGCGACGCGCACCTCGACGCCGGCGATCGCGCCGACGATCGCGAGCGAGCGGGCGACGTTGTTGCCGTCCCCGACGTAGGTCAGGACGAGCCCGTCGAGCGCGCCGAAGGTCTCGCGCAGCGTCATCAGGTCGGCGAGCGCCTGGCACGGATGGTGGCCGGCGGTGAGCATGTTGAAGACGGGGACGGTCGCGTAACGCGCCAGCTCCTCGACGATCACGTCGGCGTGGGTGCGGATCCCGAAGGCCTGCACGTGGCGCGACAGCACGAGCGCGGTGTCGCGGATCGACTCGCCGCGCTCCATCTGCATCTCGTCCGGACGCAGGATGATCGGGTGGCCGCCGAGCTCGAAGACGCCGGCCTCGAACGAGAGCCGCGTGCGCGTCGACGGCTTCTGGAAGATCAATCCGATGCTCTTGCCGGCGAGCGCGTCGGAGGCGAGGCGGTCGCGCTTGAGCTCGATCGCGCGGTCGAGCAGCGCGAGCAGCTCGTCGCGGGTCAGCTCGGCTCCGGTCAGGAAGTGGCGTGCCACGGGCAGGAGTGTACGGTCACGCGATGGCCCTGCGCGTGGTGACCTGGAACCTCTTCCACGGACGCGCGCGACCGCCGCAGGACCGCGACCTGATGGCCGCGTTCGCGGAGCGCCTCGCGGGCTGGGAGTGGGACGTCGCGCTGCTGCAGGAGGTGCCGCCGTGGTGGTCCCCGGCGCTCGCCGCCGCCTGCTCGGCGCAGCAGCGCACCGCGCTGACCTCGCGCAACGCGCTGCTGCCGCTGCGACGCGCGCTCGCGCAGCGGCGACCGGAGCTGATGAAGTCGAGTGGCGGCAGCGCCAACGCGATCCTCGTGCGCGGCGAGGCGGACGCCGTCACCGCGCACGCGCGGCGGCGGCTCTGCCTCTGGCCAGAGCGGCGCGTCGTGCACGCCGTGCGCGACCGCGAGGGCCGCTGGTTCGCGAACCTCCACGCGACCGTCGACGACGCCGCCGCCGCACGGCGCGACATC
>JAOPZA010000127.1 GCA_025964325.1 Conexibacter sp.
CGCGCCGCCGGCGCTGCCACCGGCCGGTCCGCCGGCCCCCTGGCTGCCCGCCGCGCTGCGCCGGCTCACGCGCGACGACCCCCGCACCGCCGGCCTCCTGCTCACCGGGATGCTGCCCGCGCAGGGGCTCGTGTCCCAGCGCCCGCTCGCCTACGACCTCGTGCTCGCCGACCGCGGCACGCTCAGCGTGACGGTGGGCCTGACGGGCACGACGGTGCGCCAGGTCCCGCAGCCGCGCGCGAAGGCTGAGGTCGACTTCCGCGTCAGCACCGACGCGGCCGGGCTGGCGAAGCTGCTGCTCGGGCCGCGCCGCCCGCTGCGCTTCGGGACCCGCGTCCGCGGCTCGCGCCGGCGCCTGCGCGAGCTGCGCCGGCTCGCCCGCGAGCCGCTCGCGCTGCGCGACCTCGCGAGCAGCGGCGCGACGCTCGATCCGGTGCTCGCCTTCTGGCTCGCGTCGCTCGCGATCGATCCCGCCGACACGCTCGCGCACCGCTTCACGGTCGCCCACGCGCCGCTGCCCGGCGGACCGCCGGCCGCCTGGCTGCGGATCCAGCAGGGCGGTCCGCCGGCGGTGCTGGCGACGCGCCCCGGCGAGGCGCCCGCGGTCACCCTGCGCACCACGCGGGGCGCGCTCCTGGCGCTGCTCGCGGGCATCGACCCACCGCCCGGGGAGGCCGCCGCGATCGACGGAGACCGCGCCGCGCTCGAGCTGCTGCGGAGCTGGATCCGCCGCACCGAGTACCCCACGCGCCTGCCTCGCTGAGCCGCGTGCGACGCGAATCCCCGCACGTTGCGGGCGTCCGCTCGCGTCACGGGGGCGAGATCGCGCGGCGTCCGATGCGGGGCCTATATTGACGGGCCCGTGTCGAGCACCGCCCCCCCGAGCTACGCCCACCTCCACGTCCACTCCGAGTACTCCCTGCTGGACGGAGCGTGCAAGATCGAGGCCCTCGCGGCGCGTGCGGCGGCGTTCGACCAGCCCGCCCTCGGCCTCACCGACCACGGCGTGATGAACGGCTCGGTCGAGCTCTTCAAGGCCGCCAAGAAGCACGGCATCAAGCCGCTGCTGGGCTGCGAGGTCTACGTCGTCGACGACCGCCACCACCGCGAGGGCAGAGTCGAGCGCAACCACCTGACGCTGCTGGCGCAGAACGCGGTCGGCTACCGCAACCTCGTCAAGCTCTCGTCGGCCGGCTTCCTCGAGGGCCTGCACCGCGGCAGACCGGGCGTCGACCTCGAGCTGATGTCGCAGCACTCGGAGGGCATCATCGCGCTGACCGGCTGCCTCGCCTCGCGCTTCTGCCAGCGCCTCGTGCACGACCGGCCCGAGGAGGCGCGCGCCCACGTCGACGACCTGATGGAGGCGTTCGGCCGCGAGCAGGTCTACTTCGAGGTGCAGAAGAACGGCATCGCCGAGCAGGACAAGGCGAACGAGGGGATCGTCAAGATCGCCCGCGAGGTCGGCCGCCCGCTCGTCGGCACCGGCGACGTGCACTACCTCCGCAAGGAGGACTACCACCACCACACAGCGCTGCTGTGCGTGCAGACGAAGTCGACGCTCGCCGAGCCGAAGATGACCTTCGACACGAACGAGTTCTACCTCAGATCCAACGCCGAGATGGCGGACGCGTTCGCCGAGTGGCCCGAGGCGCTCGCCTCGACGCTCGAGATCGCCGACCGCTGCGACGTCGAGATCGAGCTCGGCAACCAGCTGATCCCGAGCTACCCGACGCCGGGTGGCGAGGACGAGGCGCAGTACCTGCGCACGCTCGTCGAGGAGGGGCTGCACCGCCGCTACGGCTCGCCGCCGCCGGCCGCGGCGGTCGAGCGGATGGAGATGGAGCTCGCCGTGATCGGAAAGATGGGCTTCAACGCCTACTTCCTGATCGTCTGGGACTTCGTCCACTACTCGAAGGACAACGGCATCGCCGTCGGTCCCGGCCGTGGCTCGGCGGCCGGCTCGATCGTCGCCTACTGCCTGCAGATCACCGACGTCGACCCGCTCGCCTACGACCTCCTGTTCGAGCGCTTCCTCAACCCCGAGCGCGTCTCGATGCCGGACATCGACATCGACTTCTCCGTCCGCGGCCGCGAGCGCGTGATCAGATACGTGACGGACAGATACGGCAAGGAGTCGGTTGCCCAGATCGTCACCTTCGGCAAGATGTTCCCGCGCGCTGCGACGCGCGACGCGGCCCGCGTCCTCGGCCACGACTACGGTGCCGGCGACCGGCTCGCGAAGCTGATCCCGGACCCGATCATGGGCCGCTCGCCCTCGTTCGACGACTGCATGCAGCCGGGCGAGCCGCTGCGCGCCGAGGTCGACCGCGACCCGACCGCGAGACAGATCGTCGACGTCGCACGCGGCCTCGAGGGGATCGTGCGCAACTCCTCGATCCACGCCGCCGCAGTCGTGATCGCGGGTTTCCCGCTGACCGACATCGTGCCGCTCCAGCTCGCGGACGCCGGCACGGACGAGAACGGCGACAAGGTCTACCGCACCGTCACTCAGTTCTCGATGAAGCCGATCGAGGAGCTGGGCCTGCTGAAGATGGACTTCCTCGGCCTGCGCAACCTCGACGTGATCGAGGACGCGCTCGACATCATCGAACGCTCGACTGGGGGCACCGACGGCGAAGCCGTGGGTCGACCGGACATGACGACGCTGCCGCTCGACGACGCGAAGACCTACGCGATGATGGCCCGCGGCGACTCGGTCGGCGTCTTCCAGTTCGAGTCCGAGGGGATGCGCGAGACGCTCAAGAGAGTCCGCCCGACGGAGCTCGAGGACCTGATCGCGCTCAACGCGCTCTACCGCCCCGGCGCGATGGACCAGATCCCGACGTACGCGCGCGGGAAGCGCAACCCTGCGTCGATCTCCTACCCGGACGAGCGCCTGCGCCCGATCCTCGAGTCGACGAACGGCGTCATCGTCTACCAGGAGCAGGCGATGCAGATCGCCAAGACGCTCGCCGGCTTCTCGGGTGCGAAGGCCGACGACCTGCGCAAGGCGATCGGCAAGAAGAACCGCGAGGCGATGGCGAAGCTGAAGCCGGAGTTCATCGAGGGCTGCCGCGCGTCGGGGACGAGCGAGGCCGTGATCGAGTCGCTCTGGCAGACGAACGAGAAGTCGGCCGACTACTCGTTCAACAAGGCGCACGCCGCCTGCTACGCGCTGATCGCCTACCGCACCGCGTGGCTGAAGGCGAACTACCCCGCCGAGTACATGGCGGCGTTGATCTCCTCCGTGATGGACACGAAGGACAAGGTCCCGTTCTTCGTCGCGCAGACGGAGCAGATGGGGATCGAGATCCTGCCGCCGGACGTGAACGAGTCCGACCACGAGTTCATCGTCGTCGAGGGCCACATCCGCTTCGGTCTCGATGCCGTCAAGGGCGTCGGCTACGCGGCCGTCGAGGCGATCAAGCGCACGCGCGACGAGGACGGCCCGTTCGACTCGCTGTGGGACTTCTGCAGCCGCGTCGACAACCGCGCCGTCAACAAGAAGGCGATCGAGGCGCTGATCAGATGCGGTGCCTTCACGTCGACGGGCGCGAGCCGCAAGGGCATGCTCGCCGTGCTCGAGCAGGCGCAGGGCGCCGGCCAGAAGGCGCAGCAGGACGCGCTGATCGGCCAGGGCTCGATCTTCGACCTCGGCGGCCCTGCCGACGGCGCCGCGGCCGGCTCGGCCGCCGCCGCGTTCGCCGCGCCGAGCCATCCGCCGATCCCGATCGAGGAGTTCGACCAGGCCGAGCTGCTGGCGGTCGAGAAGGAGTCGATCGGGCTCTTCATCTCCGCCCACCCTCTGAAGACGGTGCGCGAGGCGATGCGGCTGAAGGTCGATTGCTCGCTCGCCGAGCTGCCCGATCGCAAGGACGGGGACTGGGTGACGGTCGGCGGCATCATCACGCAGGGCAAGAGAATCCGCACGAGAAGAGGCGACCACATGATGTTCGCCACGCTCGACGACCTCGAGGGGACGATCGAGATCCTCGTCTTCGGCAGAGTGCTCGCGACCTGCGAGGAGGCGCTCGCGATCGACTCGGTCGTGCTCGTGCGCGGCCGCGTCGACCACAAGGACGCCTCCAAGACCTGCGTCGTCGTCCAGGAGGCCGACGCCTTCAAGCCGTCCGAGGCGGAGGTCGAGAAGGCGCGAGAGCAAGCGCAGCAGGTCCCGGTCGGTCCCGCGCCGGTGCGGCTGCGGCTCGACGCGACCGCGCTGCGCGCCTCCGTCATCGACGACCTCAAGCAGCTGCTCGAGACCTTCCCCGGCGAGTCCGACGTCGTGCTCGAGATGCGCACGACCGCCGGCCCGCGGCGCCTGCGGCTCGGCAACGGCTACCGCGTCGCGGCGAACGCCGCCTTCCACGCCGAGCTCGACCACCTGCTCGGCGCCGCGATGCTCGACGCCGCCGCGGCCTAAGAAGGTCTTTCAAAATGAGACGGTTGTGTGAGAGCGGCCGGATCGTGGATGCTGGGCGCGATCCGATCGGTCGATGAATGCTGGTTGCCTTTGAGACCGATCGGATTGTGTCCAGCGCCGCGAGACGGTTCTCTCACGCGATCGTCTTTTTGAAAGACCTTCTAAGCCAGCGGGGGCGCGCTCGTCTATACCCGCGCCCGCAGAGCCCGCGCCGAGCACAGGGCGGCCAGCGCGGCGAGGACGGCGAGCAAGCTCAGGCCGGCGCCCGCCAGGAAGCCGGCGCGCGGACTCGCGCCGGCGACGATCCAGCCCGCCAGCACCGTGCCGAGCGAGGCGCCGGCCGGCAGCGCGGAGCTCACCCACGCGAACGCCTCCGTCACGCGCTCGCGCGGCACGCGCTCGTCGACCAGCAGGTAGACGGTCGTCAGCGCGGGCGCGATCGGCAGCCCGGTCAGAACGAGCAGCCCGCCCAACGCGAGTGGGGATGAGGCGAGCGGCAGCAGCGCGAGCGCGAGCGTGAAGACCGCCACGCAGACGACGAGGCGCAGCTCGCGGGAGGCCGGACGCCAATGGCGCGCGCCGTACCAGATGCCGCCCACGAGGCTTCCGGCGGCCCAGATCGCGAGCAGCGCGCCGGTCGCGCCCGGGTCGTGATGGAGGGTCGCGAACGCGGGCGCGGAGACGTCGACGGCACCGGCCGCCAGCCCGATCGCGAGCGCGATCGTGACGGGCGCCAGCAGCGGCCGGGCGAGCGCGCCGCCGTCGGCGTGCTCGCGCGGATGCGGACGCCACGCGCGGGAGGGACGGGTTGCGGTCACGACCGCCGTGCCGGTCGCCGTCAGCACGCCCATCGCGATCAGCGCGGCGGTCGGCGAGAGCGCCGTCGCGATCACGCCCGCCAGCGCCGGGCCGGTCATGAACGACAGCTCGGTCACGAGCGACTCGAGCGTCGAGGCGACCGTCCGCAGCTCCTCGTCCGGCAGCAGCAGCGTCCACAGCGTCCGCATCACCGCCGAGACGGCGGGCAGCGTCGCACCCAGCAGCGCCGAGCACACGATCAGCACGAGCGCGGTGGCGCGCTCGGCGACCGCGACGGCGAGCGCGGCGCTCACGAGCAGCTGCACGAGCGCCAGCGGCAGCAGCACGCGGGCGTGGCCGACACGATCCATCAGGCGGCCTTGCAGCACGCGCGCGCCGGCCGCGGACGCGGCCGTCAGCCCGGCGGCGGTGCCGGCCGCGCCGAAGGAGCCGGTCGCGTGGCGCACCGCGAGCAGGACCGCCAGCGAGCCGCCCGCCTGACCGGCGCGGCTGACGTAGCTGCCGGCCGCGAGCGGCAGCGCGTGGGGCGCGTGCAGCACCGGGGCGTAGCGGTGCAGGCCGAAGCTGCGCCGGCGGGAGACGGTCGTCGCGGACATACCGGCCGAGCGTCCCGCAGGTGCCCGTCGGCTGTCGAATAGTTCAGCAGGAGCTGAAACCGATGGCGAACCGGACGATTCGAGTTCAGCAGTGGCTAAACTCTTGGTGGTGTTCGAGTTCGAGCTGACCGCCGAGGACATCGCCCAGACGCGGCTCGCCGGCTCGCCGCTGTTCGAGGCGGTCGCGAGCCTCCTCGCACTGCGGGACCCCGGCGCGCACGCGATCCATCTGCCGTGGGTCGAGCAGGCGCGCCCGCGCCTCGCCGACCTCGACCTGCGCCTGCTCGAAGCGCTCGTGCCGCTCGACGGCTACGTCCCCGACTTCCTCACGCCGCCGCCGACCGCGCCGCTGCCGGAGTTCGCCGGCGAGCTGCGGCGCGTGCGCGCGACGCCGCCCGAGCAGGTGCGGCGCGAGCTGCGCTTCGTCCACCCGCGCGGCGTCCCAGCCGTGCTGCGCCCGCTGCGCGACGACCCGGCGGCCGAGCTGCCGCGCGTCGCCGCGCTGATGCGCGCCTACTGGGACCGCGTGCTCGCCCCGCACTGGCCGCGAATGCGCGCGCTGCTCGAGAGCGACATCCTGCACCGCGCGCGCCGGCTCGCCGACGGCGGCACGGCCGCGCTGCTGGCCGATCTGCACCCCACCGTCGCGCGCCGCGGCGACGTCCTCCAGGTCTCCTCGCGCTACGACGAGGTCGTCGCGCTCGACGGTCGCGGGCTGCTGCTGATGCCGTCGCTGTTCGTCTGGCCGCAGGTGCGCTCGGTCGTCGACCCGCCGTGGCAGCCGACCGTGATCTACCCGGCGCGCGGCGTCGCGACGCTGTGGGAGCCGCCGCGCACGGCGCCGCCGGACGCGCTCGCCGCGGTGCTCGGCCGCACCCGCGCCGCGCTGCTGACGCTGCTCGACGTGCCGCGCTCCGGCGGCGAGCTGGCGCGTCAGCTCGAGCTGACGCCGGGCGCGATCTCGCAGGCGCTCACGTCGCTGCGCGCGGCCGGCCTCGTCGTGACCGATCGCGAGGGCCGCAGCGTCCTCTGCCGCCGCACGGCCGTCGGCGACGCGCTGCTGAGCGCCGGCGCCGCACCGCACGCGGCCGCCGCACGGCCGTCGGGCCAACCGTCGCGGACCGCCGGCGCCGCACCGCACGTCCCGCCCAGGTCGGTCACCATGGAGCGATGAGCGCGCCGCCCACCGTCCGCTGGATCGAGCTCGACGGCGCCGTCAACGCGCGAGCCGTCGTGCCCCGCGTGCTGCTGCGCTCCGACAACCTCCAGGCGCTGACCGACGACGACGTGCGACGGCTGACCGGCGAGCTCGAGCTCGAGCTCGTGATCGACCTGCGCACCGACGTCGAGGTCGCGCGCGAGGGACCGGGGCCGCTCACGCGCGTCGACGGCGTGCGGATCGAGCACCACTCGCTCTACCCCGACTCCGGCGGCAACACCGACCTCGAGGCCGACACGGTGCGGCCCTGGGGCCCGGCGCTCGACGGCGAGTTCGCCGGCGAGCCGCCGGTCGTGCGGGCGTACCTCAGCTACCTGCGCCGCCGGCCCGACTCGGTCGTCGCCGCGGTGCGCGCGATCGCCCGCGCCGACGGCGCCGCGCTCGTCCACTGCGCCGCCGGCAAGGACCGCACCGGCGTCGTCGTCGCGTTCGCGCTCGACGCGTCCGGGATCGATCGCGCGGCGATCATCGGCGACTACATGGCGACGGGCGAGCGGATCGAGCCGATCATCGCGCGGCTGCTCGCCTCGCCGACGTACCACGCCGAGCTGGAGGGCCACGATCCGCAGGACCACGCCCCCCGCGTCGGCACGATCGAGCGCGTGCTCGAGCTCGCCGACGAGCAGTTCGGCGGGACGGCCGAGTGGCTCGCCGCGCACGGCCTCGACGACGTGGACCTGGCGCGGCTGCGGCAGCGGCTCGCGCCGGTCTAGCAGGCCCGGGCGGCTCGTCGGGCAAATCAGCGAGGACCTCTCCGCCGATACCGGTGGGACGATCGGGTTCTCCCGGCGCAACCTGTTCTACATGCGCCGCTTCGCCGAGTCGTGGCCCGACCTCGAGAACGTGCAGCCACTGGCTGCACGAATCGGCTGGACACATCGCCAGGTGCTGCTCGACGCCTTCCGCGACCGGCCGGACCTCTCGGCATGGTGTGCCGCCAAGAGTGCTGGTCGCGCTCCTCGGTCTGCAAACGCGGTCACGCCGGCGGTCGATCAGCCGCGCGCTTCGCGCTGCCGCGCCGCGCTCCTCCGGCGCCCTTCGCTCGTCCGCCGCGCGCCTTCAGGCCGCGCTCGCGCAGCTCGTTCGCGAGCGCGATCTCCTCGGCGCTCGTGCCTCTCTTGTCCGGCCCCGGCGTCTCGAGCAGCACGGGCAGGTCGTCGAAGCGCGGCTCCGAGAGGAACGCCGCGCAGCCCTCCTCGCCGAGCTCGCCCTCGCCGATGTTCGCATGGCGGTCGCGGTTGGACCCGAGCGGGGTCTGCGAGTCGTTCAGGTGCAGCGACCCGAGGCGATCGAGCCCGACCGTCGCGTCGAAGCGGTCGAGCGTCTCGCCGAGGCCCTCGATCGTGCGGATGTCGTAGCCGGAGGCGAGCAGGTGGCAGGAGTCGAGGCAGACGCCGAGCCGCTTGCCGCCGCCGGCCGCGTCGATCAGCTCGGAGAGCTCCTCGAAGGAGCGCCCGAGCGTGCCGCCGGCGCCGGCCGTGTCCTCGAGGTGGAGGGGGCAGTGATCGGTCGCCTCGAGCGCCTCGCGGAAGACCTCGCCGGCGCGCGCGATCGCCTCGCCGACGTGGCCTCTGAGCGCCGAGCCGGGGTGCAGCACGACGGCGCTGGCGCCGATCCCCTCGCCGACCCGCAGCGACTGCGTCAGCGACGCGAGCGACTTCTCGCGGATCTCGGGGTCCTCGCTCGCGCAGTTGATCAGGTAGACCGCGTGGATCACGACCGCGTCGATCTGGCTCGCCTCCATCGCCGCGCGGAAGGCGGCGAAGTCGTCCTCGTCGTACGCCGTCGGGCGCCACATCCGCGGCGACTGGTTGAAGATCTGGATCGAGCGGCAGCCTCTCTCGACCCCGCGCTCGATCGCCTTCGAGAGGCCGCCCGCCTGCGAGACGTGGGCGCCGATTAGCATGGGATCTCCATGAGACTTCGTTTTGCTCCTTCTCCGACGGGCGCGCTGCACATCGGCGGCGCGCGGACCGCGCTCTACAACTGGCTGTTGGCACGTGGAAGCGAGGGGACGCTCGTGCTGCGCGTCGAAGATACCGACCGCGAGCGATCGACCCCCGAGAACGTCGAGCAGATCCTCGACGCGCTGCGCTGGCTCGAGCTCGACTGGGACGAGGGGCCGATCTTCCAGAGCGAGAACGCCCCGCGCCACCAGCAGGCGCTCCGGCAGCTGCTCGACTCCGGCCACGCCTATCACTCGAACGCCACCGGCGAGGACGTGAAGGCGTGGAAGCGCGAGCACGGCGACGACCGCGGCTTCCGCGGCCAGCCGGAGGAGTCCGGGGCGGTGCGGCTGCGCGTCCCCGACGAGGGCGAGACCGTCGTCCACGACGCGATCCGCGGCGACGCCCGCTTCCAGCACGTGCACATGGACGACCCCGTGATCGCGCGCGCCGACGGATCGGTCCTCTACAACTTCGCCGTCGCGGTCGACGACCTCGACGCCGGCATCACGCACGTCGTGCGCGGCGAGGACCACCTCTCCAACACGCCGAAGCAGCTGCTCGTCTTCGAGGCGCTCGGCGCGCGGGCGCCGGTCTACGCGCACCTGCCGCTGCTCCACGGTCCCGACGGTAAGAAGCTCTCCAAGCGCCACGGCGCCGCCTCCGTCCAGGAGCTGCGCGACGCCGGCTACCTGCCCGAGGCGATCGTCAACTACATCGCGCTGCTCGGCGCCGGCTTCGACGCCGCGGAGGAGTACTTCACGCGCGAGGAGCTGGCGCGGCGACTGCAGCTCGACCGCATCTCGCGCTCGCCGGCCGTCTTCGACGAGAGAAAGCTGCGCCACATGAACGGCCGCTACCTGCGCGAGCTGCCGATCGAGGAGCTGACCGCGCGGGTGGAGGCGTTCACCGGCCGCAGCGGCCTGCGCCGCGGCGTCGAGATCAGCCGCGAGAAGATCCAGACGCTGGCAGACTTCTGGCCGCTCGCCGGCTCGCTCTACGACGGCCCCGTCGACGATCCGAAGGCATGGGAGAAGACGATCGGAGCCGACGGCGGCGCCGCCGCGCTGCGCGAGGCGCGCGACGCGCTGGCCGCGACCGAGCCCTTCGAGGAACGCGAGATCGAGGCGGCGCTGCGCGGCGTCGTCGAGGCGCACCAGTGGAAGCCGAGAGCGATCTTCCAGCCCGTGCGCGTCGCGATCGCCGGCACGACTGTCTCGCCGGGGATCTTCGAGAGCGTCGCCCTGCTCGGGCGCGAGGAGACGCTGCGGCGGATCGACGACGCCCTCGCGCGCGCCTAGCTCGCCGCGGCCGGAGCGCGGAATCCCCTGCGCAGCGGCGAGATCGGCAGCGCACGAACGAAATCGTTCGTGCCGCTCTCAACCATCGAGGGGGTCGTGCCGATAACGGAGGCAGGTCATCCGCCTAGCTCCGCTGCGCGGGTTCTCGCGCAAGGGCAGAAGACGACGATCGCATGACGTCAGCCTCCACCGCCATCCCCAGCTTGACTCCCCTCTCCACGCCCACCGAGTCCGGTGCGTTCCCGCGCCACCACAACAACGAGGGCCACGGACGCCGCCTGACGGCCGCCTTCGAGGCGCTCGAGGCGTTCCCGGTGCTGGCCGAGTCGCGCAACCGCATCCTGCGGCTGTTCGCGCAGGAGAAGCCGTCGACCTCGGAGGTCGTCGCCGCCGTCGAGTCCGACGTCGCGCTCGCGATCGCGACGCTGCGGCTCGCCAACCGCGTCGACGGTCGCACCCGCGGCCGCGTCGACAGCGTCGTCAAGGCCGTCAGCGTGCTCTCGCCCACCGCCGTGCAGGCGCTCGCGAGCCGCGCGCGCACCTTCGACTTCTTCGAGCGCAGCGGCATCTGGGAGGGCACGCCTGAGCGCTTCCGGCTGCACGGCGTCGCGACCCAGCGCGCCGCCGACCGGCTCGCCGCCGAGCTCGGCTACGAGGACCGCGACCGCCTGATGGTGACCTCGCTGCTGCACGACGTCGGCAAGCTCGTGCTCGGCCACGCCTACCCCGGCTACCCGCGCCAGGTGCACGGCGACGCGAAGACGCCGGAGGAGCGGATCCACCGCGAGCGACGCGAGCTGGGCGTCGACCACGCGCTCGTCGGCGGCGTGCTCGCACGCCGCTGGGGGCTGCCGAAGGCGGTCGCCTCGACGATCGAGCGCCACCACAGCGAGGACGCCGACGGCGAGGCTTCGCTCGTCCGCCTCGCCGACATGCTCGCGCACTACTCGCAAGGCGACGCCGTCTCCCCGAGCGAGCTGCTGAGCACCGCGCGCCAGGTCGGGATCGGCCCGGCCGAGCTGCGCTCGGTGATGTACGACCTGCCGTATCCGTCGAACGGCGCGCGCCAGCGTCAGCTCGATCCGTGCCCGCTCTCGACGCGCGAGCTCGAGGTGCTGAGGAGGCTGGGTCAGGGCAAGGTCTACAAGCAGATCGCGCACGAGCTCGAGCTGTCGACCAGCACCGTGCGGACGCACCTCCACAACATCTACGGCAAGCTCGGCGCCGTCGACCGCGCGCAGGCCGTGCTGATCGCGACCGAGCG
>JAOPZA010000129.1 GCA_025964325.1 Conexibacter sp.
CGCGCCGCCGGCGCCCGCGCCGCCGCTCCCGCCGACGGCCGAGACGGTCGAGCGGTAGACGCCGGGCGGGAGCGCGGCCGGCAGCGGTGCCGCGTAGCGGCTCGCGCCCGTCTGCGTGAAGCGCAGCCGGATCGGCTGCCCGCCCGGCGCGACCAGCGAGCCGCTCAGGGCTGCGAGGTCGAGCGGGGCGCCGCCGTTCGCGACCGGGTCGACGACGAGCTCGGTCGGGTGGCCGCCAGCCGGCAGCGACGGCGCCAGCAGCGGCGTGGCGGCGGCGCGCTCGACCCAGCGCGTCGCCTCCTGCCACAGCCGCGCGTTGCCGGCCCAGGCGCCCGCCATCGCGGGGTCGAGACCGGGCGTCCAGGTGAGGACCCGTCCGGCGCCGTACTGCCACTGCGCGAGCACGGGATCGGGCGCGTGCCCGGGATCGGCGCCCAGCAGGTCGGCCTGCGCACCGGGCCGCAGCGTCGTCACCACGTTGCCGCGCAGCGGCGGCAGCGAGCGGCCGCCGAGGCTGCGCACGACCGGGCTGTCGGCGCCGGGCGTGACGGCGATGCGGCCGTGAAGGCGTGTCGGCCGCGCCGTCCGTCTCGCGTCTCTGGCGAAGATCGACGGCAGCTTCGCCGCGTCCCTGACGGCGTAGAACTGCCCGTGCGTTCTCGTCGCGATCATCCTCAGGAGCTTCGCGTCGGCCTGCGCGCCGAGCGCGACGGTCGAGACCGTCACTCTGGCTCTCGCGAGGCCGGCCAGCAGCGGCGCGTAGTCGCCGAGCTCGCTGACGCCGTCGCTCATCAGGATGATGTGGCGCTGGGGCAGCGTGCTCGCGGCGATCTGCTGCGCCGCCGACTGCAGCGCGAGGAAGATGTTCGTGCCGCCGTCGGCCTGCAGCGCGTCGATCCGCTTGTCGAGGTCGGTCACCGCTCTGCCCGGGGCGATCGGCGCCAGCGGCGCGAGCGTGTGCGGGGCGATGTCGAAGGAGACGATCCCGAGCTGGTCGCGGTGGCGAGCGGCGAAGCTCGTCGCGACGCGCGCGGCCGCCTGCGCCATCTGGATCTTCGGGACGGTGCCGCCGGCCGTGTCCGACATCGAGCCGGAGCGGTCGAGCACGACCTCGAGCGCAAGGTCGCGCTGCTGGCGGTTGCCGGGTCTGAGGCTGGCGACGGGCAAGGCCTTGTCGATCGCCGTGCCGGCGTATCTACCGAGCGAGAAGCTGCTCGGGCCGCCGAAGGCGAGGAGCCCGAGCCCGCCGGCGCGGACCGCGTCCACGAGCGCGGCCGCGCGGACCGGGCCGAGGGCGGTCGCCGAGACGTCGTCGAGCGCGACGGCGTCCTCGCCGCGGTAGCCGGCCGTCGTGCTCGGCAGCGCCGTCGGGTCGACCTGCTGCACGGTCGTCCCGTTCGCGCTCAGCATCGACGCCAGCGCCGAGCCGGCGGCGGAGGCGACGAGCACACGCGGCTGGCGCACGACGCGGACCGCCGCGTCGAGCGCGTCGTCCTGCGGGATCGCGTCGCCGGGCAGCGTCACGCGCAGCGCGTAGGCATGGGCGCCGGGCGCGGCCGGCGCGGTCAGCGACAGCAGCAGCGGCGTGTCGCCCGCGCGCAGCGCGACGCGCTGGCGGCCGGCGGCGACGCCGTCGCGGCGCAACGCCAGCTGCGCCGTCCCGGCGACCGTGCTGCGAACCGTGACCGCGACCGGCAGCGGGTCGCCGGCGTGGAGCGAGGACGGCGCCTGCAGCCGCGCGATGCCGGCGTCGCGGCGGCTGTCGGAGAGCCGCGCGGCGTCGATCGTGACGCCGCGGGCGCGCGCGAGCGCGGCGACGCCGAGCGCGTCGCCGGTCGTCTCGAAGCCGTCGCTGAGGACGACGAGCCGGCCGCCGCGCGGCACCCGCGCGAGCGCCAGCCGCAACGCGCCCTCGAGGTCGGTCGCGCGGGGATCGAGCGCGCGGGCGCCGCTCGACGGCAGCAGCGCGCCCGTCGCCGATGTCAGCGCGCTGTCGCCGGCGAACTGGACGACGCCGTAGGGCCGCGCGGCGCCGCTCGCGCCGGCGGCGTGGAGCCATGCCAGCTGCCGGGCGCCGGCAGCCGCGTCGACGCTCGCGGAGCGGTCGAGCAGCAGCAGCGTCGGGCGGTCCGAGCCGTGCCCGAGCTGGGGCTGCGCGAGCGCCAGCACGAGCAGCACGAAGCTGAGCCCGCGCAGGGCGGCGCCGAGGCGACTCCGCGTGGTCGCCTCGCCGGGGCGTCGCAGGGCCAGCCAGATCCCGATCGCCGCGAGGGGGATCGCCGTCAGCAGCAGCAGCGGGTGCACGAGGCGCATCCCCTCAGACCCCCGGCCGCCGCGGCTCGCGCCGTGCGTAGAGCCACTCGGCGACGAGCACGAGCAGCGCGATCAGCAGCAGCCACGGCGCCCACGAGGAGCGCTGGGCGCTGGCCGGCGGCTCCGCCGCGCCGCGCGCGAGGTCGATCGGCGCTCCGGCCGCGGGCGTCGGAGGCGCGACGTTGATCGCGACTGCGCGGCTGCGTGCGCCTGCCGCGGACGGCTGGGTCGCGACGTAGATCCCCGGCCGGGGCAGCGTCAGGACGCCCGTCCCGCGGCCGGCCGGGAGCCGGCGCACGAGCCGCTCGCCGTCGCGCACCGCGGTCGCCCCGGAGCCGGGCGGCTGCTCCACCGCCAGCGGCGTGCCGGCGACGCCCGCGGCCGGGATCCACTCCTGCGTCCACCCGGCGATGTCGGCGATCAGGATCGGGAACGAGGCGAGCTGCGGCAGCGACGAGCCGGCCGGGTCGAACGCGAGCACGGCGACACGCTGGCCCGCGTGCGTGCCGGCCGCCAGCAGCGGGCCGCCGGGCGCCGAGACGAGCGGCGTCATCCAGCTCGGCAGCGCCAGCGGGCGGACGGTCCGCGGGTCGACCGCGAGCGAGGTCAGGTCGACGTCGCTCAGCAGCGGGCTGCCGGCCTCGACGGCGGTCACGCGCGCGTCGGTCAGCGCGCCGCCTACGGCGCCGCCCGGCAGCCGCGGCGGTGCGACGAGGAAGACGCCGGCGCTCGCCGGCAGCAGCCCCTGTGGCAGCGCGCCCTCGAGCACGACGAGATCGCTCGCGCGCGCGTCGGCGGCACGGTACGTCTGCGCCGTGCGCAGTCGCACGCGCGCGCCCGGGATCGCGCCGAGCGCGCTCGCGAGCGTCAGTGCCGTCGCCGGGTTCCCGACCAGCGTGATCCGCAGCGGCGGGGCGGCGGGCGGCACGGCGATCCAGGCGCGGTCGTCGGCCGCCAGCGCGTCCCCGCCGGGAAGGCCCAGCTCGAGCCGCGCCCCGGCTGGCACGTGGAACGCGACCGGCGCCGAGCCGCCGGGACCGACGCGGACGCTCGTCGCGCTTGCCGGCGTGCCGCCGTCGAGGACCGTGACGTGCACCGCGACAGCTCTCGGGCCGCCGTTGCGCACCCGCGCGAACGCCTCGCAGGCGGCGCCCGCCGGCAGCCCGCAGCGCGCGCTCGCGTCGGTGATCGCGCGGTCGTCGATCGCCCCGCCGATCGCGACCGGCGTGAACGTCGAGCTCGGCGCCCCGACGCGCGGGAGCGCGTTCTCCGGCGCCCGCAGCAGCACGATCGGGTCGCTCGCGCGGCGCCGCAGCCCGGCGGCGAGGCGCACGGCGCCGGCGAGGTCGCCGGGACCGTCGCTCGGCGTCACCTGCGCGAGCGCGCCGGCCGCCTCGCCGGCGCGGCCGCTGTAGAGGACGGTCGGGGAGGCGGCGGCGAGGACGATCCGCACCGGCGTCTGGCGCTCGAGCCCGGCGAGGCGCGCTCGCAGCTGTTCGCGTGCGGCGGCGAGACGCGTGCCGCCGCCGTCCCGCGCCTGCATCCAGACCGAGTCGTCGACGACGTAGACGTGCACGGCGGCGCCTGCGTCGGAGCTCGCCCCAGGACGAGCGAGCGCGAGCACCAGGACGATCAGCGCCAGCACCTGCAGGAGGAGGAGGAGCGGCAGCGGCGGTGGGCGCAGCCGTCGCCGGTGCAGCGACGGCTCCGCCGGCAGCTCGTGCCAGAGCAGGAGGCTCGGAACCTCGCGCCGCGGCAGCCGCGCACGCCGCAGGTGGAGGACGACGAGCGGCGCGAGCAGGACGAGCCCTGCCAGGGCCCATGCGCTCAGCAGCGTCACGGCGCCGAGCGGGCGGCTACCACGATCTGCCGGCGAGCGACGTGATCACCTCGAGGTAGTTCGTCAGCAGGTCCTGGCGCGCGGACGGGATCGAGGCGGCGTCGGGCGGGATGTAGGGAAAGGCGCTGAGGCTCGGCGAGGAGTTGACGCCGCCGCCGATCGCTCTGTTGCGTCCGTGGCCCCCGCCGCCGCCGCCGGTCTCCCCCGCCTGCGCCTTGCCGCCCGGTCTGCCGGGCTCGTAGGCGCCCTGCAGCGGCAGCCCCTGGGGCCCGGCCGCCAGCTGTGCGGGCGCGCGCGTCGCGCTCTGCGTCGTGCCGCGCGCGTGGCCGGCCTCGGTCCCGCCGGTGGGAGCGCCGCCGCGCACGCCGGCGGGCGCGTTCTGGGCGT
>JAOPZA010000079.1 GCA_025964325.1 Conexibacter sp.
TCGGCGTGATCGAGCTCAACGAAGCCTTCGCCGCCCAAGCCCTCGCCGTCATCAAAGAGCTCGACCTCGACCCCGCCCGCGTGAACCCCAACGGCGGCGCCATCGCCCTCGGCCACCCCATCAGCGCAACCGGCACCGCCATCACCGCCAAAGCCATCACCGAAATGCACCGCGCCAACCACGACCACGCCCTCATCACCCTCTGCATCGGCGGCGGCCAAGGCATCGCACTGCTGCTCGGGAAGCCGTAACCGCACCGAGGACACGATCGCTGGATGCCCGCGCAGCCGGCATCCGACTGACCGCGAAGCGGTCAGCAGCTGCCACCGCCGCCGGGCTCCGACGGCGGCACGTCGAGCGCGGGGTTGCGATCGAAGAAGCCCCACGGCTTCAGCTCGAAGCCGATTCGCGCGACCGGCATCACGGGCCAGTCCTCCGGTCGCGGCACGTGGTGGTGGTTCATCGTGTACCAGACGACGAGGTCCTCCTGCTCGAGCGGCCGGTCGGCCTGGACCCAGCGCGGCAGCCCGTCGCCGCCGGGGTGCTGGTAGGGGTACTCACCGGCCGGATAGCGCTCGGCGGCGTCGTAGCGCGTGACCCACAGGTGGTGGTCGACGAAGCCGGCGCGCCGGCGCATCGCCGAGCCGGGGGCCGCGAACGACACGGTGTTGTCGCCCGGCACGAGCTTGTAGGCGACCGGCTCGCCGACCGCGTTGCGCCGTGACGGATTCGTCACGAGCCAGCCGCGCGCGCGGAACGGGTCGATCCGGCGCCGCGCCCGCAGCTCCGAGGAGAGCGCCCGCTTGACCGTCCGCCAGGCGTTGCCGTGCTCGTTCCCCGGTCCCTGCGGGACCGCCTCGGTGTCGACCTCGACGACGGTGTTGGCGGCACCGTCGACGTCGAGGTCGAGCCGCGCGCAGAAGACGTGCTGGTGGTTGATCCCGCCCAGGTTCGGCGCCAGCAGCGTGCCGAACTCCGGCGTCTCGCCGTCGCCAAGCGCCTGCGTCGCGACGATCCCCGTCGCCTTCACCTCCGAGGCGATCGAGCCGTCCTGGTGCAGATACCAGAAGAAGCCGTATTCGTAGTTGCCGACCGTGACGATGCTGGAGATCACGAGCCGCCGCCCGCGCCGCACCTGCACGTCGCCGGTGCGGAAGTCGGTGTGCTTCCACAGCATCCCGTGGTCCTCCTCGTGCAGGCAGATCGCGTTCGGGACGACGACCGGCTCGCCGTCGGGCCCGGCGTAGGCGCCGTCGAAGTAGTGGATCGCCCCGAGGCAGTCGCAGCCGAGCGTGAGCGCGTTCGTCATCGTGCCGATGTTGAACTCGCCGATGTCGAGCGGCGCCTGGTAGAAGCGGTCGGGATCGGCGTAGGGCACCACCATCTCGGCGTAGGAGGCACGATGCAGGACCGGCCGCAGGCGGCCGCCGTCCTCGTAGCCGACGTGGTGCAGGACGAGCCCCTCGCGCGTCGTGAAGCCGACGCGCAGGCGCCACTTCTGCCAGCGCACCTCGTGGCCGTCGACCGTGAAGCTCGGCCCGTCGGGCTGCGTGATGCGAATCTCGCGCACGTCGTCGCGCAGCGGCCCGACCCGGTCCGCGCGGAACTCGCCGTCGCCGGGCGGCAGCGGGACCGGCTCGCGGTCCTCGAAGTGGACGAGCTCGCCGGTCTCGACGTCGACGAGCCCGAAGATCCCCTGCAGCGGGCGCGCGTAGGCGTTGCCGCCGGGATTCGGGCGCACGAACGCGAGGATCCGCGCGAGCCGCCGCCCGTCCTGCTCCTCGGGCAGCCCGTGGTTGCCGGCCGAGACGGGGTCGACGTCGACGTCGGAGGCGTCCTCGATCCCGCGACGGCGCAGCGCGGCGAGGAACTCCGGCGCGCGCCGCACGGCCGCCTCGACGGCGAGGAACTCGGGCGCGGTCATCTGCGGCTGGACGCCCGTCAGCTCCCGCCACGAGGTGACCGCGCCGGCGTGGAGGTCGACGCGCGCCTCGATCGTGGTCCGCGCGGCGGCGTCGTAGAGGACGACCTCGGCGGCGCGCGGCGCGAGGCCGTCTTCGTGCTTCGGCGGCTCCGCCGGCGAGATCGAGACGAAGCGGACGCGCTCGCCGAGCCCGCGCGCGGCGCGCACGATCTGCGCCGCGCGCGCGATCTCGTCGGGCCGCAGGGGATCGAGCGGATGGGCGCCGCGCGCAGCCGCGGCGGGAGCGAAGGTGGTCATGTGAGCAAGGAGATCATCGAACTATCCGTCTGTCAAGGTGCCCGCTGACGCGGGCATTGGCGGCCGCACGGCGGCGCGCGGCGCCGCTGACGTTTGCGGCGGCCACCGGGAAGGCGAGGACGCACGAGCTGTCGTCCGTGGCCCCAGATGGCTCGGAGTACTCTGGCCCCATGCAGGGGAATCGGCCGCCGCGACCACAGTACGCCGAGGGGCGCGACGCGCTGCTCGACGCGGCCGCGCGCGTCGTCGCCCGCGACGGCTTCGGCGGGCTGACGTACCGCGCCGTCGCGCGCGAGGCCGGTACGACGCACGGGCTCGTCAGCTACCACTTCGGCTCGCGCGACAAGCTGATCCACGAGACGGTCGCGAAGGCGCGACGCGAGGCGATCGACGCGTCGTCGCTGGCGCCCGAGAGCGAGCGGCTGGAGGACTTCGCGAGCGACCTGGCGGAGCTCGCGCAGGAGGCGCCCGAGGCGCAGGTCTTCCAGTTCGAGCTCGCGCTCGAGGCGCGCCGGCGCGAGGAGCTCGGACCGGAGGTGCGCGCGCTCTACGACGAGTACCTGGCGGTCACCACCCGCGCGCTCGCCTCGTTCGGGATCGACGCCGACCCCGCGCTCGTCCGGCTCGTCTTCGCCGCGCTCGACGGGCTGACGTTGCAGCAGCTGATCTACGAGCGGCCCGAGGAGACCGAGGCGTCGGTCGCCGCGCTGCAGCGGCTGCTGCGCGGGCTCGCGCGGACGGAGCCGGCCGGCGACTCCTAGCGCCCGCGGCGCCGGACCGCGCTGACGAGACGCGCGCGGTCAGACCTAGCTGTAAGAGCTAGGGAGGTTGTTCAGCTCGCGGAGGCGGGCTGCGGGCGGCTTGTGGTTGAGGGAGCCGTGTGGGCGGTGATGGTTGTAGGTGTGGAGCCAGCCGTCAAGGGCTGCGGTGCGTTCTT
>JAOPZA010000111.1 GCA_025964325.1 Conexibacter sp.
GCGTCGGTCCCGCAGCAGCCGCCGAGGATCGGCAGTCCGAACGCGTCGCGCAGGGCGGCCATCGCGGCCCCGAAGCGCTCCGGGTCGTCCGCTTCCACGTGGTCGAGCGCGACCAGCTCGGCCGGGCTGAGCGGCGAGCCGTTCGGCTTCAGCTCCCGCAGCCGGTCGGCGAACGGCGTCGCGGCGAGCGCGACGAGCGCTCGCGCCGCGACGGACGCGTGCACGCACGAGATCCCGTACCAGGCCGGAGCCGGGTCGACGGCTGCGTCGATGCGGGCGATCGCCTCGGCCAACGACAGCCCGTCGAGCACGCGGCCCTCGGCGTCGAGGACGAAGCTCGGCGCATACGGCAGGCCGGTCGCCGCCATCGCATCGGCCGCGCCGGTCGCCTCGGCCACCGACGGGTACGTGGGCGCGAACAGCAGGTCGACGCCCGCCTCGGCGAGCGCCTGCGCCTGCGTGCGGTGATAGGCGGCCGCGGCCGCGCGCGGGAGGCAGTCCGCCGGGGTGTAGGCGTCGCCGTAGGGACCGATCACGCCGGCGATGAAGATCGGGGGACCGGCGCCGGCGGCCGTGCGGACCTCCTGCAGCAGCTCGGTCGCGGCGGCGTTGAGGCCGCGCACCTCGGCTTCGCCGGTCGTGCCGCTCCCCCGCCCCGCCCGTTCGACGTAGCGAGCGCTCGCACGGAAGGTCGGCGTGCCGAGGATCGCGGGCAGCCCGTGCTCGCGCGCCACCGCGACGTAGCCGGCGTAGATGTCGCGCAGCGCGGCGCGCCCCACGACGGCCGCGGGCAGGACGGCGACCTGCAGGTGCTCGTCGAGCACGAGCTCGGTCTCGAACATGATCCGCGTCTCGATCGCGCCGTCGGCCAGGATCGGCGCTCGTGCCGCGACGAGCGCGGCCAGCGAAGCGTCGCTCATCCGAGCTCGTCGCTCATCCGAGCTCGTTGCTCATCCGAGCTCGTTGCTCATCCGAGCTCGTCGCTCATCCGAGCGGGACGACGAAGCCGGCGACGGCGACGAAGTGCACGGCGGCCGCGGCGATCACGAGCGCGTGGAAGACCTCGTGGTAGCCGAAGACGTTCGGCACCGGGTTGGGCCGCCCACGTGCGTAGACGACGGCGCCGATCGAGTACAGCAGGCCGCCGCCGAGGAAGAGCGCCGTCGGCGTCGCACCGAGAACGCTGATCAGGTCCGGCAGCACGCTCAGCCCGATCCACCCGAGGGCGAAGTAGACGAGCGCGCTGACGACCTTCGGCGCGTCGGTCCACGCGAGGTTGAGCACGATGCCGGCGAGCGCGCCGCCCCACATGACGCAGAGCAGCACGAGCCCGAGCGTCCCGCCGACGACGAGCAGCGCAACCGGCGTGCAGGTGCCGGCGATGAAGACAAAGATCATCGCGTGATCGAGCCGGCGCAGCCAGCGCCGCACGTTCGGTCGCCAGGTGATGCGGTGATAGACGGCGCTGACGCCGAACAGCGCCACCATCGAGGCCGCGTAGATCGCGGCGACGACCGTCGCCTTGCCGTCCGGCGCGCGCCAGATCAGCAGCCCGCCGGCAACCGCGGCGGCGAGGCACGCCCACTGATGCGAGACACCGCGAAGTCTGGGCCGGCGCGCAGCGAGCTCGGCGACGATCTCTTCTCGCATCGGCCAATGGTACGCAGATGGGCGCATGTCGACACCGCTTCGCCCCACACCGACGGGCCCGCCTGGACCTCAGCCCACGCGGACGGGCAAGGATCGACTCGTATATTCGTCTAGTCGCCGGCGCCAGCGAAAAGGCATCCGGCGAAACCACCCGCAAACGTTGACGTTTCCCTTTCGCCGCCGCGCCCTCCCCGCTTGTTCTCCCTTGACAAGCCTGAAACCAGAAACATAGGGTCGTGGCGTCTGCTCGGGGAGAGTTGGAGCGGCTGACGCCGTTGGATGCCCGTCGTCCGACATGCCGATATCGCTGCATCGAATTGACGAGTGGCCTCTTCGTCACGAGGCGACCGGTGGGCCAGCGCCCTCCGCGATCGACGCTGCGTCGGTTAATCGATTTCGCCCGCCATAACGGGCGGAGGAAGGATGTTCTGTATGAGATTACGACGAGGTGCCCTTGCAGGATGCGCCGCACTTGCCACCACGGCGTCGCTTGCAATCAGTGGCTCTGCGATGGCGGCGTTCCCGAACTTCTCGGATTGCCCGAGGTCGGATGCCTCGGTCATCACCTGCGTGGACGTTCAGTCGCAGAGCGGCAGCATGACCATCAAGGGGTTCGACGTCCCGCTCGACCACTCGCTCGAGATCCGCGGCGGCTTGAGCCAGCCGGCACCGGGGGTGTTCAGCTTCGTGGCACCGACGGGAACGAACGGCTTCTTCGCGCAGCCTGTCAACGTGCCAGGCGGACTCCTCGGCATCAGCCTCCCGATCCCGGGGAATGCCGTGACCGCGACGGCGCAGTTGGCCGGACCACCGTCCTCGATCGTGCTCGGCCCGATCGATGCCAGCATCAGCGCTCCGATCAAGCTGAAGCTCAGCAATCCGCTGATTGGCTCCAACTGCTACATCGGGAGCAACGCGAACCCGGCAAGGCTCAATCTGACGACGACAACGACAAACCCGCCCCCGCCGAATACACCCATCTCCGGTCACCCCGGGACATCCTCGTTCGATCCGACGACGAACACCCTCCTCGTGACGGGCGCGCTCGATGTCGACAACGCGTTCTCGGTCCCCGGAGCAACGGGCTGCGGACTTGGCCTCGGGCTGATCAACGCAACCATCGACGCGAAGCTGAGACTGCCGTCCGCCTCAGGTAACAACACGATGAGCATCAACAACGACTTGGCGCTGCAGACCGCGCATTAATCACGGCTCGCGATCTCACCGATCGCGAACACTCGTTCTAGGACGAATAGGGGCTGGCGGACATCGGTCCGCCAGCCCCTATTTTCGTGCCGGGTACGCGCACCCGCCGGCGCTGCCCGGCCACCAACGCCGGACCCCGCCGCCTCCTCCCTACAAGCGGCCTTCCGCCCTCCGCTGCCGCCGCGCGATCGAGTCGATGATGACCGCGCCGAGCAGCACGCCGCCCGTGACCATGTATCTGATCGCCGAGGACAGCGCGAGCAGGTCCATGCCGTTCGAGACCGAGCCGATCACCAAGCCGCCGAGCAGCGCGCTCCAGACCGTGCCGCGACCGCCGAACAGCGACGTGCCGGCGATCACCGGACCCGCGATCGAGAGCAGCAGCAGGTCGCTGCCGCCGGTGCCCTGGTTGACTGCCAGGAGGCGCGAGGCGGCGACGATGCCGCCGATCGCCGCCATCAGCCCCGCGATCGCGAAGACCGAGATGCGGATGCGCGTGACGGGGATGCCGGCGCGGCGTGCGGCCTCGGTGTTGCCGCCGACCGCGAGCACGTGCCGGCCGTAGCGCGTGCGCCGCACGATGTAGTCGAATGCGACGACGAAGCCGACGAGGATCAGGAGCGCGAGCGGCACGCCGCGATCCTGCGTCAGCACGTAGGTGACGCCGAGCGTCACGATCGCGACGAGCGCGACGCGCGCGAGCACGATCGGCGGGCTCGCCGCCGGCAAGCCGGCCGCGACCCGCTGGCGGCGGGCGCTCAGCGACGACGCCGCAAACGCCCCGATCACCACGATCGCGATGATCCAGGCGGTCGCACCCGTGTAGAAGGTGCCGGCGATGCCGACGAGCGTGGGATCGGTGATGTTGATCGTGCCGGTGGTGCCGAGCACCTGCAGCAGCAGGCCGAGGAACGCGATCTGACCGGCCAGCGTGACGATGAACGAGGGGATCCCGAAGCGCGTCACGATGAAGCCCTGGAAGAGCCCGAGGGCGATGCCGGCCGCGATCGCCGCGGCGATCGCGGGGACCGCGCCCCAGCCGTGCTGGACGTTCAGCACCGCCATGATCGCCGCGCAGAGACCCGACAGCTGCGCGACCGAGAGGTCGATCTCGCCCAGCAGCAGGACCATCACGACGCCGACCGAGATGAGGCCGGTGGCCGCGATCTGCAGCGACAGGTTGACGAGGTTGCCCGACGTCAGGAAGTTGCTGTTGGCGATCGCGAAGATCGCCCAGATGATCGCCAGGATGATGATCACCCGGACCGAGCCGAGCTCGCCCTGGGCGAATCTCTTGAAGAAGTCCCGCAGCGGGGAGGGACCCCGCTGGTCGGAGGGCGACGCGGCGCCGGGTGCGCTCGCCGCCGGTTGCGTGGCCGCGGAGCTCATCAGACCGTCGCCTCCTTCGTGGACTGCGCGTTGAGGTCCGCGCCGGTGATCGCCGCGACGATCTCCTGCTGCGTCGTGCTCTTGGCCTCGTAGACGCCTTCTTTGCGCCCGAGTCGCATCACGTAGATGCGGTCGGCCACCTCGAACACGTCGCGCATGTTGTGCGAGATCACGACGACGCCGATGCCCTGCTCGCGCAGGCGCCCGATCAGGTCGAGCACCTGGCGCGTCTGCGCGACGCCGAGCGCCGCGGTCGGCTCGTCCAGCAGGACGACTCTCGCGTCACCGACGAGCGCGCGGGCGATCGCCACCGACTGGCGCTGGCCGCCGGACATCATGCCTACCTCGGCGCGCATGCTCGGGATGTTGATCGAGAACGTGTTCAGCAACTCGCCTGCGCGCTGTTCCATCTTCGGCTCGTCGAGCTGGCGCGTCAGGCGGGCCGGCCCCGTCGCGACGAACTCGCGCCCGATGAACAGGTTCGCGACGACGTCGAGGTTGTCGCACAGCGCCAGATCCTGGTAGACGGTGGCGACCCCGAGCGACGTCGCGTCGCTCGGGGCGTGCACCTTCTGCGGCTTCCCGTCGAAGCGGTACTCGCCGCCGTCGGGGATGTGGATGCCCGACATCACCTTGACGAGCGTCGACTTGCCGGCACCGTTGTCGCCGACGAGGCCGACGACCTCCCCGGCGTGGACGTCGAAGTCCACGCCGGAGAGCGCCTGCACCGCGCCGAAGCTCTTGCTCACCTGCCGCAGCTCCAGCAGCGGCGTCGTCCCGGTCATCTCAGGCTCCTCTTCCTCGCTCCGTCCGATATGGCTACTGGATACCCAGTCTTCTGCACTGCGCCGCGTATGCGGAGGTGCAGATCTGGGCGGCAGTCCAGTACCCGTCTCTGACGACCGTGTCGTTGATGTTTCTCGACGTGACCGCGACCGGGGTCAGGATCACCGACGGGACATCCTTCTGGCCGTTGTTGGTTCTCGTGTTCACGAGGGTCGCGTCGGGCGTCTTGCCCTGGGCGAGTGCGACGGCGAACGTCGCGCTGTCCTGGGCCTCCGGTCTGATCGCCTTGTAGACGGTCATGTACTGCGTGCCCGCGACGATCCGCTGGATCCCGGCGAGCTCCGCGTCCTGACCGGTGGTCGGGCGCGTGGCCGGATCGATGCCCTGGGATCTCATCGAGGCGATCGCCGCGCCGCCAGTGCCGTCGTTGGCGGCGTAGACGCCCACGAAGCCGGTCTTGCCGAGCGCCGTGATCGCCTGGTCCATCTCCGCCTGCGCTCTGTCGGGCGACCAGTCGGGCGTGTCGTACTCTCTCGCGATTCTGAAGCCGCTCGAGTCGAGCACCGAGTGGGCGCCGGCTCTGAACTGCGCCGCATTCGCGTCCGTCGGCGCCCCGTTGATCATCACGAGGTTGCCTCTCGACCCGTCGGCTCTGAGTCTGTTCACGAGTGACGTGGCCTGCAGCTCGCCGACTCTTCTGTTGTCGAACGAGACGTAGTAATCGAGGTCGGAGTTGGAGATCAGCCGGTCGTAGGCGATCACGGGGATCTTCGACTGCTTCGCACGCGTCACGATCGAGGCGGCCGCTCTCCCGTCGACGGCGTCGACGACGAGCACCTTCGCGCCATTCGTGATCGCAGCCTCGGCCTGCGCCTGCTGCTTCGCCGCGTCCTGCTCGGCGTTCGAGTAGAGCACGCTGCAGTTGGGGCAGAGCTCCTTCACTCTGGCCTCGAACAGCGGTCTGTCCTGCGACTCGTAGCGCGCCGTTCTGTTCTCCGGCAGGAGCAGCGCGATCTTGCCGCCCCCCGAGCCGCTGCTGCTCGAGGTGGTCGAAGCGCCGGCGCTACCGGTGCTGGTGCTGCTGCTCTTCTTGCTGCTGCCGCACGCGGTGACGACGACAGCGAGTGCGAGTGCGCCCACGACTGTGAGCAAAAGCACGAACCTGCGTTGCATACGTCCCTCCTCCTCCTTCATCACACGATCTTCCGGTTACCTGCGTTCCCTGCGGGCGCGAGGGCGAAGCCCTCGACATCCCGGAGCACGAGGGCAGCCGCACCGAGCACTTCGGCACGACGGCCCAGCACACCGGGCACGATCTCGACCCTGCCGGCAGCCGGGGGAACCGCGTGACGCGCGACCTGATCGCGCAGCGGGTCGAGGAGCACGGCCCCGGCAGCTCCGAGGTCGCCACCGACGACGACCTTGGCCGGATTCATGATGTTGCAGACATGCGCGAGCACGACCCCCAGCGCGCGCGCCGCGTCGCCGATGACGCGGCGTGAGGCGAGATCTCCCGCGTGCGCGTGCGCGATCACCTGCTCGATCGTCAAGTCGTCCCCGTGGGCGGGCCGCAGAAGGTCCACGATCGCCCGCGTCGATGCCACCGACTCGAGGCAGCCGCGGTTGCCGCAGCGGCACACGGGGCCCCGCTCATCGACCAGAGAGTGGCCGATCTCGCCCGCGATGCCCCCGGCGCCGCGGTAGAGCTGCCCGTTCACGACGACGCCTCCACCGATGCCGGAGGCGAGCTTGACGTAGAAGAAGTCCTCGGTCGCCTGCCCGGCGCCCCATGTGAGCTCGGCGAGCGCGCCGAGGTTCGCGTCGTTCTCGACGCGGACCGGGATCGCGAGCAGCTCCTGCATCGCCTGCTGGGGCCGGACGCCGATCCACCCGGGGAGGATCGCCGAGGAGCCGACCTCGCCGGTCTGGCTGTCGATCGGACCCGGGAGGCCCATCCCCGCGCCGATCACGTGACCGCGCTCGACGTTCGCCTCGATCAGCGCCTGGTCGACCAGCTCCGCAGCCGCCTCGAGCCCTTCGGCGGCGGCGTGCTCGGTGTCGATCGGCCGCTCGAGGTCGGCGAGGACCGCGTGCGCGAGGTCGGTGACGATCACGCGGATGTGGCGCTTGCCGAAGTCGAGCCCGAGGGCGGCGCCGGCGGAGCGCTCGAGGCTGAGGAGGACCGGCGGCCGGCCGCCCTGCGGCCCGGCGCCGTCGATCTCGCGCTCGACCACGAGGCCGTCCGACTGCAGGTCGGTGACGAGCGAGGAGACCGTGCTGCGGCTGAGTCCGGTCCGTCGCGCCAGCTCCGCCCGTGACGCGAGCCCGAGCCGGCGCAGCTCGTCGACGAGCCTCCGGCGGTTCAGCTCGCGCAGGGATGCCAACGACCCAGCGCCCTCACTCCTCATGACCAGGAATCAAACCTCAGCCGGGGGAGGTTTGTCAAGGCTCTGGTGGAACTAAGGGATTGTTAGCGCTTTGTTGTGATGGGGTGCGGACAAACGGTGGCATCTGCTGGGGTTGGCGCTTAACGCAGACGAGGGGCCGACAGCGCTTGGCTGCCGCCCCCTCGAGGATCTCGGTGGCGCTCCCCTCGCACGGTGCGCGAGGGGAGCGGCGTCCGCGCCTACTTCTTCTTGGTGCTGGTCTTCTGCGTCTTGGCCTTCGCCTTCGGCTTGGCCTTGGCGCAGCCCGTGACCTTCAGCTTCGGGCTGGCGTTCACGAGCTTGCCGTTGTGCCCGCGGAAGGCGGCCTTTGCTGCGCTCGAGCCCGAGCAGAGGCTGGTCCGCACACCGACCGGCCCCTGCGTGCCCGAGACGAGCGACAGCGTGAACCGTGTGATCGGGACGTCCGGCACCGTCAGGAACTGCGCCCGGATCAGCGGCGTCGTCCGGATGGTGCTCGTCAGGTCAACCGCAACCTGACCACGGAGCGCCACTCTCATCAGCGGCAGCGCGCCCTTTCTCGGGTTCTTGACGAAGAACACGCCACCCCGAAGCGGGTCACGCAACACCGGCGTCACGGCGCTGGCCGTACCGACCTTCGCCTTCGGCCCGCATCTGTCGGCCTGGAAGTCGACCTCGGTGCACGGATGCTGCAGCGCGGCGAGATGCGCATTGAGCGTGCTCGGCAGCGTCACGTCCACCGCCTTGTTGTTCGCGTTGCCCTTCGGCATCGTGAGCACGACCTTCAGCGGCGTCGACGCCCGCGTCGCCGTGTGACCCTTGCCGCCGACGGAGACCGACATCGACGGCTTGAACGGGAGGGACGCGCAGTTGGCCACCTGGAACCGAGAGCTGACGTTGCTGGCCGCTCCCGCGCCGGAAGTGATCCGGGCGTTGATGCTCGACGGGCTGCAATCCGTGGGGTTGAACATGAATCCGGGCCGATCGATCGTGATGTTGACCGAGCGAATCTGCAGCGGAATGCCCTGCAGGATCGTTGGCAACGGATCTGAGACCACCCGCAGTGCCGTCGTGTTCTTGTCGACGAAGATCGCAGCGCGCACGACCACGGTGCCGAGGTTGAACGGCCCCGCGATGGCCGGCACGACGATCGACATGCCGAACGGCGCACCCTTGTAGGGGCCGGTGATGTAGACGCTGCCCGGGAGGTTGAACGGATTGGAGCCGGGTCCAGCGGCGGTCGTCGTCGACCCGATCCGCGAGACGGCGGAGCAGGTTCCGGCGTTCGCCGCCGTGTCGGGGCACAGCGGCGCCGAGGCAATCCGTCCGAGCAGACCCTTCGGCAGGTCCACCGAGATGTTGCCGAGCATCTGGTCCTGATCGCTGCGCGAGAATGTCAGCGTGAACGGCGAATCGTTGCCCCCAGCTGGCGTTACCATGCCGGCGGAGAAGGTCGGGGCAAAGCCGTGCGAGCACGGTCCGGTTACTTCGTACGAATCCGTCGAGCTCGCCGTCTGCCCGCTGTACGCGGTGAACGACGAAGACGTCGTCGCGGTGCCGCACGTCGGCGAGTTCACCAACGGCGCCCGAGGCCCTCCCTTGAAATTCAGGAGGAGCTCGGTGAACGGCAGTTGTGGGTTGTTGTCGAACGTCGCCGTAAGCTGGCCGGTGCTGGAGTTCGCGTCGATCGTCCCAGGCAGCTTCACGAGCACGCCGTGCGCTTCAGCCACCAAGTAGATCTTCAGCAGCTGAGTGGACGTCGGCTGTGCGAGATAGATCGACCCGGTGAGTGGATCGCTGAGAAGCGGCGAATCGATCCGGACGGTTCCGATCTTCGAGGAGTCCGGACACGACGGTTCGCTCGCAGAATCGACGCCAATCTGGTCGACCGAGCACGCGCCGAGCCCGTCCGCAGCCGAAGGCGAGACCGAAACGCCGCTCGGCAGCGTGACGACCGCCTTCTTGAGGGCCGCTGTCGCGATTCCGAAGGGATTGTCGTTCTGCGGCACGCTGAGATGGACGGCGTAGGCGGACGGGCTTCCAGCAGTAGTCGTTTCGGGTCGAAGCGTGAGCGATGGACTGAACGGCAGGCGATCGCATCCGGTGACGCCCTGCGGATTCGGCGGCGTGCCGTTGTCGTGGCTCACAAAGCTCGCCGCCAGGAAGTCACCGGCGTGCTGCCACGAGTCGGCCCGCAGTCTCGTCGTCAACGGCCCAGCTGAGCAGTTGGTCGGGTTTGTCAGAAACGGCGTGGGAGGTACGCCTGCGCTAACAGGGGGGTCACCCGCGGCAGGGTTCGGGTGGAAGCATGTTCCAAATGCAGACATGCAGAGCTGTCCGCGCTGCGCGTCATGGCCGGGGTCTGCGGGAACGCCCCACAATGTAAGAGACGTGGACAGGATCGGATCGGTTTGCGTGATGTCGTTGATATCAACCGTGAGGCCGTAGTCGCCGCCGCTCCGGACGCTCGGGACGAGGTGAACGATGCCTTGCCCGAGCACGTTGAATCCGAAGAGGCCGGGCTCGCCACTGGGCGGCTCCATGTTGAAGACCGGCAGCGTGACGGTCCCGAAATTATACGCGAGGTCAATAGTGACCACACCCACCTGGCTCGCCACCGGACACGAGCTCGCACTGATCGCGGCAAGGAGTCCCAGGACAGCGAGCTGGTCTTCGGTGCACTTCGGCACCGCGTTCGGATTCCCGATGAAACCCGCGGGAAGTTCGACGTGGAGATCCTTGTTGTCTCCGTCCGGAATCGTAGTTCCATCAGTGTTCGTCGTCGTGCTGAATCTGATCGTCGTCGTTGCCGAGTACGGGTGCCCCCCGGCCTGGGTGAACGGCGTCCCATCTTGATTGCTCACCGATCCATCGAAACCCGTGATGCTGAAGCCGTCTCCCAACGCGGCATACGCGGGCGCGGCCCAAGCGAGCAGGCAGAGGATGACGACAGCCAGGCCGAGTACACGCGGCACTGAATTCTGCTTCGTGATGTTCATTGCGCTACCGCCCCCTGCTCGTCAGCGTGAAACGCGCCACACGGGAGTGCGCGCCCGGCGTGGAGACCGTTACCCGCAGCCCGAGCTTATGGTCCTTGTCCAGCTGGCGGCGAGCGGCCGCCGACAGCTTGATCGTCAACGTTGCAGTCCCACTGCCATTCTGGGTCTTGGCTGCTCGTGC
>JAOPZA010000120.1 GCA_025964325.1 Conexibacter sp.
GTCGGCGCGCGCCCGGTCTACGCCGCGGTCGGCCTGACGATGGCGGTCGGGACGCTGCCGGTCGCGGCGCTGGTCCGCCGCCTCGGCGGGCTGCGCGCGTTGCGCCCGGCGCTGGAGCAGTACTAGCTCGCCCAGGCGCTCGCCGCCGCCCTCGCCCTCGCGTTCAGCATCTGGATGATCGGCGCGACCGGGAGGCCGACGGTCTTCGACGGCGTGATCCTCATCCTGATCGGCATCCCCGTCTACATCGCGGATCAATGGCGCCGGACCCGCCACGCAGCCGCGGCGGCGCTGAGCGACCCGGCCGCGCCCGGCTAGGAGGTGCGACTCAGGGGCGTCAAGCGCCGAGCGCGCGCCGACCGAGCAGACCCCACGCCGACTCGAAGCGAGCGCGCGACCACGTCTCCTGCGTGCCCTCGAGGGGGTTCATCACGCGGACCGCGCCGTCGGCGTCGATGCCGTCGAGCACGACCGCGTGCTCGCCGTAGTCGACGCGCACGAGGCGTCCGGCCGGGCTGTGCCACTGCGCGTACGGGCCGTCGCTGAGCCCGATCCACGCCATCACGGCGTGGCCGAGGAGCAGCTGCTGGTAGAGCCGCGCGGGGGCGGCGCGGGTGAGGTCGACGAGCTGCTGGCCGTGCCGTGCGGCGAGCGACTGGATCGGACGCTGGTAGACGCCGAAGCCACCGCTCTCACCTCCGCCGTCGGGCCGCCCGACGAAGCCCGACTCGGGGTCCCCCCAGACTCTCTGCGCGCCTGCGCCGATCGGGTCCAGCGGCCCGCTGCGGGGGAGCTCGGCCTGCAGCCGGAGCTGCGGGACGAGCGCGCCGCGCGTCGCGAGCAGCGACTGGAGGGCGGTCGCCTCGCAGTCGTTGCGCAGCGTCTGAGCGATCACCGGAGCGGCGATCCGCGAGGCGAGCGCGCGCCGGCGGACCTCGACGACGCCGCCGGCGGCGCTGAGTCCGGCGACGGCGCGCAGCACGCCGGCGCGGTCGTTGCGGTACAGCACGCTGGAGGTTCCGCTGCGCTGCCAGGCGGTGGCCAGGACGGCGGCCTCGACCGCACGGGTCAGCGTCCGCTGGTCGAGCGACTGGGAGCCGGCCCGCAGATAGGGCCGCAGGCTGATGCGCGCAACGGTTCGCCCCGCCGTGCGCAGCTCCAGCGTCCCGACCGCCGCTCTGGCCGGTCGAGCCCCGACGCGCCCGGTCGGGGTCGACCGCCCGTGCGACCCGCCCGAGCCCGACCCGAGTGCCAGAGCGGCGACCACGGCGACGGCGAGAACGCCCAGAAGCCCCACCGCTACGCGGCGTCGGGGCGCGGAGCCGCGGCGTCGCGGGGGGACGTCAGATGACCGGTCCGGGGGTGCGGGGATGAGAGAACTCTGTTTCTGCGCTGACGTGGCGCTTACACGAGCCGTGCAAGGTGCGCCGCATGCAAATGGCCCATAAGGACTGGGACGCCCACGTGGCCGATGCCGAGACGGTAGCGCGCGGCGCGGGCTTCCAGACACTGCGCGATCGCATCGTCGAGCTCGGCGACCCGCGCGCCGACGACGTCGTCGTCGACATCGGCTCCGGCACGGGGCTGCTCACGCTCGCGCTGGCCCGGCGCGTCGGCAGGGTGTGGGCGATCGACAGCGCGCCGGCGATGAACGACTACCTCCGCGTGAAGGCGGCGAGCGCCGGCTCGACGAACGTCGAGGCGGTGACGGCCTCGGCGACGAGCCTGCCGCTGGTCGACGGCATCGCCGACCTGGTCGTCTCGAACTACTGCTTCCACGAGCTCGGCAACGCCGACAAGCGCGACGCGCTCGCCGAGGCGATGCGCGTGCTGAAGCCGGGCGGCCGCCTCGTGATCGGCGACATGATGTTCAGCCTCGGCTCGCTGCAGGCCCGCGACCGGCGTATCGTCGTCGACAAGCTGCGCACGATCGCGGGCCGCGGCCTGCCGGGAGCCTGGCGGCTGCTCAAGAACGCGATCCGGTTGCTCGCCGGTCGCTGGGAGTCGCCCGCGAACGCGACATGGTGGGACGGCGCACTCCGCGAGGCCGGCTTCGAGCGCGTCCAGATCGAGACGCTCGCGCACGAGGGCGGCATCGCGAGCGCCCGCAGACCCGGCGCGCAGGGCCCGTACGGCTCACCGCGCCTCGCCGCGCTGCTCGGCCGCGCGCGCACGTGACCACGGCTCGTCATCGCGCGGTCGCGTCGAGCGCTACCTGATCACACGACCTCTCGACAAGCCGTGGATCCGTGGGCGTGTCAGGCCCGGCGGCCGATACGGCGGAAGCCGGGGTGCACGCCGGGCGCCAGGCCCTGTTCATCGGCGAGGCGCCGGAGCAGCGCGAGCAGCTGGGCACGCTCGTCGTCGTCGAGCGCGGCGGTGATCGCGAGCTCGTGGTCGCGGGCGACGCCCGCGAGCTCGGCGAGCGCCCGCCGGCCCGCGTCGGTCAGCGAGATCGCGTAGTTGCGGCGATCGTCCGGGTCGCGGTCGCGCGCGACGAGGCCGCGGTCCTCGAGCTCGTCGATCAAGGCGACCAGCCGTGGCGCGTGCATGCCGAGTGCGTCGGCGAGCCCGCGCTGGCTCTGTCCCGGGCTCTGCGCGAGGCGGCGGAGCACCCCGGCCTGGGGCGGGGTGAGCTCCAGCGGGCGGATGCGCTCGGCGAACGCGGCGGCTGCGTGCGCCCCGAGCTGCGCGAGCAGGAAAGCGACGCCGCCGTCGCGCGCGGCCCCTCTGTCGTCGGTGGGAGGCGAAGTCATACGCCGACAGAGTACAGACAGCCGGTAACGAGTACAGAGAGTAATCGTTATTGCTAGTATCGGTATATGGCCTCCTCTCCCCGGTCCCCAGCCCCTCCCCCCCGGCGTCATGTCGGCCCGCCGCTGGTGCCACTGGCGCTCATCTCGGTGGCCCTGTTCGCGGCGAGCCTCGTCGTCGGCGCCACCGGCGGCGGCCCCTTCCCATCCCCCTACGACGCGCGCGACGTCCTCGCGTTCTTCTCCGCTCACCCCACGACGGTGCGGGTCGCCGCGACGCTGCAGTTCGCGTCGGCCGTGCCGCTGGCGATCCTCGCCGCCTCGCTCTCGAGCCGGATCCGCTACTTGGGATTCGCCCGGGTACCCGGCGTGCTGATCGCCTCCACCGGAGGCATCCTCACCACCGGCATGCTCGCGACGAGCGCCCTGACGCAGTGGGTCCTCTCCCGGCCCGCGACGGCGACGAGCCCGAGCGTCGTGCGGCCGCTCGCCGACCTCGCGTTCGCCACCGGCGGCCCCGGCGCCGTCGTGTTCCTCGGCCTGCTCGTCGCCGGCCTCGCCGTACCCGCGGCCGTCGGCCGGCTGTTGCCCAGACCGGTCTGGATCGCCGGCATCGCGTTCGCCGCGATCGCCGAGCTCTCGACGATCGCCCTGCTCTCGAGGCCCGCCGGCGTCCTGCTGCCGATCGCCCGCTTCGGCAGCCTGGCCTGGCTCGTCGCCGCGGCCGCGCTGCTCCCCGCCTCACGACGGGGCACGACCACCACCCACGAAGGGATCACACCATGAACGGCACCCTCGCCGATCAGGTCGCCGTCGTCACCGGCGCCAGCCGCGGCATCGGCGCCGCGACCGCGCGCGCTCTCGCCGAGGCCGGCGCGACCGTTGCGCTGGCCGCCCGCGACGCGGCACGCCTCGAGCAGCTCGCCGCCGAGATCGAGGCCGCCGGCGGCACCGCGCTGAGCGTCCCGACCGACATCGGCGATCCGGAGGCCGTCGAACGCATGGTCGCGCGTACGCTCGATGCGTTCGGCCGCCTCGACATCGCCGTCAACAACGCAGCCGGCGGCGGCCATCCCCCCACTCCGTTCACCGACGTCGCGGTCGCGGACTTCGACAGCGCCCTGGCGATCAACCTGCGCGGGACGTTCCTCTGCCTCAAGCACGAGATCGCCGCGATGCTCGACAGCGGCGGTGGCGCGATCGTCAACATGACCTCGACGGCCGGCCTCGAGGCGGTCGGCGGCCTCGCCGCCTACGTGTCGACCAAGCACGGCATCGTCGGGCTCACCAAGGTCGCCGCACTCGAGTACGCCGCCCGCAACATCCGCGTGAACGCCGTCGCCCCGGGCCCGATCCTGACCGAGCAGCTCGAACGCGCCGGCGAGGCGATGCAGCAAGGCGCCGCCCGGACCGTGCCGATGCACCGCATCGGTCGCCCCGAGGAGGTCGCGGCCGCGATCGCCTGGCTGTGCAGCGACGCCGCCTCGTTCATCACCGGCGCCACGATCCCGATCGACGGCGGCAAGCTCGCCGGGATGGCCCCCTTCGCCCGGCAGAAGCCGGCCCGTTAGTCGCCGCTCGCGACGAGGCCGGCGGCCTGCTCGCGCCCGACGGGGCCATCGGGCTGGGTTGGGACGTCGCCGGCAGCGTCGACGCCGTCGGCGCCGGCGTCCAGCGGTTCGCCGTCGGCGATGACGTGATCGGGCTGCGCGACCTGCAGTTCGCCTTCCCCGGCGCCCCTCGTCGCCCCGTTCGCCCCGCCCCCGGTCCGCGGGACGAAGGTCGTCGTACAGGAGGTCTACGCCGATGGCGGCCGGCTGGCCGAGCTGTCGGCGCTCGTCGAGGCCGGCCGCCTGAGCCTGCGCGTCGCCCAGACGCTCCCACTCGCCGAAGCGGCCACGGCACACGAGCTCGTCGAAGCCGGCGGCCAGCGCGGCCGCGTCGTCCTGCAACCCTGAGCAGCCGAACCGCAGCAACCACGCCGCGGCACGCGCGCAACGCCGCCCGGCAAGGGACGCGCACCTACGTCCTCATCGGCGACCCGGCTGAGGTGGTCGCTTCGCGATCGCGGCCACACCTGATCGCGCGCGAGGCTGCACCAAGCGGCATCGGTCGCGGCACACCCGCACGCATCCCACCGAACGACCACCACCGCCTCATCATGGAACTCAGCACGGTCGCGAAGGCCCTCGGCGTCGCGTGACCGCAGAGCCGACCCTCGGGTCACAACCACTCGACTGCGCGGCCGCAGCACCCTGCTCCTGAGCCCTGCCCAGCTGGCAGTCAGCGCTCGATCGGCGGTGCGGCGGCGTACTCGTCGTCGGTGACCTTCTCGCCCCAGTTGGCGGCGGGGTGGTCGTCGTCGACCTCGTTGAGGGCGAGGTGGGCCATGAAGCGGTTGGGCGCGGCGCCGTGCCAGTGGTCCTCGTCGGGCTCGAAGAAGACGCGGTCGCCCGGGCGGATGACCTCGATCGGGCCGCCTCGCTTCTGGCAGAGGCCGATGCCCTCGGTGACGTAGACCGTCTGGCCGAGCGGGTGCGTGTGCCACGCCGTGCGGGCGCCCGGGGTGAAGTGGACGAGGTTGGCCTGCACGCGTCCGGGGGCGGGTGCGGCGGCGACCGGGTCGATGTAGACGTCACCGGTGAACCAGCTGTCCGGGCCCTTGGCGGTGTCGATGCTGCTTCTCGTGATCTCCATGTCAGGTGAGCCTCCTGTGCGATGACTATGACGTGGCCTGCCGCTGCCGCGCGGCCGGCTTCAGGGCCGGGCTGACCCACCCGGCATCGGCCGGGTTGAGGTTCGTGCCGGGCGGGACGATCTCGTCGATGCGGTCCAGCAGCGCCTCGTCGAGGACGACGTCGGCCGCCGGGAGCTGCGAGCTGCACGATGGTGCGCGGTCCGATGATCGCAGCGGTCACAGCCGCGTGGTCGAGGACGAACGCGATCGCGAGCTCGATCAGCGACATGCCCGCCTCCTCGGCGAGGCGGGCGAGCGCTTCCGCAGCTTCGAGCTTGCGCTGGTTGGCGGGAAGCGACATGTCGTAGCGGTCGACGAGCCGCTGGCGCGCCGAGGACGCGGGCGTCGGCACGTCGGCGCCCTTGCGCCAGCGGCCCGAGAGCCAGCCGCCGCCAAGCGGGCTGTAGGGGATGACGCCCATGCCGTACTTCGCGCACGTGGGCAACACCTCGGCTTCGATCCCACGGGTGAGGATCGAGTAAGGCGACTGCTCGGTCACGTAGCGCTCGAGACCGCGGTCGCGCGCCGCCCACTGCGCCTCGACGATCGCCGATGGCCCGTTTGATCGCGTGGATCGGAGGCACAGTGGTGGTGGCATGGACGGAGCGAGCGCACGACGCTCGAGCTCGCGCCGCGCCGGTAGTTGACCAACCCGAACGAGACAGGGGAAACCATCTTGAGCACCGATCAGAACACCGGCCCCGTCGCGGTCATCACCGGCGCCTCATCGGGCATCGGCGAGGCGACCGCCCGCGCACTCGCCGCCGACGGCTGCCGGCTCGCCCTGCTGGCGCGCCGTGCCGACCGCATCCAGGCGCTCGCCGACGAGCTCGGCGACGGCGCGATCGCGATCGAGGCCGACGTCACCGACCGCGACTCCATCGTCGCCGCGGCCGAGCGCGTCGAGAACGAGCTGGGCGGCGCCGACATCCTCGTCAACAACGCCGGCGTGATGCTGCTCGCGCCCTTCACCTCCGACCAGAAGGCCGAGATCCGCCAGATGGTCGAGGTCAACCTGCTCGGCGCGATGACCGCGACCGAGGTGTTCCTCGATCAGCTCCGCGACGGCGGCGGCGACCTCGTCAACCTGTCGTCGGTGGCCGGGCGCACGGCCCGGCCGGGCAACGCGGTCTACGCCGCGACCAAGTGGGGGATGAACGGCTGGTCGGAGTCCCTGCGCCAGGAGCTGCAACCCGACATCCGGGTGATGGTCATCGAGCCCGGCGCCGTGGCGACCGAGCTGACCGACCACATCACGCACGCCGACACCAAGCAGGCCGCCGAGCAGATGTACGAGGAGATGTCCATCACGGCCGAGGACATCGCCGAGGTCATCGCGTTCGCGGTGAACCGGCCGCGGCGCATGACGCTCAACGAGATCCTCATCCGGCCCACGGGGCAGGCGCTCTGATCCAAGCGCAGCGGTCAGGTGACGCTCGTGCTCCACGCCCCGGAGGCGCGTAGGCGCCCGGCGCTACCCGACGGCCGCTGCTCGCGGAGGCCAACAGCTCTCCCGCGCTCACGATGCCGCGCGATCGGATCGCCCATATGTCTAGACCCGCCGCGCCGCGTCCGCCGCGATCGCCAGCGCTCTCGCGGCGCGGAAGAATCTCGGCGACTGACCGTTGAAGAGGCCGTCGGCGGTCAGCGCGTTGACCGCCGCGAGTGCGCCCGCGTTCTGGCGCGACGAGGGCCGGATGACCGAGCACAGCGGAAGGTTCCTGCGGATGAACTGCGTCGGCTCCGGCATGATCAGGTTGGTCTGGAACAGCTCGCCGCCGAACGGCGGTCTGTTCAAGTTGGGGAAGGTGACGCCCGTCTCGGGGTCGGTCACCCCCGCGAGCGGGTCGTTGACCGCGTTGCCGGCCTTGTCGTGCCAGACCGCGAAGTGGTTGACCTCGACGCCGCCGATGCTGACGACGATCCGCAGCACCTCGAGGCTCGTGACCATCAGGCTGAGCGTGGTGTAGAGGCTCGACCCGCCCTGCTCGATGAAGGCGAAGTGGAAGCCGGCCGAGTTGGCGATCGCCTGCATGCGCCGCTGCTGGCCGTTCGTCGGCGGGACGGGCTGACCCTGGTTCGGCGGCGTGTCCGCGTCGCTGATCGGGATCAGCGGCTCGTCGCGGATGTTGACCGCCTGCGGGAACGAAGCCCCGAAGTCGGGGTTCCTCCTGCTGCGATAGCGCGTGTACCAGCTCGTGTCGACCGTGTTGCGTTGCAGGTTCGTGAGGCGCCCGATCTGCCTGGCGCCGGTCGCCTTGCTGCTTGGCAGCGTGCGGAAGGCGTCGAGGTTCACCGGCTGGGCGCCCATGGACGCCAGGTAGGCGTTGAGGAACTGTGCGTGACTGACCTCGTCGTCGGTGTTGTCGGAGATGTACTGCGGCATGTCGCCGTCGAGGTTCTCCAGCGCCGCGATGTAGGCGGGGTTGCCGCCGGCGACGCCGCCCAGCTCGGCGTACTGCTGCCACAGGTCGACCTCGATCAACTCGGCGGCCGCCAGGAAGCGCAGGATCGCGATGTCACCTCTCGTCAGGCGAGCTCTTCTGGCCGCGCTCGCAGTGGCCGCCCGCGCAGCGCCGGCGGGCAGCACCGCAACGCCGGCGGTCGCGCCCGCGCCGCGCAGGAACGCGCGTCGTCCGACGACGCGGCTCCAAAGTCGGTCGACGTCCTCTGGCTGCGGGATGGGTCCCTGCTCCGTCATGTCAGTCCTCCTCGGCCTCGGGCCCGATCGTCACGTTGGACCGGAAATCGGGCTGGCGGCAGTGCTGTGGCCCCTGTACCCGCCACGGCACGACAGACGACGAGTTCCGTCCCGCCCGGCGCATCGGCGCGCGGCATTTGGCGCATGCGCCCCTCGTGCTCGCGCCGCGCACTGGGCGAGGTCGTCGCCACCGCCACGAGCCGGGCGCGCCACGCGCCGCTCGCATGCTGAGACAGCTTCCCTAGGCGGCCGTGACGGCGCGTAGCTCTTGCAGCGACTCGCGGATGAGTCGCTGGAGGGGCTGCGGATTGGTCGGATCGACCCAGCGCTCGAACGCCACCCGGAAGACGGCGATCCCCGCCTCGGCGGTGAGGATCGCGGCGGGGTCGCCGATCCCGCGGCGGCGCAGCGCCTCGGCCACCGCCGCGGCAAGTGAAGCGAGCTTGACCAGCTCGCGCTCCTGCAGCCCCGGGTTAGCGGCGACGATCTGCTGGCGCCGGACGGCGAGCTCACGTCGCTCCTCGAACATCGTGGCGGCGGCGTCCAGCGCCGCCGCCACGGCGTCGAGTGGCGCCGCGGACTCGGGGGTTCTGGCGACCTCGGTGACGAACAGTTCCTCGAGCGCCTCCGAGCCCCAGAACAGCACCTCGCGCTTGTCGGCGAAGTAGCGGAAGAACGTTCGCTTCGTCAGCCCCGCGTGCTCCGCGATCTCGGCGACGGTGGTGTTGTCGAAGCCGCGCTCGCCATAGAGGGTGAGAGCCGCGTGCTGGAGCCTGCCGCGCGCGTCCGGTTGCCATCGAGCCACACGCCGAGCGTAGTTGATAGCACCAAGTGTCATCCCTGCTACCGTGATGACACCAAGTGACATAAGGCGGTCCTCCCGGGCGCGAGCGTGCCGAGGACGATCGCCCACCCGGAGGTCTCTCATGCGTGTTTTCCTCACCGGCGCGTCCGGACACATCGGCTCCGCCGTCGTCCCCGAACTGCTTGCAGCCGGCCACCAGGTCGTCGGCCTGGCCCGCTCCGAGCGCTCCGCCACCGCGTTGGCGGCCGCCGGCGCCGAGGTCCGTCGCGGCGATCTCGACGACCTCGACGGCTTGCGGGAGGCCGCCGCCGCGGCCGACGGCGTCATCCATCTCGCCTTCAAGCACGAGGCGATGCGCG
Source organism: Conexibacter sp. (assembly GCA_025964325.1). GTDB lineage: Bacteria > Actinomycetota > Thermoleophilia > Solirubrobacterales > Solirubrobacteraceae > Conexibacter. The sequence continues at coordinate 9,356 of JAOPZA010000120.1, forward strand.
CGGGCGACTTTCCCGGCGCGGTCGCCGCCGACCTCGCCGCCATCGAGGCGATCGGCACGGCGCTGGACGGCTCCGAGAAGCCGTTCGTGAGCACCTCGGGCACGCTGATGCTGACGCTTGCGGGCATCGCGGGCCGTCCGGGCACGGAGCGCGACGTGTTGGAGGCCGGACCGCGGGTCGACGCCGAGAACACCGTGGTCACGCTGGCCGAGCGCGGGGTGCGCTCCTCCGTGGTCCGCCTCCCGCCGCTCGTGCACAGCACGCTGGATCACCACGGCTTCGGCCCGACCCTGATCGGCATCGCTCGCGACAAGGGCGTCTCCGGCTATGTCGGCGACGGGTCCAACCGCTGGCCCGCCGTGCACACGCTCGACGCGGCGCGCGTCTACCGGCTGGCGCTGGAGACCGCTGCGGCTGGATCGCGGCTCCACGCGGTCGCCGACGACGGCGTCCCCTTCCGCGACATCGCGGAGGTCATCGGCCGGAAGCTCGGCCTGCCGAGCGCCAGCATCGCGGCCGAGGACGCGAACGACGAGTTCTCCTTCCTGGGCGCCTTCGTGTCGCTGGACAACCCGACGTCCAGGGAGCTGACCCGCGAGTGGCTCGGTTGGGAGCCGACCCATCCCGGCCTGATCGAGGATCTGGATAACGGCCACTACTTCGACCACTGAGCCCCGGCCCGCTACGTATGTGGCCGCGTGGACGGTGCCGCGCGCTGGGCCGAGCGATGCTCGCTGGGGGCCGCGGCACTTCACGGTGCTGAGCCTGGAACGGTTCGAGCAACTGAACGACGCTGCCGTCCGCATGGCGCACCTGGCGCGCTCGGGGGATTACCGAGCTGCCCGAGAGGCCCGGGCCCTCGACCGGCCGCGCCGGCGCCTGACGCTGCAGACCGGGCAGTGCGTGATGCGCGACGACGTCGGCCGTGTCACGCGGCGGGCACCGCGCGGTCCAGCTCCACCCCGCCGCCGTTGCGGATCGAGCAGCGTGCCGCCTCCAGCGCCTCGATGCAGGTTCGGACCTCGGCCCCCGATGCGATCGGGGTCCGCCCGTCGCGGGCGGCGGTCAGGAACTCGCGCATCTGCGCGTCGAAGTTCGGGCCGCCCTCGAGATAGGACCCGTACGTCTCATCGACGACCACCTCGTCGTTGACGACGAGACGAGTGTCATCGCTCATCCGCATGGTGAGGCCGTCCCCGATGATGAACCGCTCGTTGACACCTCTCCCCGTGGCGTTGAAGGACACGTGTCCGACGGCCACGCCGCCAGACGGGAAGTCCAGGAGGATGGCCGCCTCGTCCTCACCCTCCCACTCCCTGCCGTGACGCGCAGCGCTGGCGCGCACCCGTGTCGGGCGCTCGCCCATGAACCACAGGATCGTGTCCAAGACGTGCGGGGCGTTGAGGCCCAGCACCAAGCCGCCCGTCTTCTCCGCCGAGGACCACCAATCGGTCAGCACGCCGGAGAACTCGACCGAGAGGCTGTGGACGATGCTGAACGGCCGGCCGGTCTCGTCGATGCGCCGCTTGGCTTCGAGCGCCGCCCTCGTGAAGCGGCGGCACTGGGCCGCCATCAGCACCACGTCGCTGCGCGACGCCGCCTCGATCATCGCGTCGGCCTCCGCCAGCGTGTTGGTCAGGGGCTTCTCGACGAGCACGTGACATCCGGCCTCCGCAGCCGCAACCGCCTGCGCGGCGTGGAGGTGGTTCGGCGAGCAGAGGACGACCGCGTCGAGCGTTCCCGCCGCGAGCGCCTCCTCCAGCTCCCCGTACACGTTCGACACGCCATGCCGGCGCGCGGCCTCCTCGCCGACTTCGCGGCGCCTGCTCACGAACGCCGTCAGCTCCGCTACGTCCGCGCAGGACTGAACCGCGCGGATGTGCGCCGGCGAGATCCTCCCCAGCCCGACCACTCCGACACGAAGTCGTTGCTCGCTCACCGCTTCTCCTCTCAATCCATCAAGACGCCGCCGTCGACGCTCAGCGTCTCGCCATAGACGTAGCTGGCGGCGTCGGAGACCAGGAACACAACTGCCTGCGCAAGCTCCTGGGGCCGGGCGAACCGGCCCATCGGGATCCCGTTGGTGACCTGCTTGCGCAGCTCCGGGCCCAGCCCGTCGTGCATCGGCGTGTCGGTCGGTCCGGGACAGATGCTGTTGATGCGGATCGAGCCCCCGGCCAGCTCCCGTGCGACGGAGCGGGTGAAGGCAAGCACGCCGCCCTTCGATGCCGCGTAATGCGACGTGGCGATCCGTCCGCCCCCTCGCTTGCCCGTGTCGGACGCGATCGTGACGATCCGCCCCTCCCCGGAGCCGATCCCCTCGACCGCGCGCTGCACGCACAGGAAGGTGCCGGTGAGGTTGACCGCGAGGACACGGTCCCACTCCTCGTCGGTGAGCGCCCCCAGCCGCGTCGTCCCGATGATCCCCGCGCACGTCACGAGGATGCCCGGCTCCTCCCAGGCGCTCGCGACCTCGTCGAAGCCGGCATGGACCGACGCGCGGCTCGCGACGTCCATGACGACCGACATGGCGGCGGCGCCCGCGGAGCGGATCTCGGTCGCGACCCCGGCGGCCGCCTCGCCGTCGAGGTCGCAGACGGCCACGCGGGCGCCGGCGGCGGCGAGCTCGCGCGCCACCGCCCGGCCCATCCCGGACCCGGCGCCGGTGACGAGCGCCACCTTGTCGTCCAGCGACAGCTCGAGCGTCATGCCCCAACCTCTCCGGTCGTCATCACGCCGTTCACGAGGCGTGCCAATCCACGTGGGTTCTCGTCGCGCAGCGCCGGCGGCAGCAGCGCGGCCGGGTAGTCCTGGAAGGTGACCGGGCGCAGGAAGCGCTCGATCGCAGCCGAGCCGACCGAGGTGTGCGCGGGGAACGTCGTAGCCGGCCAGGGCCCGCCGTGGTGCATTGCGTGGGTGACCGCGACTCCCGTCGGATAGCCGTTCCAGATCAAGCGTCCGGCCTTGTGCTCGAGCGCCTCGACGAGCGCCGCGACGTCCGGCGCCTCATGCGCCTCGGCATGCACGGTGGCGGTCAGGGTCCCGGGCAGCTCGGCGGCGATCGCCGTGAGCTCGGCCAGGTCGCGGCAGCGCACGATCACGCCCACCGCCCCGAAGTGCTCCTCCTGCAGGAGAGGGCTGGATCGGAACGCGTCCGCGTCGACCGCGACGACCGTCGCCGCGACGTCGAGGCGGCCGTCCTCCTGCTCCGGGAGCTCGCCCGCCAGCAGCTCGACGCCGCTCTCAGCGACGATCTCCGCGACCGCGCCGGCGAGCGCCTCCCGCATCCCCTGGTTGAGCATCGGCCCGACCCGCGTCCCGCGCGCCAGCCGCGCGACCTCGGCGGAGAAGGCGTCGGCGTCCGATGCCACGACGAAGACGACCCCCGGCTTCGTGCAGAACTGGCCGCTGCCCTGGGTCATCGAGGCGAAGAAGCCGGCGGCGATCGCAGCGCCTCGCGCGGCAGCCGCGCCCGGCGAGACGAACAGCGGGTTGATGCTGCCCATCTCCGCGTAGACGGGAATCGGCTCCTGCCGCCCGGCGGCGGCGTCGAAGAGCGCGCGGCCGCCGCGCAGCGAGCCGGTGAAGCCCACCGCCTTGATGCCCGGGGCCGTGACCAGCGCCATCCCGATCTCGTGGCCGGCGCCGTGGAGGAGGGAGAACGTGCCCGCGGGCAGCCCGGTGCGCTCGACCGCCGCCTGGATCGCACGTCCACACAGCTCCGAGGTCTCAGGGTGCGACGGCGAGGCCTTGACGACGACGGGACATCCGGCGGCGAGCGCCGACGCCGTGTCGCCTCCGGGAACGCTGAACGCCAGCGGGAAGTTGCTGGCCGCGAACACGGCCACGGGGCCGATCGGCACGAGCATCCGGCGCAGGTCGGGCCGGTCCGGGTGTGCGGTGTCGATCGTCGCCTCGAGCTGCCGGCCGTCGTCGACGAGCTCCGCGAAGCCGCGCAGCTGCCCCGTCGTGCGACCGCGCTCGGAGCTGATCCGCGCGGGTCCGAGGGCGGTCTCGGCGTCGGCGACCTCCAGCAGCTCGTCGCCCAGGAGCTCCAGCTCGTCCGCGACCGTGCGCAGCAGCAGCGCGAGCCGCTCGGCCGGCAGGCGGCGCAGCTCGTCGAACGCGCTCGTCGCACGCTCGACGGCGACCGCCACCTCCTGCGGGGTCGCCTCGGGGACGACGACGCCGCGCGCGAGCGACGTCCGGGCGTCGATCGACGCCAGCGTGGCGCTCATCGCGCCGGCTCCGCGACCGCGCGCCGTGGCAGCGGCGCCGCCTCGACCATGCGCACGCGATTGACGAGCGTCCCGACGCGGCCGACCGTGATCCGGATCTCGTCGCCCGGTTGCATCGTGTACTGGTTCGGCGGGACGAGCGCGGTGCCCGTCATGAGCCAGCCGCCGACCGGAAGGGAATAGGCGGACGTCAGCACCGCGACGAGCTGGGAGGGCGGGCGCACCAGGCCCTCGGTCGAGGTCGTGGCGGCGTAGACGACGCTGCCCGCGCGCTCGATCTCGATCTCGATCGAGTCCGGCGCGTCGGGGTCGGCGACGAGCGTCGCGACCGGTCCGAGCGAGCAGCTGAGGTCATACGTCTTCGCCTGCGGCAGGTAGAGGGGGTTCTCGCCCTCGATCTGGCGCGAGCTCACGTCGTTGCCGCACGCGACTGCGACGATCTCGCCGAAGCGGTTGACGAGCACGGCGAGCTCGGGCTCCGGGACGTTCCAGCTCGAATCGGACCGATAGCCGACCTCGCCGCCGTGTGGGACGACCCGCCAGCCGGCGGCCTTGAAGAAGAGCTCCGGCCGGTCGGCCTCGTAGACGCGGGCGTAGAAGTCCTTCTCCTCCGCCTCGTCCATGCGCGCCTCGCGGCTGCGCAGGTACGTCACGCCGGCAGCCCAGACCTCCTGGGACTCGCACGGCGCAAGCCACGCGACGTCGCCGTCGATCGGCGGCAGCTCGTCGGCGTCTTCGAGCAGCTCGAAGATCTCGCTCCTCCTTCGCGCCAGCAACTGATCGAGCGTCGTGCGGCCGCTCAGGTCGAGCAGCCGGCCGGCTCGCCACAGCGCGAGCCGCGGAACGCCGTCCACGAGCACGCGGGCGAGCGCCGGGCCCTCGAAGCGCTCGTCGAGCGAGGAGCCGGCTTGCGGCTCGAAGCGCTCCCGGGCGCCGCCGGGATCGGGACCGTTGGCCTCGGACGGACTCTTGCTCATGCTGGGATCTCCTTCTCGATGCTCGATGACGTCGTCGGCGCTCATACGATCCCGTCGCGACGCAGCTCCGCGATCGCCTCCGGCGAGCAGCCGAGCTCGGCGAGGGTCTCGTCGGTGTGCTCGCCCAGCCGGGGCGGCATCTGCCGGACCTCCGGCGTGCCCGAGCCGTAGCGGACCGGGTGCTTGACGAGGCGGATGGGGCCCGCTTCGGGGTGGTCGATCTCGAGGAACGGGTCGAGGTGGGCGACGATCGGATCCGTGACGACGTCCTCGTAGGCCTGGACCGGCGCGCACCACACGCCGTGCGCGCGCAGCAGCTCGACCCACGCGGACGTCGTCCGTCTGCGCATGATCGGGTTGAGTGCCCGCCAGATCTCGTCGCGTCGCTCGAGGGCCGTCGTCTCGTCCTCGAAGGGCTCGAGCTCCGGCGCGCCGCCGAGCGCGTCGCGGATCTGGCGGACCGGCGACATCGACAGCGCGAGGTGACCGTCCTCGGTCTCGTAGAAACCGTACGGCGCGCGGTGGAAGGCCGATCCGATCCGCTCGCCCGGCGTCTCCACCTTCCCGCCGTTGAGCCAGTACACGAGCGGCTCGGTCTGGAGATCGAGCGCCGCTTGCACCATCGTGACCTCGACCTTCTGCCCCGCGCCCGTGCGCTGGTGGTGGAAGAGGGCTCCCAGGATCGCCATCGCCAGCAGCGACGCTCCATGCTGGTCGACGACGGGGGCGCCCGCCGGCACCGGGGCGCATCCCTGCCACCCCGTGATCGACGGCAGGCCCGTCATCGCCTGGATCAGGAGATCCTGCCCGGGGAGGTCGCGGTAGGGACTGTCGCCGCCGTACCCGGAGGCGCTCGCGTAGACGAGGTCCGGCTTGATCGCGCGCAGGCTCTCGTAGTCGAGGCCGAAGCGCTCCATGACGCCGGGCCGGAAGTTCTCCACGACCACGTCCGCCGTCTCGATCAGCTGCCGTGCGATCTCCTGTCCGCGCGGCGACTTGAGGTTCAGCGTCACGCTGCGAGCGTTGCGGTTCGCGAGCAGGAAGAAGGCGCTCACGCCCTCCGGGAACGTCTCGCCCCCGGCCCAGCTCCGCTCGAACGCCCCGGTTCCCGGCGGCTCGATCTTGATGACCTCCGCACCCATGTCCGCCAGGTACTGCACGCCCATCGGGCCGAGCAGGAACTGGGTGAAGCTGACGATGCGGACGCCCTTGAGCATCTCCAACGGCGCGCTCACGGGCGCGACGCGCCCTTGCGGCCCCGGCGCGCCTCCGGGTCGAAGCCGAGGACCGTCCTGAGGTCGAGGCGGCCATTGGCCAGCGCGAGCGCCAGGCCGAGGAAGTAGTCCCCGAATCCGGTGGAGCCGTCGACCCCGAGGTCGTGCGGCTTCGAGTAGCACGACTGGAGCAGGATCCCGCTCTGCTCGTCGTCGTCGTTGATGCACGCCGCGAGGTGGCCGAGCAGCGCGGTGCCGCGCGACCAGTGGACCGCCGCTGCGGCCTCATCTGGGAGCGTGCCGCCCAGGATCAGCGCGCCGAGCGCGGCGACGGCGGCGGCGCTGGCGTCGCAGCGGGCGTCCGGCGAGCTGTCCGAGAAGTCCCAGGGCGGGATCCCGTCCGCCGGCAGATGCCGCCAGAAGTAGGTCGCCGCTCGCGTCGCGGCCTCGAGCATCTCCATCTCACCGGTCGCGGCGTACGCCCAGGCGAACCCGGTGATCGCCCATGCCTGCCCGCGCGACCAGCACGAGCTGCCACCGGCCCCCTGGAAGGTTCCGCGGTCGAGCAGCTCGCCGCCGAGCGGGTCGTAGTGGTTGAGGTGGTACGTCGACCCGTCCGCGCGGAAGAACAGGCGCGCCGAGAGCCGAGCGTGGTGGCGGGCGACGTCGAACAGCTCCGCCTCGCCGTAGGTCGCTGCCGCCCACCACAGCAACGGCAGGTTGAGCATCGTGTCGATCGTGCTGGTGCCCGCGAAGCGGTGGTCGCCGATCGGCCCGAACGCCTGGATGTAGCCGCTGCTCGCGTTGCGGCGGCGCGCAAGCGTGCGAGCGGCCGCGAGGGCGGGGGCGGCCTCGGCGTCCGTGAGCCGGCCGGTCTCGAACGGCAGCACGAACGACGGGGAGAACAGGAAGCCGAGGTCGTGGGTCGTCGTGTCGACGGACCGCGGAGCGAGCGCCGCGAGCTGCGACGACGCGAGCTGTGCGGCATCGTCGTCGCCGTCCAGCGCGAGCAGCCACATGACGCCGAACCAGAAGCCCGCGGTCCAGTTCCCATGCTCGTACGCCAGGCGCTCCGAGGACGCCGTCTCGCCCCAGCTCGACAGGGCGTCGACCGCGAGCAGGTGCCAGCGACCGTTCTCGGTGTAGTGCGGATACAGGCCGGGCTCCCGCTCGCGGGCGCTGTCGCGCTCGCGGCGCGCCGCGCTCAGGTAGGCCTCCCAGGCGGCGCCAAGGGCGCTGCCGTTCGAATCGGCCGGCGCGGCGAAGCCGGCGCCGACGGTCTCTCGGTCGCTCATCGGTGCTCGAACCTCGGCTCGCGCTTCTCGAGGAACGCCGCGCGTCCCTCCTGGGCATCGCGACTCGCGAACACGTGCGCGGCCTCCTCGGCCTCGGTCTCGCGGCCCTCGTCCGCTCCCTGCAGGATGCCGGCGGCGATCGCGCGCTTGGCGGCCTGCACGGCCAGCCGGGGCTTTGCCGCGAGCCGCTCGGCGAGCTCGCGCGCTGCCGTCTCCACGTCGTCGCCCGGGACGACCCGGTGCACCAGCCGCAGGCGCAGCGCCTCCTCGGCGGTCACCGCGTCGCCGAGCAGGATCAGCTCCTTCGCCATCGCCTCTCCGATCAGGCGCGGCAGACGCTGCGTGCCGCCGCCGCAGGGGAAGACCCCCAGGCGTCCCTCGGGAAGCCCGAGACGAGCATCCTGCGCGACGACCCGGAAGTCGCACGCCAGCGCCAGCTCCAGACCGCCGCCGAGCACGTGGCCGCGCAGGGCGGCGACGGTCGGCTGCGGCATCGCCTCGAGTGCGTCGAGGCACGCGTGCTCGGCGTCGGCCCGCTCCCGCCCCGCGATCGCGTCGGCGGGAAACTCGCGGACGTCGGATCCAGAGGAGAACGATCGCTCGCCGGCCGCAGTGACCATCACCGCGCGCACCTCCTCGGACTCGGCGAGCTCGACGGCGATGCGCTCGATCTCCGTGCGCATCGCCATCGTGAGGAGGTTGAGCGGCGGGTTGTCGAGCACGATCACCGCGACCGGTCCTGCGATCCCGAGGTGCACGGTGCCGGGAGCCGCGGCCACGGGGCGTTGCGTCGTTTGGAGCGACATCAGCTCGTCCTCTTGCGGCTGGTGAAGGCGACGGCGGTGATGATGACAGCGCCGACGATCATGAGCTGGATCGTCGGGTTGACGCCCGTCAGGACGAGGCCGTTGTTGAGGACGCCCATCATGAGGCTGCCGACGAGCGTCCCGATGATCGTCCCGCGACCTCCGAAGAGGCTCGCGCCGCCGAGCACGACGGCGGCGATCGCCGTGAGCTCGAGGCCGGTGCCAACGTCCGGGCGCGCCGACTGGCCCTGCGCGCTCGCCAGAACCCCGGCGAGACCGGCCAGGACGCCCACGATGACGAACGCCGAGACCTTCACCCGCGTGGTGTTGATCCCGGAGTAACGGGCTGCAGTCGCGTTGCCGCCGGTTGCGAAGACCTTGCGCCCGAAGGTGCTGAAGTGCAGCAGCGGGATGCAGACCGCGAGGGCGACGATCGTCCAGAAGATCCCGGCCGGGATCCCGATGATCGACGAGCCGAAGTACTGGAAGAACGAGTCGTTCACGATCACCACGGGCTGCGTCTTCGTCACCGTCAACGCGAGCCCGCTGGCAATGCTGAGGCTCCCGAGCGTCACGAGGAACGACGGGATCCCGAGGCGGCCCACGAGCGTGCCGTTGATGACGCCGACGGCCCCGCCGGTGACGAGACCCGCGAGCAGCCCGAGCACCCAGGAGTTCCCGAGATCCTTCAGGACCAATGCGGAGAGCATCGCCGCCAGCGACATCGTGGACCCGACGGAGAGGTCGATCTCGCCGGTCGCGATCACGAACGTCATGCCGATCGCGACGATCGAGACGAAGGCCGTCTGGCGCGCGATGTTGAGGAAGTTGTCCGCGCTGAAGAAGAACTCCGACGCGAAGCTGAAGTACACGATCAGCGCGATGAACGCCAGATACAGCGGATACGGCCGGTCGCTCGTGAAGACGTTTCTGAGGCCACCCGCGGATGGCCTCGAGACGCCCACTCGGGGGGCTGCGGCGGAACTGCTCATGACGGTCTCTCCTCCTCGAAGGGTCTCGTGTCTTCGTCGTGGTGATCGGGACGGGCGATCGTCCCCTCCGCCTCCTGGACGATGCGGTGGAGGTGCTCCTCGTTCTCGATCTCGTCGCGACGAATCGACTGGACGATCCGACCGCCGGCCACGATCGCGATGCGGTCGCAGATCAGCAGCAGCTCGGCCAGCTCGGAGCAGACGGTCAACACGCCCGACCCCTCTCCGGCGATGCGGCGGATGATCCCGTAGAGCTCCTCGCGGGCGCCGATGTCCACGCCGACGGTCGGCTCGTCGAGCAGCAGGAGCGACGGACGGGGGTCGTGCCACTTCCCGAAGACGACCTTCTGCTGGTTGCCTCCCGAGAGGTCCTGCACGCGCGCGTCCGGCCCCGGAGCCTTGATGCCGAGCGTGGCGATCGCGGCCTTCGCGCGGTCGTAGGACGCGCCGCGGCGGAACGCGCCGAGCCGCCCGAGGTCGTCCGAGAGGCGGGTGAGGGCCAGATTGCGCTCGATCGAGTGCTCCAGCGCGACGCCCTGCACGTGGCGGTCCTCGGGGACGAGCGCGACGCCGCGCCGGATCGCGTCCGTCGGCCGGCGGAACTTGACGGGGCGGTCCTCGAGGCGCATCTCGCCGGACGCCACGCGGCGCAGGCCGAAGATCGTCTCGAGGATCTCCGTGCGTCCGCTGCCGACCATGCCGGCGAGTCCGACGATCTCCCCTGCGCCGACGGCGAGGTCGACGCCCACGAGTCTGTCGTTGCCGACGTCCCGCAGCTCGAGCACCGGCGTTCCTCCGTGCCGGTCGGCAGCGGGCCGCCGTGCGGGGAGCGCCGTGATGGTCGCGCCGGCGCCGTTCACGTCCTTGGGGTCCCCAAGCGCGAGCGCTTCGACCTCGTCGCGGCGGAGGTTCTCGTGCTCGGGGCCGATGATCGCCGCAACGAGCGAGTGCAGATCGGTCTCGGCGGTGTCGAACGTCCCGACGTTGGCGCCGTCGCGAATCACCGTGACGCGCTGCGAGATCTGGAAGACCTCGCTGAGGCGGTGGGTGATGTAGATGACGCCGACGCCGCGCGCGGTCACCTCCTTGATCGCCTCGAAGAGGATCTCCGACTCGGCCTCCGACAGGGACGACGTCGGCTCGTCCAGCACGAGGACCCGTACGTCGCCGCTCAGCGCCTTCGCGATCTCCGTCATCTGCCGATAGGCGAACGGGAGCCGCTCGACGATCGCACGAGGATCGAGCGTGAGCCCGAGGCGCGCGAGCATCTCGCGCGCCTGACGGACGGCCTCGCGGCGCCGGACGAATCCGAGGCGGTTGTGCGGCTCGCTGCCGAGGCACAGATTCGCCGAGATCGACATCGACGGCACCAGGCTGAGCTCCTGGTAGACGACCGAGATCCCGGCGGCCCGCGAGTCGGCGGGAGTCCGGAAGTCGACCTCCTCGCCTCCAAGCAGGAGCCGGCCCTCGTCGTGCTCGATCCCGCCGGCGAGCACCTTGATCAACGTCGACTTGCCAGCGCCGTTCTGGCCCAGGAGCGCATGCACCTCTCCCGACCGGAGCTCGAACCCGACGCCCCGCAGGGCGTGGACGGCGCCGAACCTCTTGGTGATCCCCTCGCATTGCACGAGTGCCACCCCGGGCTCCCCCCCGGCTCGGGGGGGAGCTTCGATCTCACGCGTGTCCACGCCCATGTCGCTTCCTTCTCTCGATCGCTCGCCGTCTGGCGCTCAGCCGGCGAGGTAGGGCTTGTTGTCCGCGCCCGCCGCGCACGCCGGCGTGGAGCGACACGCGTCGACCAGTGCCGCCGGCGGCTTCTGGTGCCAGAGCTTCTCGTAGGCCTTCAAGACGTTGTTCTGGACCGCGGGATAGGGCGGGGTGATGTAGTAGGGGGCCAGCTTCACGCCGAGTGCCGCGCGGATCGACGCAAGCGCCTCCCCGACGCCGCCGTCATAGGCGGCTTGGCCCGAGGCGCCTCTGAGCGCGCCGCCCTGCGCCAGGTTGATGGCGGCCGCGTTGCCCATGTCGACGGTCGTGACCGGGAGGCTCTTGCCCTGCTGGCGCATCGCGGTGATCACCGCCATCGCCGGCGCGTCCCATGCGGCATAGATGCCGTTGACGTTCGGATGCGCCGTCAGGTAGTCGGCCGTGACCTGACCGGCCTTGGCCGCGTCGAGCCATTCGACCTTCTGCACCTTCACATCCGGGCGGTTCTTCGGCCAGTACAGCTGGAAGCCGCGCTCGCGCTCGTCGACGCTCCAGAACGGCGTCCCGAAGCAGGAGCACAGCACGGTTCCGCCCTTCGGGATGTACTTCGCCAGGGTCGCTGCGGCCGTCGCTCCCTCGCGAACCGGCTCGTTGGCCACCTGCGTGGCGTAGTCGGCGCCGTACTTGAGACCGCTCGGCGCCTGAATGATGGCGACGTACGGGATGCCTGCCTGCTGGATCGACTTGAACGCCGGGCCCGTCGCGGAGGTGTCCACCGGGATGCCCGTGATGGCGTTCGGCTTCTGCTGCAGCATGTCTTGGATGTTTCCGGCCTGGGCCTTCGGGTCCCACTCGGCGACCGCCGGGCCGATCAGCTTGACGTCGTATCTGGCGAAGGTGTCCTTGATCCCTCGCATGTGCAGCGTCGACCAATCCAGCTGCAACGTGTGCATGAGCACGCCGATCCGGAGATGAGCGGCCTTTGCTCTCGCCGCGAGCGCCGGCGTCAGCTCGAGGCCCTTCGTCGGATCCGTGTAGACGATCGGCTGCTGGCCGTCGGCTGACAGCCCGGTGCCCGGTCCGTACGACTCGACCTCCTTGCGCGAAGGCTCCAGCGAGCTGGCAGTGACGTTCGCGAGCGGGCTCGCGTCCTTGCCGCCCGACCCACTCCCACTGCTGCCCGATGCTCCACCTGTGCTCGAGGCTCCGGACGATCCGCAGCCGGCGGCGAGCGCCGCCATGAGTGCGATAACCATCCCGATTGCCACGACCTTCGTCCAACGACGACTTGCCATCGGTCTCTCCTCCTGTGCCTGGACACCCTCGCCCGTGCGAAGCTACATCGATTGCGCAACGGATTGCGCCAGGCTAGATCAGGGCGTTTGGAAAGTCAAGGCAGGACGGCCGCTCCCGGCGCGATCGGCCGCCGGAAGGGCATTTGGGGGGGCGTCGGACGCGTAGCGCGGTCCGCGGCTTCGCCTCGATCGGACCGTCAGCCCGACGGCGCGGCAGACCGCGGTCTGCCGGTCACGGTCGCCGGGCGAGCGCGTGCGGCCTCGAGGGCGCCGGCAGCCAGATGGGTCGATGAGTCGCGCGGTCGCGCGACGGCGCGCGGCTGCTCAGGCAGGGACGCCGGCGACGAGCGAACTGGCCCGCGCCTTGAGCTCGAACGGGAACAGCCCGGGCGCCTCGACGTCCTCGTGGCGCGCCATCTGGATGATGAGCCGAGCGGCCGTCTCGCCGAACTCGCGCCGCGGGAAGGAGATGCTGCTCAGCTGCGGCTCGACGACGGTCGCGATCGGCAGGTCGTCGAAGCCGATCACCGCGACGTCACCCGGGATCGAGCGCCCGTGCTTGCGGAGCGCTTTGATGGCGCCCAGCGCGGCATTGTCGTTGAAGGCCACGATCCCGTCGAACTCGCGCCCGTTCTCCATCGCCGCGTCGACGCTGTCGTAGCCGCTCTCGAGGCCGAAGTCCCCGAGCCAGAGGAGCTCGGGATCGAGCTCCTCGCCGATGTCGGCGAGCCCTTGGCGCAGCCCCTCGAGCCGGACCTGGTGGATGGCCCATTTCGGCTGCCCGCCGATGCACGCGATGCGCGTGCATCCCTGCTCGGAGAGATGGTGAACGGCTGCGATGCTCGCGGCCCGGTTGTCGACGCCGATCGAGGGCAGCTCGAGGTTGTGGGGCCCGATCAGCACGACGTTCGCTCCGGCCCAGTCTCGCCCGCGCAGATGCTCGTCGTCGTTGACGCCGCCGCCCGCGAAGACGACCCCGGCGACCTGCTGCTCGCGCAGCGTGTCGAGATAGAACAGCTCGCGCTCCGGTTCGCGATCCGTGTTGCAGAGGATGACGGCGAAGCCCTCGGGCCGTGCCGCGTCCTCGACCGCGCGGGCGATCTGATGGAAGTACGCGTCGGCGATGTCCGGGATGATGAGACCGATGGTCGCGGTGCTCCCCTTGCGCAGCGACACCGCAAGCGAATTGGGCCGGTAGTCGAGCGCCTCGGCGGCCTCCCTCACCCGATCGGCCGTCATCTCGCTGATCGCCTCAACCTTGCCGTTCAGCACGCGCGAAACCGTCGTCGGCGAGACTCCGGCGCGGTCGGCGACCATCTTTGCAGTTGCCCGTACGTACATCACTACCCCCCTGCCTCTGCGCCACGATACACGGTCGCAGCACCCGGACGAACCCCGGGCCGGGTCGCACAATCGAATGCGCAAAACATTGCGCAAAAATAGCGCGTGAGGGCATCGAAGTCAACGCGCACCGCATCCAATGGAGGGGGATTGCCCCGGGTCCACCGCCGCGCGGTACTCTACGCAACGGATTGCGCAGACGACAGGCGGCGTGGCCGCCCCTCCGCGCGGTCGACGATCCACCGCCCGTCCCACGGAGAAGGAGCGAGAGCATGCCGGAACGCAAGGTCGCGATCGCGATCACGCGCGAAGAGGCGGACGGTCCGCTGGCGATCGGCCGCGCGTACACGTTCAGCAAGACGGTCTCCGAAAGCGACGTCTATCTGTTCGCCGGCATCACCGGCGACCTGCACCCCAACCATGTCAACGAGGAGTACATGGCGGGCACGCGCTACGGACGGCGGATCGCGCACGGCGCGCTCTCCGTCGGCTACATGTCGAGCTGCTCGACGCTCGTGTGCCAGGCGCTGGACAACCGCCCGGCCGTCAACTACGGATACGACCGGATCCGGTTCCTCGCCCCCGTGTTCATCGGAGACACGCTCACGATGACGTACACGATCGCCGAGCGCGACGACCAGACGGGCCGCATCCTCAGCGAGGTGACGGCCACCAACCAGCGCGGCGAATTGGTGACGGTCGCCACCAACATCCTGAAGCTGGTCTGATCCTCCGGCCGTCTGCCGGTGCGCTCTCCACCGCGACCGAGGGAGAGCGCACCGGGACCTTCGAGGATCGACCGGCTCGCGCCTACGCCCCGGCGCCGACGGCGCCGCCCTCGAGTCCGTCCATGCCGGTGACCAGTTCCCGCGGGTCGGACGTCAGCAGGAAGCTCGTGTCGCGGAGCACGAGTCCACCGATGTGCGTGGCGATCTGCCCTTGCAGCCAGTAGCCGTCGACCTCGAACCCGAGCTCGTCGCTGATCGCCTCGAAGTTCACCACCAAGCGGTCCTTGCAGCGGATCTCCACGAAGCTGTCGTTGTAGATCAGCTCCACGCCGTCGTTCTGCGAGAGGAGCGCGGCCAGCGCCTCGCCTTCCTCGGTGCGCTGCATGACGAGACCCACGTATGCGCTGCTCTCGCCCCAGCGGACGTCGCCGCCGTCACCGCTCATCGAGCCACGGCCTCACGGTCGAGGGCCTCGAGCCCGAGCTGCGCCAGCAGGACGCTGCGATCGTGCTCGACCCGCTCCCTGACCCGCTCGAACGGGACGCTGGGGAGCGCGGCGAAGATCCCGCCGACGGCCTCGAGGGCCTCGTCCGCCATCGGCATCCACTCCGACAGCCAGCCGCCGATGACCTCGCGGTTGTGCTCCGCATGCTCCTGGTCCTCGAGCAGGTGGGCGACGAAGCCCGTCGCCCAGGCCTTGGCCCAGTCCCACTCCGCCTCGCCGGTGCGGCCGTAGACAGGTGTCAGCACGTCCCCGTTCGCGCTGGCGCCGTGCATCAGCAGCTCGCGCCGAAGCGCCACGCCGAGCAGCGGCTCGAAGACGATGTTCGACGCGACGATGATCTCGACCCAGTCGTGGACGGTCTCGAGACGCTCCAGATAGCGCCGGGTGGGCTGCCACGCGCCGTTCTCGAGGAAGTTGTGCTTGCCGCGCTCGGTGGGGAAGTCCCCGAGCACCTCATCGAGGTGCATCCCGTACAGCGCGAGCGCCTGTGCGTGTCGCAGCTTGAAGCCGCCCTGGAACGAGATGCAGTTGGCGACGCCGTCGCCCTCGGCCGGACGCATCGCGTGCGCCCACGGCATCACGAGCCCGTACTCGGCCAGTGCGATCGCCTGGAGGTTGTCCCGCAGGAACTCGACCCACGCGGGCGAGAAGCTCTCGTGCAGAGCGTTGGCGTCCGCAACGCTGAGGGCCGAGGATATCTCTCGGTCGGCGACCGCTCCCGCCTCGTAGAAATTGCGGCTCCAGAGCTCGCGCGGATCGGTGAACTCCCAGAACGACGTCGACTTGACCGCCGTCGCGTCCCAATACTGGGGGCGCCCGTCGGGGAACGCGACCTGGTAGCCGAACCTGAGATGCCGCTTCGTAGAGGCGACGACGTCGATCGTCACGTCCTCGTAGAGACTCCCGCGCTTGCGTTTGGGGTCGTACCAGTCGAACGATCGCTCGGTCTGGCGTGATTCCCTGCTGTTCAAATCCAGATCCACTGCCTTCTCTCCTCCGTGTTGCTGCGCGTTGGTGGGAGCCTGCCCGAAGCGATCAGCCGGCCGGCACGGCGGTCTACGCCACTTCCTCCTGCGAGACCGCGCCGGTGTCGGTGAACGTGTCGTAGAAGATGTTGTCGGTGTCGATCCAGCGACTCCCCGAGAGCAGCTCGAGCGCCGCGTCGACCATGACCTGAGGGCCGGCGACGTAGGCCTCCCAGTTCGAGGGGTCCGGCGCGGAGTCCTCGAACGAACGGGCGACGGCCTGGTGCACGAAGCCTCGCTCACCGGTCCACGAGCCGTCGTCGTCGGCGAGCTGCGACAGGACTGGGATGTACTGGAAGTCCTCGATCTGACTTCCCAGCTCCTCGATCAGGTCGGTGTGGAACAGATCCTGCTGCTCGCGCCCGCCGTAGAAGAACCGCACCGTACGTCCAGCGCCGTCCGAGGCGATCTGGCGCAGCAGCGAGAGGATCGGCGCCATCCCAGAACCGCCGGCGACGAGCAGCTGCCGGCGGTCCGCAGACGAAGCGCGCAAGCAGCAGTTGCCGTACGGCCCGGTGAACTTCATCTCGTCGCCCACCTGCAGCGTGCCGTCGAGCAGTCGCGAGAACCGGCCGCCCGGGTAGCGCTTCATGATGAACTCGAGCTCACCGGTGTCGGACAGATTCGCCATCGAGTAGGAACGCTTCTCGTCGGCGCCCGGGATCCACAGGTCGAGGTACTGGCCGGCCTTGAATCCGAAGTCCGCCGGCTGAGCGATCTCGAGCGTGAGCGACGTGATGTCGTGGGTGAGCGGCTCGATCGCGGTGACGCGTCCCAGCCCTTCCACGATCGGCCGCTCGAGCTTGTAGCTCTCGGCGTCGAAGTGCAGGAGCTCCACGCAGAGATCCGACTCCGGCATCGCGCGGCAGAGCAGTGCGAAGCCCTGCTCCTCCTCGGACTCGGAGAGCGCGAAGGTGGAGTGAGGCTTGTGATCCGTGTAGCCCTCGAGGACATAGCTCTTGCAGGCCGAGCACCGCCCCTCGCGGCATCCGGAGGCGAGGTTGTAACCGCTGCGGAAAGCGGCTGCGAGGACGGTCTCGTCCTCCGCGCACTCGAACTCGTCTCCGGTCTGCTCGATCCTGACGACATGCGTGTTCACGGTGTCCCCCAGCGCCGACTCTCGCGGCTGTTGGTGATCATCGGGTGGTTCGCGTTTCGACCAGGACAATCGAATGCGCAATCCATTGCATACGACCATAATGACTGTTTTGCCGTCTGTCAAGCGAGCGTTCGCGAGCATGTCCGGGCTCGCGTCCGCGCGCGGCGGCGACCTGGTCGAGCCGTCCGGGATCGGGCCACCGCCGCGATACTGCACGCGGCGACGTCAGGCCCGAGAACGACGCAGCCGTGCCCCCGTCCAGGGAGGCACGGCTGTCGAACGACCAGGATGTGACGGCGGCGCCTATCCGTGAGCGGCGAGCGTCTGCTCCCACTGCTCGGGCGACCAATGGCTGCCATTGCCCGACCGCCACGAGCTCGTGTGCTGGATCGCGTCCTCGGCGCTCGGGATGACGATGTTCGTGCCGTTCCCGTTCTTGGCGTCGAAGAAGCCATGGGGACGGGGCTTCCACGGCAGGCCCATCTTTTGCGCCATCAGGAAGTTGTTGCTCTCCATGTGGTCGCCGCAGGCCTTGATGTCGTCGAGCGTCCACTGCTTCGCGGGGTCGAGCTCGACGTGCGGCTGACCCATCAGGGTCTTCCCGTCCGGGCGCACGTAGCCGAGGTCGCGGACGATCTCCGAGTACTCCCAGCCGTGGTAGTACTCCTCCCACATCCGGTCGCCGATGTATCGGCCCGGATTGGTCTCGTCGATCCACTTGCACTCCGGGGAGCAGTAGAAGCGCGTGTAGTCGTCCACGACCCGGTGACGCCGGTCTTCCTTGTGGTAGCAGCCGTTCTGGCAGGTCCAGCAGAGGGCGCCAGCCTCCTCGAGAGCGAGGCCGCCGACGATCTTGCGCTCATCCGGGTACTTCGCGTGCCGCAGTTCCTCCCAGAACCGTCCCCACCGTGCGTACCAGCCGGGGTACTTGTTCTCGAACCACTCGAAGTCGCGCTCGTCCAGAGCGTCCTGCTTGAACCACTGGAACGGCCAATAGGAATAGGCGCCGATCGCGGCGGCATGGCACTGGCCGTCGACGATTCGCTGCCGGGCCCGCTTGAAGATGTCCTCGGAGATGTTGATCCCCAGCTTGCTGAGGTTGCTGACGTAGGACCGGTAGTAGTCCTCCATCATCCAGCGGTCGAACTTCTCCAGCCAGCTCTCTTCCTCGGAGCGGTCCTTCGTCGCGTATTCGCACAGCACGCCGACGCCGGTGTCGACGTTGCAGTGCGACACCCAGTACATCTGCGTGATGTCCTGCTCGAGTCTCGGGATGTTCTCCGGCTCCTGCAGGAGGTAGAGCAGGGTGGCGTAGCCGTTGTTGATGTGGCGCGCCTCGTCGGATTGGATCGAGTTCATCATCGTCGGCATCGCGAAGTCGCCGTTGCGCGCCGCGACGTCCGGAAGGGCCACTGCGATCGTGTTCGTGAAGCCCGTCTCGATGACGACCTGCGTGCAGACGGCCGCCTGGATCGGGTCGCCAGTCATGAACTGGCCGAAGATGTTGAAGCCCCCCATGTTCACGAACGAACGACCCGTCGCTCGGTGGCCCGCGTTCCAACCCACGGGCTCCGACAGGTGCTTCGTGTACCACCGGTACAGCGCCATCATCAGCCCGGTGTGACGCTGCTCGTCCAGCATCTGGACGTAGTAGGCGTTGCGCAGTTCGTTGTCGGGGATGGCGTCGATCAGCAGTGACATGCAGCGGAGGGCGCCGGCCTCACCCCCGGCGATGTTCGTGACGAACGGCTTGATCGCCTCGTGAAAGCGCAACGGCGCCGTGTTGGGAAGCCCCGCGCGCACGCCTGCATCGAGTCCGCCGAACACGCGGTCGTCCTTCTCGAGCTGCATGTTCAGGTAGTCGCCCATGATCTGGCGCATCGGATCGCGGCCAGTCGTTCTCGGGATCTTGTACCGGGTGGGATAGCGCGGCTCGGATTCGAAGTACGTCGGTGTCCAGCCGAGCTCACGGACTCGTGCGTGACTCGCGCTGATGCTTCTTCGTCGCGGGGCTGCAATGGCCATGCTTTCGGGACCTCCTCCGTGGTGTGCTCGAGCGCGCGGCTCGCCGCTCTGCAAATAGGGCGCAAATCGAATGCGCAACCCATTGCGAAGGTCGACGGTAACTGTCACTATGACCGCTGTCAAGCGTCCTGGAGAGCTGGCACGTTCAGCCGTCGAGCCGTCGCCGCTTCGTGCGGGGCGTTCGCCGACGTGAACGTCCGGCGGCCATCACCAACGAGCGAGTGGAGATTTCTCGTGAGCGCGATCACCGCAGACGTACGGACGTATGGCCACCTGATCGGTGGCGAAGAGAAGCCCGTCGAGCAGCTGATCGACCGCGTCTCGCCCGGCACCGGCCAGCTCGTGGCGCGGTTCGCCGACGGCACGGTCGCGGACGCCCAGCAGGCGATCGCGGCCGCTCGCGCGGCCTTCGACGACGGACCGTGGCGTCACACCACGGGCGCTGAGCGGTCGCGCATCCTGCTCGACCTGGCTGCCGCCATTCGCGAGCGCCGCGAGCAGCTGGCTCTTCTCGACGCCGAGGAGGTGGGCAAGCCAATCCACCTCGCCCGCGGCGACATCGACGGGACGATCGGGCACTTCGAGTATGCGGCGGCCCTCGCGCAGCAGCTCCACGGGGACGTCCACACGAACCTCGGGCCGAACTACACGGGGCTGACGATGCGCGAGCCTGTCGGCGTCGCCGGCCTGATCGTGCCGTGGAACTTCCCCGCGCTGATCTACTCGCAGAAGGTCCCCTACGCGCTCGCGGCGGGCTGCGCCGTCGTCGTCAAGCCGTCCGAGTTCACCTCGAGCACGGCGATCGAGATGACGAGGTTGGCCGCCGAGGTCGGCGTACCGGCAGGTGTCATCAACGTCGTCACGGGCTACGGCATGCCCGTCGGCCAGACGCTCGTCGACAGTCCCGACGTCGACTTCGTCTCCTTCACCGGCTCGACCGCGACCGGGCAGCGCGTGGCCACCGGCGCCGCGAAGACCACCAAGCGAGTCTCGCTCGAGCTGGGCGGCAAAGGCGCGACGATCGTCTTCGAGGACGCCGACCTCGACGACGCGATCGACGGCGCCCTCTTCGCCGTGTTCTTCAACACCGGCCAGTGCTGCGTCTCCGGATCGCGCCTGCTCGTGCAGGAGTCGATCGCCGACGAGTTCCTGGCGCGCCTGACGCGGCGGGCGAAGGAGCTGCACGTCGGGCCGCCGACCGACGAGGATGCTCGCCTCGGCGCCCTCATCCACGAGCAGCACGCCGAGAAGGTACTCGGGTTGATCGAATCCGCCAAGCAAGAGGGCGCGACACTGCTCACGGGTGGCCGGCGCCTCGAGGGCGAGCTCAGCGACGGCGTCTTCGTCGAGCCGACGATCATCGACGGCGTCCGTCCCGACATGCGCGTCTTTCGCGAGGAGATATTCGGTCCGGTGCTCTGCGCGATCCGGTTCAGGGACGCCGAGGAGGCCATTGCGCTCGCCAACGACACGACCTACGGGCTCGCGAACGCGGTCTGGACCAAGAACATCGACACGGCGATGCGGCTCTCGCACGCCCTGCGCTCTGGCACGGTCTGGGTGAACACGACGATCGACGGCGGCCCGCAGCTGCCCATCGGCGGCGTCAAGGGATCCGGCTACGGCCGCGAGGCAGGACAGGCCGGCCTCGAGGAGTTCACCGAGCTCAAGGGCTGCCTCATCCACACCGGCAAGCGCGTGCCGTACTACGGCTAAGTCGTCGGCCATTGAACGTACCGCGGCGCACCTCACGGGTGCGCCGCCGGGAGAACACGCGACGCCCTCGGTCATTTGAAGCGGTTCTTAGCCTGCTGGACGTGCTCGCGTTTCGCCGCTGCAGTCGCCGCGGCGCTCCCACGAGGTCTCGAGCGATGCGCGGTCTGCAGCACGTGGAGGATCCCGTTGCGCACCGCGCGATCGGGATCGCCTTGCATCCGGGAAACCGCTTCCGACGGTTCGACCGGAATCAGGGGCTCGATCTCTTCCCACACGTCCTCATCGAGCTCGAACCAAGACACCATCTCCACGGCCTCGCGTTCTCGGGGATGCCGCCCCGGCGCTAGCTCCCTGGGCGTACATCACGAGACCACGTTCGCCCGCCCTCGCTCTCACGGGCCTAGCGCTCGTGAGCGCGGTCCCGCGTCTCAACCGGGGCGAGATGTCTCAGCCCGCGGGGTGGCATACCCGCGGACAGCCACCAGGATCACGACGGAGGTGACGGCGAGCAGGAGGAACGGCACGGCATCCGAGCTGGATTGGGCGGTCGCCGCGGCGACGAGTGCGCCAAGCGTCTCTCCAGCGGCGATCACGACATTGACCAGCGAGGCGCTCTTCCCGAGCGCGACGCCGAGTCCCTCCGCCGCCTCGGTCAGCAGTGCAAAGGCCGGGGCCGCGTAGAGCCCAAGGATCGCGCCGAGGACAACGACCATCGCCGCGACCAGCCACGTCGCGTGCACCAGTGCGAGCGCGGTGAGCGTCGGGACGATGGCGCAAAGGCCGAGCTGCATGATCGGTAGGCGTCCCAAGCGGTCAGACACTCGCCCGAACAGAGGGCTCATCACGCTCGAGATGAGCGCAGACGCAAGAAACGTGACTCCTATCACTCCGGCGCCGGCGCCCGCAAGTCGAAGCGGGATCAACACGTTGAGAAAGCCGAACGCAAGTCCGGGCAGGAGGGCGAAGGCAACGACGACGAGAAGTGCCGGACGACGGAGTGCAAGCATCAACGGCGTCTGAGGGCCGGTAGCCGGTCGCGGCCCCTCACGGAACGCGAAGAGCCAGAGGAACATGGCGGTTGCGCATGCGCTGAGCGCCACGAAGACCGTGAACGTCCCGATGACAACGGCAATCGTTCCAACCACGGGCCCAACCAGCGTTCCGAAGGTCGCAGCACCGAACGCGACACCGATCATCTGGCCGCGACGGCTCTCGGGCGCGGCGCGGATCAGCCACGTCAGCAATCCCGACCAGATGCAGCCGGCCCCAAAGCCCTGCACGAGCCGCGTAACGTCGAGCAGCGCGATCTGGCCGATGATGGCCACCCCAAGACTGCACACGGACAGCAG
Organism: Conexibacter sp.; assembly: GCA_025964325.1. Taxonomy (GTDB): domain Bacteria; phylum Actinomycetota; class Thermoleophilia; order Solirubrobacterales; family Solirubrobacteraceae; genus Conexibacter. The sequence goes on from JAOPZA010000120.1 coordinate 31,668, forward strand.
GCCGAAGCCCAGTGCGACCGTGGCACGTGCTCCTATCCGCTCCGCGAGCGCGCCTCCTGCGAAGGAACCGGGCAGCATCCCCGCCGTGTACGAGGCGATCAGAACACCCGCGGCGGTCTTCGAGAGATGCAGTTCGTGCGTGTAGTGCGGCAGCAGGGGGACCATCCCCGAGTACAGCGCCGCCTCGAGGCCCATGCCGACCACCGTGAGGACGGTCAGTCGACGCAGGTCCGCTTCGTCGTTATCCACGCTCAACCGAGGTCCCGCAGCGGCGCAGCCGCGTGCGCTGACAGCGATTGACGTCGAGCGCGCGCGGACCCGCGAGACGAGGAATGCACTCGAACGCCTGCGCCGCGCACCCCCACCGCCCTCCCACCCTGCACGCTTCACTCCGTTCGGTACGGTTGGCGCCGGCGCGCCTGGGCTCAATGCGACGAGCACCCGCCGCGGCATCGTATACGCACAGAGCAGCACCAGGCCTGCGACGTGACGGGCGGTCGTGCCGGCGACGTCGACCGACCGTCACGCCCGCGCGCGCGGCGCCGGCGCCCAGCGCCGCCGGCCGATCGCGGTGACCTTGAAGCGCTCGAGTCCGCGGCGCTGCGGCACTGCTGTGGGGCATTGCCGCGGCCGTGGGAGCGGTGCATCATGTCCCTGTCGACCCGACGAGACGTGAGGAGTAGGACGCGCATGAGGAAGGGATCGCCTTCCAGGCTGCTCGACCAGATCGGCCGCGACGTCGACGAGGGCGCGCTGGCCGGGAGGGTCGCGCTCTTGCCCACGGGCAGCGTGGAGTACCACGGCCCCCACGGGCCGCTCGGGACCGACACGTTCATCGCGCGCGAGCTCGCGGAGCGCGTCGGCGCACGCCGGCCCCGGCTCGTCGTCCTGCCCGAGCTCGCATACATGCCGTGCCCCATCGAGACGCGCCGCCACGCCGGCACCGTCCAGGTCGCTCCGAGCGTTGCGGCCGCGCTGCTCGAGCAGCTCTTGCGCAGCCTCTTCGCCGCCGGGTTCGCGGGCGTCGTCCTGCTCAACGCGCACGACGGCGCGATCACGCCCGCGACCGTCGCCGGCGACGCCGTGAGCGACGACTTCCCCGATGCGTTCGTCGCGCTCGTGAGCTGGTGGGAGACGCTCCCGGCCGACGAGGCGCGCGCGCTCGCGGGCTTCAGCGACAACGGCGGGCACGGGCACGGCGGTCCGCTGGAGATGTCCGTGACGCAGGCGATCGTCCCCGAGCTCGTCAGGCCCGAGCTGGCGCAGGACGTTGACGAGGCCGAGGCGCCACCGCCGAACGTCGTCGTCGTGCCGCACGCGCGCGTCCCGCCGCGCGGGTACCACGGCCGCGTGAGCGAGATCGACCGCGAGCACGGCCGGCTCCTGCTCGACCTCGCGACCGACCGCGTCGTGGCGAGAATCGACAGACTGGTCGCGCGCCTCGGAATCGGCTAACGCACCAGACGTCCCGCCCCCGGTCGCCGACGCCGGATACGTCGGCTCCGTCGTGCCCGAGGCTCCTAGACGGTCAGATCGTAGTCCTCCTCCCGCTGCTGCTTTCGTTCGGGCGCGGCGCTCGGCGCCGCTACTTCGAGCGAGCGCGCTGGTAGTGCTCGTGCGGATCCGTCGTCAACGGCGCGCCCTTCTCCTTCAGGCGCGCGAAGTCCTCGACCATCTGCTTGGCCTCGCCGGGCGTGACCCCCCGCACGTTGTCACCCTCCTTGCGCACCCCGCGGACGGGCGCTCGCATCGCGTGCGCACCCGTGATGTTCGACTCCGAACGCGACGCGGACCGGCGCTGACCCCGGTCTGACAACGACCTTCTCCCGCGCGCGGTCCGATGTCTGCGCGGGACGCGCGCGGGGGAGGACCGCCGTGTGGCGGAGGACCGCCGCGCGCACGATGCAGCGTCAGCGCTCGGCGGGCGCGGGCTGGGGCTCCTCGGCCTTCTCGCGCTCGTCCCCCTGCAGCCGCACCTCCTGCTCGCGCTGCTCCGGCGGCACGCCCGTCTCACGCTGGAAGGCCTCCCACAGCTTGCGTGACTCCTCCTCGTCTCGCCGCTGCCGGGTCCTGCGGTCGTAACACATGTGCCCACCTCCACGATGGTCGGATCCGATGCCGATCCATCGTCCTGCCGCCCCGGTGGCCTGGCAAGCGGCGAGGTCCGACGAAGCAGGGGATCCGGCGCGCGCCTCTCGCCCGCGTCGTCGCGCCGCCGGGGCGCGTTCACGCTCCCGCCGCTCGCTACCGTGCGCTGGAGTGCTTGGGGTTATCGGCCGGCGTGGGATCGCGTGCGCGGCAGGCGCGCTGATGACGGTGGGCGGGGCGACGCTGGTCTTCTCCGCCGGGCCCTCGCGCGCCCCGGCCCCACCCCCGACCCGGCCGCCAGCGCCCGCGCACCGCGCGGCCGCCGCGAACCGTCCCGTCCACTCCTCCGCGAAGTCGCCCGACTGCCAACCCGGCCGGCCCGTCCACGAGCACCTGATCACGCGCCCCACCTGGCTGCGAGACGTCTCCATCACCGAGTACTACTCCTCCCCCGAGCGGTGGTTCGTCGGCCGGCGCGTCGCGGCGCCGGGCCTGGCCGGACGCCATCGCGTCGACTGGCTCTACTCGGCGCGCGGCGTGGCGATGGAGGGCGACGGCATCGGCCTCGACGGTCGCCACCACCACATCGACGCGCTCGGCTCGGGCGCCTGGGTCAACGCCGACGGCCGGCGCACGACGCCCGGACGGTGCGCCGCGCACTGGTCGCACGGACTCCCGTCCTGGCTGCAGGGCGGCTGGCGCAACCGGCTCGGGCACGTGACCTTCCCGCTGGCGGGCGGCGGGTGGTCCAACGGCACCGGCGGGCCGCTCCTCTCCTACCGCGGCGTCACGTTCGCGCCCGGCTCGTCGCTGCCGCTGCACCCCTACCGCACGCTCGCGGTCGACCCGCGCCTCATCCCGCGCGGCAGCCGCGTCTACGTCCCCGCCTACCGCTCGATCAGCGGCGGCTGGTTCCTCGCCCAGGACACCGGCGGCGCGATCATCGGCCAGCACGTCGACGTCTACCGGCCGCCCACCGCCGCGCCCACCGACGGCGGCCGCTTCCTCCAGCACGAGCGCGTCTACGTCGTGCCGCCCGGACGCTGAAGCGGATCGCGAGCTGATCCTCCCGGATCACAGGATCGTCACGGCGCCCGGCCGATCGAGCGGTCACCTCGGGCTGTCCCTCGACGACGGCTCGCTCGTCGCGCGGACCGTCACGCTCTACGCCGGCGGCGGCGCGACCCACGACCTCGCCGTCGACGTCGATGGCGCCGCGCTGCCGACGCAGCCCCAGCGACAGCCCGTCCACGGCCGTGACGTTCCAGACCGACGAGATCCAGTCCGGCAGCCAGCGGCTGTTCGACTCGGTCTCGGTCAACCTGCCGATGGTCACCCTGCTGAGCGACGACGAACGGCTGTGCGCCGATCCGACCCCGTGGCGCAGGAGACCGCTCCGCACCCGGAGTTGAGCACGACGACGTGCCAGGCACCGAGGTCGTACGCGTACGGGACGACAGTGGGCCGTCGGTCACGCAGGAAACCGTGCCGGATGAGGGTTGTGGATCGCGGCTACGGCGACAGGATCAGCCCTGAGCGCACGACCGCACGCCACTTCTCGATGCAGTTGTTGCCCATGCCGAGGTAGTTCCACTGTGTCTGGGCATCGAGCGGCTGCATGTTGCCCGCCGCGTCCGTCGCGCGACAGGCAAGGACGTAGTCGCCGTCCGACGGGCTCCAGTCGACCGCCCAAGGCGTCCAGCTGTACGGTGACACGGGGCTCCCAAGCTTCGCTGGCGTCCACGTGCGGCCGTCGTCGGCGCTGAAGTCGACCCTGGCGATCGGCCCCGACCCGGACCATGCCTTGCCGACGACCGTTTGCGGACCGGGCTCGACCCAACGGCTGGCCGTGCCGGTATCGGTGACCCCCGGCGGCTTCATCGCCGCGCGCACACGAACCGCCGTCACAGGCTGACCGGGATCGACAAACGGGTCGTGCTGGGTGTAGCGGTAGCCCCGCAGCCGCTCGTAGCCGGTAAACGGCCGATCGAGCACCTCGATCTCCTTCAGCCACTTGGTGCTGTGCGTGCCGTACCAGCCTGGGATGAGCACCCGCAGCGGGAAGCCGTGCGCCGGCCGCAGGGCCTGACCGTTGGCCTCCCAGGCGAGGATGACGCCGTCCTCCAACGCCTTCTCGACCGGCACGCTCTGGGCGTACTCATGGAAGTCGAGGCGGCTGACGCCACGGTCGTGGCCTCGGAACACGACATCGACAGCACCGGGGCGTACGCCGGCCTCTCGCAGGATCGGCGCGAGCGGCGCGCCGACGTATTCGAAGGCACCGATGGCTTCCTGGAACCAGGGGACGAACACGGGCCGCGGGTCCAGCCACGCACGACCGTTGCCCGCGCACTCGAGCAGCGTGACCTGCGTGACGTTCTCGCGCGCCTGCAGGTCCGTGAGCGGGATCCGCATCGGGCGCTCGACGTGACCGTACACCGCGACGCTGTATCCGGCGCCGTCAAGCCTCGGGATGTCGAAGTGGTGCAGCTGGTAGTGGTCGTCGAGGGGCGTGACATCCTCGCCCAGCTGCTCCAGGTGGAACCCGTGGTCGCGGAAGGCGCTGCGGACCTCCTCGTAGGCCACCACCCCGCCAGTCCAGCCGATCTCGGTCTGCTCGGGTTGCGGAGGCGGGTCCTGCGGGCCGGGCGGCGGAGTGGGGAGATTGGCGGCGCGCGACGTGTCATCGAGCAGGAGCCCGCCAGCGCCGGCCATCACAGCTCCGCGCAGGAACTCACGACGTCTCATGCGTCGCCTCCCTTCTAATCGAGGCACCGAAGCGCCTGGTCGTCAAGATCACCTCACGGCAAGTAGACCTGCGGGCGGTGACGTCAACGCCTTGGTCACCCAGCTTCCTCGTCTGGACGGCGCTGCTCGACCAACCCATGGAAGTCCTCGGTCCGCCCGAGCTCGGCGAAGCCAGGCGCGCGCTCGTCGCGCGATTCGGAGCGGCAGCACCTCGAGACACCGCGCGACAGCGGCTGACCTCTATCCCCGTCGAAATAGACTGTCCGAGGATCTGTGGTGAATAGTCACGGATCGACGGGATTACGTTCCCTTTTTCCCTGCGCTACCAGCAGGCACGACGACGTCCTGGCTGCAGGTCCACGCCAAACGCGGCCGCCGCGAGGGTTCCGCTCACGCGCGACGCGCACGAGGCGCTGCAGGACTGGTTCGACGTTCGTCCCGAGTGCGCCAGGGGGGCGTTGGCGCGTCCCCCGGGCGACCGCCCATCTGGGACGGCGCAACGAACATAGGTGGAGCGACGCAGCAGGCCAAGACCCGCGGCGCATACTCAGGAGCGCCGACGCGTTCGCCTCCGCCGCCCGTTGGGCCACGATTGGGCCACGAGCCTCCGAGCTGGCACCGTGGCGCTCAAAAAATGAGGAGCGTATGAGACCGCAAGCCACCCCGTTTGCAGCGCATTTCGCCGCAAGCCGACGCCCGGACTCGAACCGGGGACCCCTTCATTACGAGGCGCGCCTGGTCGACCAGACTGGTGTGTCGAATTGCAGCGGCTTCGCGTTCTCGACCGCAGCGCAGACTGCAGCGATTTGAAGCGGTTTGAAGGGGGTTTGGGCCACGAGGAAGGTGTCCGTGGCCCATTGAGCTCAATGAAGTCACGGGTGACTCGAGCGCTCGGGCTTCACCTCGCACGTCGTCCGATGCCGACCGAGCGATAGCGCACGATCGACCACGTCTCGGCGACGAGCAGGTCAGCCGGGCGACGCGCGAGGCCCACGAGGCCGCCGTCGACGCCGCGCTCGAGTACATGGAACGCCACGCCGCAATGGGCCGTCGCGGCAAGGGCGGCTCGATCTCCGTACTCGGCAACGGCTTCATCGGCGCCGGCTTTCGCCATCGCACCAGCCGCACCGGCGACCCCCAGCTCCACACGCACGTCCTCGTCGCCAACATGACCCGCGGGCCCGACGGCCGATGGACCGCCCTGGACGCACGCCGCCTTTACACCCACGCCCGCACCGGCGGCTTCCTCTACCAGGCCAAGCTGCGCCTCGAGCTCACACGCCGGGTCGGCGTCGAGTGGATGGCGGTGCGCAACGGCGTCGCCGAGGTCGACGGGATCCCCGCCGCGGTGCGCCGCGCGTTCAGTCGACGTCGCAGCGAGATCGAAGCCGAGCTCGAGCAGCGCGGCGACCACTCCCCCGGCGCGGCACAGGTCGCGGCGCTGCACACGCGCCAAGGCAAGGACTACGCCGTCCCGGTCAACCAGCTTCGCGAACGCTGGACCGACCGCGCCCGCCAGCTCGACCTCACCCCCGAGCACGTCGACGCGCTCACCGAACAGACGCACATCACGCCACTCACCCCGGCCGCAGCACAAGACGGCCACCAGCAGCTCGCATCGCCCACCGGACTCACGCAGCGCCGCTCCTCCTTCACCCGGCGCGACGCCGTCCGCGCGTGGTGCGAGCAGCTGCCCCACGGTGGCGACGTCCACGAGATCGAGGCGCTCGCCGACGACCTGCTCGCAAGCCAGGCCGTCGTCGCGCTGCTCCCGTATGCCGCTACGCCGACCGTCGGAGACGTCGTCCGTCGTGCCGACGGACGCCTCCTCGCCGCCGGCAGCGCGGAGCGCCGCTACTCCACACCAGAGCTGCTCGCCCTCGAAGCCCCAGATCATCGACACCGCCCGCGACGGCCGCGATCGCGACCGCGGATCCGTCCCAGCGCCGCACACCGAGGCGGTCCTGGCCTCGCGGCCTGAGCTCAGCGACGAACAGACCCAGATGGTCGCCCGACTCCTGCATGACGGTGACGCGATCGCCGTGGTCGTCGGCCGGGCCGGCACCGGTAAGACCTACGCACTGGACGCCGCGCGCCAGGGCCGGCAGGCGGAGGGCTATCAGGTCATAGGCGCGGCGCTCGCTCGCCGCGCCGCCCTCGAGCTGCGCGACGGCGCCGGGATCGACGCGACGAGCCTGCACGCGCTCCTGGCCGACCTGCGTGACCGCCCGGATGAGTTGCTGTCGCGACCGACGGTGATCGTCATCGACGAGGCGGGTATGGTCGGCACGCGCCAGCTCGCCGAGCTCACAGCCCACGCCAAGCAGCACGACGCCAAGCTCGTCTTGGTCGGCGACCCGCGCCAGCTGCCCGAGATCGACGCCGGCGGATCGTTCCGCGCGCTCAGCATGCGAGGAGACCCGATCGTCCTCTCCGACAACCGCCGCCAACACCAACGGTGGGAACGCGAAGCCCTCGAACATCTCCGTAGCGGGCACGCCGAGCAGGCGATCTCCAGCTACGCCGAACACGGTCAGCTCACCGTGGCTGACACCAGCCCACAGCTGCGCGACCAGCTTGTGGCCGACTGGTGGCAGGCTCGCGAGACGGGTGCCGACGCGGTGATGATCGCCCTGCGCCGCGACGACGTCGCAGACCTCAACGCCCGCGGTCGCGCCCGGATGCACCACGCTGGCCGTCTCGGATCCGATGTGCTCGCCGTCGCCGGGCATAGCTTCGCCGTCGGCGATGAGGCCGTCTGCCTGCGCAACCACCAAGGACTCGGCGTCACCAACGGCACCCACGGCACCGTCACCCACATCGACGCCAACCGCGGAGCGCTACGCCTCGTCGACCGCGCCGGCCGCGAGTATGAGCTGACCGCGGACTACCTCGCCTCGACCACCCAGCGCGGCGGTCCCGTGCTCGACCACGGCTACGCCCTGACCGGCCACAAGGCTCAGGGCCTCACCGTCGATCAGGCGTTCGTCCTCGGCTCCGATCAGCTCTACCGCGAGTGGGGATACGTGGCCATGAGTCGTGGCCGCGCAGGCAACCACCTCTACCTTGTTAACGCGCATGACGACGACCGCGATCTCGCCGTGGCGCACGCCGACGAACGCCGGCCCGCCCCGCTTGAGGCGGCGGCCCGGTCGCTGAGCCGAAGCGCTGCGCAGACCAGCGCCATCGACGCCACGCTTGCTGCGAAGCTCTCGTCCGCGTCGACCCCGGCGCTGGAACGTCGCATCGAGGAGCTGCGCCGCGATGACGCCACCGCGCAACGTCGCGAACGTCGTGACAAGGCGCTCGCCCACCGCGCCGCACGCCTGACCGGCCGGTCGGCGACGCCCCCACAGCCCACCACGCCGGAGAGTCACGCGGTCGAGCGCGCATTCGTTGCCGACGAGCTCAGCCGGCGACGCCAGCGTGCGGGCACCGCGCGCACGAGTGATCCACCCCGGTACATCGTCGGCGCGCTCGGTCCCGTTCCTGACTCACTCGTGACCCAGCGGCGCTGGCGCGCCGACGCCGAACGCATCGAGCGGCTGCGCCGCGACACCGGATTCACTGACCCCGAGCACGCGCTGCCCGGCCGCGCCGACGCCCAGCACCGCGCCGACCTCGACCGGTTGCGCCGGGATATCGCGACAGGCGAGCGGCCGATCGATGCAAGGGAAGCCACACGCGAGATCGAGCGCTGACGAAGTCAGAAGATCGCCAGGAGAAGACGGACGGTTGCGCCGGTCAAGGCACCGAGTAGCGACCAGGTCGCGGTGATCGCCCACGGCTCGGTCACCGCCCACCGCCGCACCCGCGCGCGGGTCAGCACTGCCGCGGCGACCAGCCCGCCGAGCGCCGCCCCATGCAACACAGCAGCCAGCAGCGACGATGAGGCGGAAAGAGAGGTCGTGGTCATGCGCCGCCCCCGCCAGCCCCGGCTGGCAACATCGCAAGCAGCAACCACGGCCGACGACGCCTCGTCGCCGCTATGGCGTCGCTTTGCCCGGGGTCAGTCGGGCTGGGTGAGCGCCATCAGCCGGCGGGCGTGCTTGCCCGCGCCGCTGTAGGCGACGGCGGCCAACCGAGCCACCTCACGATCAGCCAAGACGTAGAGAACGAAGTTGCCGCGGCGCGAGCATTCGACGACCGGTGCGTCGTGTAGCACCCGCAGGTGCCGCGACACGGTGGCCGTTGCCATGCCTGTCGCGGCAGCGATCTCGCTGAGGTTCTTGCCACCGCCGGCCAGCGCCACGACGATCCGCAGCTGATCGGGGTGACCCAGCGGCTTCAGCCGATCCGCCGCGACCGACCTCACGAACTCCGGAGCCAGCCCGCTCCACGACGGCACAGACCGGCCCGGCGCCGAACCGCCGTCTCCTCGGGCGAATCTAGGGCTGTGCTCGGGCATCGCGTCAGCGACCTCCAATGCCCCAGATTCCCGCATGCGTTACACCATTTATTGGCCGCCGACCTCGCGGCGGCGTCCATCGCCCACGCCGCCAAGTGACTCTGCCACCCGGTCGTCCGGCACTCCGGAAGCCAATGCAGACATCTCCCGAAGATGCTGCGCGACGCTGCCGACAACATCCTCAAGCAACTTCACGGTCGACTGGTCCTTCAGCGCGTCGAACACGTTCGCCCCGTCCGGGCGTCGCGTCACCAGCCCCGAGCGATGCAGGATCTGCAGATGCTTGGACACATTCTGCTGGCTCAGGCCGAGCGCGTCCGCCAGCTCTTGAGGCGTGGCCGCGCCACCCGCGAGCTGCTCAACCAAGCGCAGCCGGACGACCTGACCCAGGATCGCAAGGCGCTCAGCGACCCGTGTCATCAGGCCCTCTGCGATCAACGCGCGCTCGCTCACCGCCCAGAGGGGTGTGCGTCAGCCGGCCGTGGCTGCGGGAACCGGGTCGCCGCTGCGGGCGGCCACCGAATGCTCGCGGCTGTCCCGCGAGGAGATCAGCGCGAAGGCTAGGATCGCACCGGCGCCGGCGAAGCCGGCGCCGACCAGGAACGCCCGGTCGAACCCCTTGGTCAGGGCAACGGAGGGGTCGTGCACTCCGGAGTGGAGGAGGCTTTGGGTGCGGCTGTTGGCGATCGTCGCGAGGATCGCCAGTCCAAGCCCCCCGCCAATCCGCTGCGCGGTGTTGATCAGACCCGATGCCAGCCCCGCCTCATGCGGCCTGGTCCCGGTGACCGCGGCGATCGTCACCGACACGAACGCGAACCCGAACCCCACGCCCGCAAGCAGCGACGGGCCGAGCACGTCAGCGGCATATGAGCCTCCCGGCGCGGGCACTCGCGAGAACCAGGCCAGGCCGCCGGCGATCATCAGCAGCCCGGCGATCAGCGTCGGCTTAAACCCGATCCGCGTGACCAGCTGGGACGCGAGCCCGGCCGCGATGACGATTCCGACCGCCAGCGGCAGGTACGAGAGGCCCGTCTTGATCGGCGAGTAGTGCAGGACGTTCTGGAGGTACAGGGAGATGAAGTAGAACATCGAGAACAACGCCATGCCGAGCAACAAGCCGACGAGGTTGGCGCCGCGCAAGGTCCGCAGCCGGAAGATCGAGAACGGCATCAGCGGGTGGCGCTGGCGCCGTTCGATGACCAGGAACGCGAGCAGCAAGAGCACGGCCCCGCCGATTTTCAGCAGCGTCGTCGAGGATCCCCAGCCGGCGTTGACGGCGTCCACAATCGCGTAAACGAGTAACGAGAGGCCGGCGGTGACGGTCACGGCGCCCGGCAGGTCAAAGGTGCTCGTGCCGTTCTCGGCGCGGCTCTCGAGCAGCGTCCGAGGCGCGGCTGCCGCCGCGGCGATCCCGATCGGGACGTTGACGAACAGCACCCAGCGCCAGCTGAGACCGCTGGTTAGGATCCCGCCGAGGAGCACACCGGCCGCGCCGCCGGCGCCCGCCACCGCACCCCAGATTCCGAGCGCCCGGTTGCGCTCGGAGCCCTCGGCGAAGGTGGTCGTGATGATCGACAGCGCCGCCGGGGAGACGATCGCGGCGCCGAGGCCCTGGATCGCCCGCGCCGCAAGCAGCCATCCCTCGGACTGGGCGATCCCGCCGGCGAACGAGGCGAGCGAGAACACCACCAGGCCGAGCATGAACATGCGCCGGCGCCCGAGCAGGTCGG
>JAOPZA010000135.1 GCA_025964325.1 Conexibacter sp.
TGCTCTCCGATCAGCACCGAGTGGTAGCCGGCTTTGCGCAGAGGGTGCACGATGTGCTGGCGGTAATCCTTGAGCGACCAGCCGCGGTGGGCGAGGCCCATCATCCCGTTGTTGTGCCCGTACTGCCCCGTCAGCAGACAGGCACGGGAGGCAGAGCACGTCGGCGCCGCGCAGAAGGCCTTGCGGAACAGCACGCCCTGGTCGGCGAGCCGCTGGATGTTCGGGGTCGGTACGGGGTAGCCGTAGGGCTCGACGAACCGTCCGGTGTCGTGCGAGTGCAGGTAGAGGACGTTCGGCAGGGGTGATCGGCTCATGGAACGACCCGCTCGCGGGACCGTAGCCTAACGTTCCTCAGTCACCCGATCGGCAAACCAGCGGTGACGCGCCGTCCGGCGCTCACAGCGCGGATCGCCCGGAGACTGCCACCGCATCTTCGCCCAGCAGCGTCTGGCGGCCCGCCTCGGTCCACAAGACCTGCTCGCGGCCGGGGCCGACCCCGATCAACGCGACGGGCACGCCGGCCTGCTCGGCGATGAACTCCAGGTACTCGCGCGCGGCATCGGGCAGATCGGACGGCGTGCGGCACTCGCCCAGATCCTCGCTCCAGCCCGGCAGCTCCATCAGCTCGGCCGTCGTGTGGTGCAGGACCGTCTGGTGGTAGGGGAAGTCCTCGAAGACCGCGCCCTCAGGCCCGCGGTAGCGCGTGCAGACCTTGATCCGGTCGAGCCCCGAGAGGACGTCGAGCTTGGTCACGACGAGCGCCGAGAGCGTGTTGAGGCGCGTCGCGTAGCGCAGCGCGACGAGGTCGAGCCATCCGGTGCGCCGTGGGCGCCCGGTCGTGGTGCCGAACTCGCCGCCTCGCTGCCTGATCGTCTCGCCCATCTCTTCGTGCAGCTCGCTGGGAAACGGTCCCGCTCCCACACGCGTCGTGTAGGCCTTGGCGATGCCCCACACCTCCTCGATCGCCAGCGGCCCGATCCCCGTCCCCACGGACGCTGCGCCGGCCAGCGGGTTGGAGGAGGTGACGAACGGATAGGTGCCGTGATCGATGTCGAGCATCGCTCCCTGGGCTCCCTCGAGGATCACCTTCTTGCCCGCGTCGAGCATCTCCCACAGCAGCTTCGAGGTGTCCGCCACGTGCTGCTCCAGCTGATGTCCGAATGTCAGGTATTCCTCGGTCATCGTGTGCAGGTCGAGCGCGGGGTCCTTCTCGAAGGGGCGCAGCGACTGGCGCTTGGGCTCCATCGCCGCGACGATCTTCTTCTTCAGGATCTTCTCGTCGAGCAGGTCCTGGACGCGGATGCCGATGCGCGATGCCTTGTCGGCGTAGCAGGGGCCGATGCCGCGGCGGGTCGTGCCGATTCTGAGGCTGCCGAGCTGGGCCTCGCCGGCGTCGTCGAGCATCATGTGGTACGGCATGATCATGTGCGCGTTGGCCGAGATCCGCAGCCCGCTCGTGTCGACGCCGCGCTGGCGCAGCTCGTCGAGCTCGTCGGTCAGCACTCTCGGATCGATCACGACGCCGTTGCCGATCACGCACAGCTTGCCGGGGTAGAGGATCCCCGACGGCATCAGGTGGAGCTTCCACGTCTCGCCGTGGCGGACGATCGTGTGGCCGGCGTTGTTGCCGCCCTGGAAGCGGATCACCGCCTCGGCCTGCTCGGCGAGCAGGTCGGTGATCTTCCCTTTGCCTTCGTCGCCCCACTGGGCGCCCACGATCACGATTCCGGACATAGCGACCGACAGTGTAGGGAAGTGGGGGAATTCCCTACGACCGGCGGCTTACCCGAACCGATCGCCCGCGAAGTTCATGAACTTCGGGTACTCCTTCTGGAACGTCAGGACGACGTCCGCGAGGCCGCCGTTGCGGTGCTTGGCGATCACGATGTCGGCCTCGCCCTCGCGCTCGGACTCTCTGTCGTAGTACTCGTCGCGGTAGATGAACATGACGAGGTCGGCGTCCTGCTCGATCGCGCCCGACTCGCGCAGGTCGGAGAGGATCGGTCTCTTGTCGGTGCGCGACTCGACCGCGCGCGAGAGCTGCGAGAGCGCGATCACGGGCACCATCAGCTCGCGCGCGAGGATCTTCAGGCCGCGGCTCATCTGGCCGACCTGCTCGACGCGGCTCTCGACGCGCCCGTCGGGGCGCATCAGCTGCAGGTAGTCGACGATGATCAGGCCGAGCCCCTCGGGGTTCTGCTGGTGCAGCCGGCGGGCCTTCGCGCGCAGCTCGAGGATGCCCATGTCGGAGGAGTCGTCGACGTAGAGCGGCGCGTCGGAGAGGCGCTGACAGGCCTGCAGGATCTTCGGCCAGCGGTTCTCGGAGACTCTGCCCTTGCGCAGCTCCTCGCCCTTGATCCGCGCCTGGGAGGCGACGAAGCGCTGCGCCAGCTCCGCCTCGGACATCTCGAGCGAGAACAGCGCGACCGGCTTGCCGTGCTCGAGCGCCGCGTTCTCGGCCATGTTCGTGACGAGCGCGGACTTTCCCATCGACGGGCGTGCGGCGAGGATGATCAGGTTGCCGGGCTGGAAGCCGCCGGTGATCTCGTCGAGGTCCTTGAAGCCCGAGGGAGTGCCGGTCAGGGCGGTTCTCTCGACGGAGAGGCGGTGCAGTCTCTCCATCTCGTCGTGCAGGACCTCGCCGATCACGCGGAAGTCCTTCTGGCTGTCGTCGTGGGCGACCTCGAGGATGTCGCGCTCGGCCCACTCGACCAGCTCCCGCGGCGGCGCCTCGTGGTTGTAGACGTTCGCCTGGATCTGCTGCGTCGTGGTCAGCAGGCGCCGCAGCAGCGCGTTGTTGTGGACGATCCGCGCGTACTCGCGCACGTTGCCGGCCGCCGGCGCCGCGCCCGCGAGCGAGTCGACCATCCCGGCGCCGCCGACCTCGTCCAGCTTGCCGGTGCTGCGCAGGTGCTCGGAGACCGTCAGGACGTCGATCTCGCGACTCTCCTGGTAGAGGTCGAGCATCGCGCGGTAGACCGTCGCATGCTGCTCGCGGTAGAAGTGCTCGGGCTTCAGCCCCTCGTTGATGACGAGGCCGTAGAGCGTCGTGTCGGCCAGCAGGATCGCCCCGAGGACCGACTGCTCGGCTTCGAGGTTGTGCGGCGGGGCGAGAGGATGCTGATGCTGCTCGATAGCGGCCATGGAGAGGGGGAAGCGGTCGAAGGGTCGCGTCGGAGCGGGTCGACGCTACCGAGCGCTCACAGGCTGCGTCGGACGGAATCCCGCAAAGACGGGCCGAACATGTCCGGGCCTACGACGACGACGCGCCGCGGCTCGGGCCGCGGCGCGTGAAACGAGGTGAAGCTCCGTGCCGGGAGCTCGCCGCCAGGCGAACCCCCAAGCGCTCGCCGCAGGCGAGCGCCTAGTTCTCTTCGACGACCATCGTCTTGACGGTCGCGAGCACGCCGTCGTCGACCTCGACGATGACCATGTGAGTGCCGATGTTGCGGATCGGCTCCTCGAGGTGCACCTTGCGCTTGTCGATCTTGATGCCGCGGGCCTCGCCGATCGCGTCGGTGATGTCCTGCGCCGTGACCGAGCCGAAGAGGCGGCCGTCGTCGCCGGCCTGCTGCGCGATCGTCAGGACCGTTCTGTTGAGCAGCGCGGCGTTGTCCTGCGCACGGCTTCTGGCCTCGCGCTCGGCGCGCTCCGACGCGGCCTGGCGCTGTTGGGCGACTTCGAGGGCGCCCTTCGTGGCGGGCTGAGCCAGGTCGCGCGGAACGAGGTAGTTGCGCAGGTAGCCCGCCGAGACCTCGACGACCGTCCCGCGCTCACCGAGCTCGGCGACGTCCTGGGTGAGGATCGCCTGGGGCATCGCTACCGGTCCTCGCGGTCCCGGTCGCGGTCGCGACGGCCACCCGGCCGCTCGTTCGCGGCCTCGGCGACGTACGGCAGCAGCGCCAGCTCACGCGCACGTCTGACGGCGCGGGCGATCTGGTTCTGGTGACGACGGCACGCGCCCGAGATGCGGCGCGAGCGGATCTTGCCGCGCTCTGAGACGAACTTCCGCAGCGTCGTGATGTCCTTGTAATCGACCTGGTCGATCTTGTCGCGACAGAACGGGCACGGCTTGCGCCGGCTGGACCCGGGTCCGCCCTTCTTGTCGCGCCTACGCGTGGGGCGCCTACGTTGCTTGGCCACTCGGCTCTACCTCGTTGAAGTGTTGTGATGCCCTAGAACGGGATGTCGTCGTCGGCGGGAGCGGGGGCGGCCGGTGCGGACTGGAAGTCCCGGTTGTCGACCGGGATGTCGCTGCCACCCGCCACATCGCGGCGGGGACCGGAGAACCCATTCCCTGCGCCGGCGTCGTCACGCCCGCCGAGAAACTGCACGGAATCGGCGATGATATCGATTGCCTGCCGTCTTTGCCCGTCCTGCGTGTCCCACTCGCGCCATTCGAGCCGTCCGTCGAGGGCGATCGGGCGTCCTCTGGCGAGGAAACGGGCGCAGTTCTCACCCTGCGCGCCCCACACCGTGACGTCGAAGTAGTTGGGCTTGTCCTCCCACTCGCCGGACGATCCTCTGCGGCGGGTGTTGCAGGCGATCCGCAGGCTGCAGACGGACATGCCGCTGGGCAGCGAGCGCAGTTCGGGATCGCGGGTGAGGTTCCCGGTCATCACGACCCGGTTGATGTTGGTGGCGGCCATGGGGCTCCTTTCGGCGGCAGGTACGAGCGGGACCGAGTCTAGAGGGCGCTCGGGCTGCCACTCGACCTCGCACCGGAACCTGCGAGGGAATGTTGCAGAAGCGTGGGAGCCGCGCGAGAGACGACGGCAGCGCTGCGCTTAAGCGGCGGCTTCGGCCGGCTCGGCCGAGAACGTCGGCGTCCCGGGATCCGGCGGCGGCGGCGTGCCCGGCGTGACCTTGATGATCCGGTGGCGCACGACGCCGTCCGTGATCTTCAGGTTGTACGAGAGCGTCTCGATCAGCGTCGGGGGGCCGCTGAACTGGCGCAGGTGATAGTCGGCGTCCTTGATGTGCTCGATCTCGAACGCGAGCGACCGGACACCCCACTCCTGGCTGACTTCCACCCGCCCACCGGCGCCGACGATCGTCTCTTCGACGTCGGAGAGGATTCTGGCGCGGCGATCTTCCTCGAGCGAGGTCGAGAGCAGCAGCACGAGGTCATAGATGATGGGGGGCTGAGCCATGCGGCCGGGGACTATAGCAACGGGGGCGAGACGCGCGTCCTGCCGGCCTCCGCCCGTCGTGCCGCCGCGACCCGAGCCGACCCTGCGCGATCGCGTCCGCTGGGGCAACGTCGTCCGCGCGGCGGCCGTGGTCGTCGCGCTCGGGCTCGCGATCGCCTGGACGCGCGGCGGCGCGCCGGCCCCGTCGCTGCCGCTCGATCCGCCCCCCGCCACCGACCCGTCCGGCCCCCCGACGGGGCGCGACGAGGCCGTCGCGCCGGCGACCGCAGCCCCCGCGAGGGCGAAGCGATCTCGCACGCGCGGCGCGACGCCGCCACCGCGCGCAGGACGCCGGGCATCGCCTCGTCACCCGCCCACCGGCCGGCGACGGACCGCCACCGCCAGAGCGCATCCCAGAACGCGACGGCACGCGACACCACGCCGGCGTGCCACGCCGAGACGGCACACCAAGCCGCAGCCCGCGGCGCGCGGGAAGCAGCCCGCGCCGTCACCCGGCCCGAGCGCCCCAGCCTGGACGCCGGCTCCCGCGCCGCGCGCTCCGACGCCGCGCGGTCACCCCGAGTTCGGCCTCGAGTAGACGGCTTCGCGGCGGGCGGCCCGACGAGAGCCGCCCGGCCCTCAGCTGCCGTCCGCGTGCTCCTTCTTGCGGATGTCCGCCAGCTGGTCGTCGATCCAGTCGCCGGGGCTGCGCTGCGTGACGATCCGCTTCAGCCCCTCGACGCGGCGGCGCCGCTCCTCCGGCGCCATCGTCAGCGCGGCGTGGATCGAGTCGGCCAGCTCCTGGATGTCGAACGGGTTGACCGACAGCGCGAACTCGCCCAGCTCCTCGTGCGCACCGGTGTTCTCCGACAGGATCGAGACGCCGCCCTGCTCGTTGACGAGCGGGCCCTCCTTGGCGACCAGGTTCATGCCGTCGAACATCGCGTTGACGAGCAGCACGTCGTAGTTCTTGTACGCCGCGACGGCCTCCTCGAGGTCGTCGCGCAGCTTCAGGTGGATCGGCATCCAGTCGGGCGTGCCGTGGCGGTGGTTGACGACCGCGACGACCGCCTCGATCCGCTCGAGGTACTCGGCGTACTCCGGCACGTCGGTCCGCGACGGCATCAGCTGGGCTATGAAGGTGACGCGCTCGGTGAACTCCGGGTGCTGCTCGAGGAACACGTCGAAGGCGGTGAAGCCGCGCAGGATGTTCTTCGACAGGTCGGCGCGGTCGACGCGCAGGATCAGGTGGTCGCGGCGGCGCCGCAGCAGCTCCTCCTCGAACTCGAGCGTCCGCGGGCGTCGCGCGACAGCGCGCGTCGCCTCGGCGTCGATCGGCAGCGGATATGCGCGCACCCACGTCTCGTGGTCGCCGTTCGTCACGACGCCCCGCTCCATGTCGACCTCGAGGTCGAGCAGGTCGCGGCAGCTCTGGAGGAAGTTGCGGCGGTAGGAGCGCGTGTGGAAACCGACGATGTCGTTCGCGAGGATGCCCTGGTAGATGTCGTTGCGGATCGCGGTCGGCAGCACGAGCCACGAGTCCGGCTGGCTCCACGGGATGTGGACGAAATGGTGGAGGAAGACGTCGGGCCGCTCGCGCCGTACGAGCGCCGGCAGCGTGTAGAGGTGGTAGTCGTGGACCATCACGACCGGCTCCTCCTGGCCCTCGATCTCGTCGAGCACGGCGCGCGCCAGGTCCTCGTTGACGACGTTGTAGCCGAACTCGAAGGCCTCGACCTCCTCGCGGCGGATGTCCGGCGCGTTCGACTGGTCCCACAGGTAGTGCTGGATGAACCACAGCATCGGGTTCGCGATCACGTTGTAGAAGCGGTCGTAGGCGCCGGGCTCGGAGGCGACCAGCCGCACCTGGTACTCGCCGCCGTCAGGCAGGCCGACGGTGAACGGCTTGCCGTCGTGCTCCTGCGAGGCGGCGATGTCCTCGTCCGTCATCGCCGACGCGATCCAGACGGCGTCGCGGTGGGAGGCGAGGCCCGTCAGCGCGGTCACGAGACCGCCGCCGCCGCGGCGCACCTCGCCGTTGGGGCCGAACGTGACCGGCCCGCGGTTGGAGACGAGCACGAGCGGGGCGCCGGTGCTCATCGGCTCATCCCTCGAGCGCGTTGAAGATCCGCAGCCAGTCGCGCAGCAGCCGCGGCATCAGGAAGTTCCGGCGCACGTGCTCCTTGCCGGCGCGGCCGAGCCGGCGGCCGAGCGTCGGGTCGGAGAGGATCTCGATCGTGCGCTGCGCGGTCTCCTCGACGGTCGAGACGAGGTATCCGGAGACGCCGTCCTCGACCTGCAGCGGGATCCCGCCGACGTTCCCGCCGATGAACGGCCGCGCCTTCCAGATCGCCTCGGAAACGGTCAAACCGAAGCCCTCGCGCGTCGACTTCTGGATCAGCACGTCGGCATGCGACTGGAACGCGTTGACCTCGATCGCGCCGACGTTGTTGAAGTTGTTGAGGATGTGGATGTCCGGGTCGCGCTCGGCGTGCGCGACCGTCGCGTTGAAGAAGTCCCAGCCCTCGGGGTCGTCGGTCGCCATCGAGCCGACGAGCGCGAGCTGCACCTCGGGCATCCGCTCCTTCACGATCCGGTACGCGTCGATCACGCCGAGCGGGTCCTTCCACGGGTCGAAGCGCGACACCTGGCACATCAGCGGCCGGTCGACGTCGATCCCGAACTGCTCGCAGATGTAGACCGAGTCCTCCGGCGAGAACGCCATGTTCTTCGGCGCCAGCGGGTCGATCGCCGGCGGCACGATGTTGATCGCCCCCTCCATCCCGGCCGGGACGTACTGCTGCATGTGGAAGACCGAGGCCGGATACGTCTGGATGTACGGCAGCAGCTTCTCGATCGTGCGCGGGTTCGGCGTCGAGAGGTCGATGTGGCAGCGCCAGATCCAGTGCTTCGACTTCTCCGGCGCGAGCGTGTGCATCGCGGCCGGCTGCGGGTCGTGGACCACGACGTGGTCCCAGCCGCCCTGCAGCTCTCTCGCGTTCATCTCGTTGTATCGGCGCCAGGAGTCCCATTGCTCGTCCGTCAGATCCTGAGGGTTCCCCTGAAGTGCATTGTGCATCACCTTCGTCGCGTTGAAGAACTCCTCGCGACCGTAGATCACGTGCCACTCGACGTCGAGCCCGACGTCCTTCATCAACGGCACCATCGTGTAGAGGATCTCCGAGACGCCGCCGCCGAAGGCGGTCGCCGAGAGATGCAGCACGCGCCGGCCCTCGAGCGGCGCCGCCAGCTCGCGGATCTCGTCGATCAACGAACGTCCGACGATGCTCGCGTAGTCGGAGAGGAACTTGTGGCCGACGGCAACGGGCTGCAGCATGATGTGGGAACTCTCGGACGGGGATCGCAGGGCGCTGATCGCGGAGCGCGCGGACCATAGCGGATCGCCTGGCCGGCGCGGACGGCTGGTCTAGCCGGGCCGCGAGCCGAGCTGGACGGGGATCTGACGGGGCGTCCCGTCGCGGTAGACGAGCAGCGTCACCGTCGCCCCGGGCGTGCGGTCCTGGATCGCCGTCGCGAGGTCGTAGTCGCGCGTCAGCTGGCGCCCGTCCACCTTCGCGACGACGTCGCCGCCGAGGTCGATCTGCGAGGCCTGGAACGTCACGCCTCTTCTCGTCGGCCCGTGCAGGCCGGCTCTCGCGGCCGGGCTGTCGGCCGAGATCAGCTGGACGAGCGCGCCCTGTCCGACGGGCAGGTTGAAGGCCTCCGCGAGCTGGGGGTAGATCGAGACGGTCTGCACGCCGAGGTAGGCGTAGTCGACCGAGCCCTTCTCGCGCAGCTGCCCGAGCGAGCGCTTCACGGTGTCGGCCGGGATCGCGAAGCCGACGCCCTCGCCGCCACCGCCGGTCGACTGGATCTGCGCGTTGATGCCGATCACGCGGCCGCGGGCGTCGACGAGCGGGCCGCCCGAGTTGCCGTGGTTGATCGCGGCGTCGGTCTGGATCGCGCCCTGGATCGCGAATGCGCTGCCGCTGCTGCTGCCGCCGGAGTTGAGCGAGTCGATCGAGCGGTTCGTCGCCGAGATGACGCCGACCGAGAGCGACTGCGGCTCGCCGAACGGGCTCCCGATCGCGGCGACCGGCGTGCCGACGACGAGGCCGCGGTTGGTGCCGATCGTCAGCGGGCGCAGCGTCAGGCCGGCGGGGGCGACCTTGATCAGCGCGACGTCGGCGTTGAGGTCGGTGCCGACGATCGTCGCCGGCACCTGGTTGCCGTCGCCGAACTGCACGTAGACGGACTTCGCCCGCTTCGCTCTCGTGCCCGTGCCGTTGGAGACGACGTGCGCGTTCGTGACGATCTGGCCGTCGCTGGAGACGACGAAGCCGGAGCCGAGGCCCTCGCTCGCTGGATGGCCGGCGGGGGTCCCGGCGGGCGCGTCGAAGACGCTCACGACCGTCACGACGCCCTCTGCGTCACGGGCGTAGAGCGCGCTCGCGTCGAAGCCGCCCTGGCCCTGCTGCTCGACGACCTCGACGCGCGTCGTCGCGGTGCGCGTCACGCCCACGTCGCTGCGCGTGCCGCCGTCGCCGGCGAGCCCGCCGCTCGAGCTCCCGCCGCAGCCGGCGGCGGCCAGCGCCAGCGCGACGGTGACGCCGCCGATCGCCGCTCTCGCTCTCATGGGGTCGCCTTCCACGCGCGCGAGCGAGCCTCTGGCGAGCTCTCGCCCCGAAGGCGAGGCCTCTGGCCGAGTCCTGTGGGGTCGCTCATGGGGTCGCCTTCCACGCGCGCGAGCGAGCCTCTGGCGAGCTCTCGCCCCGGAGGCGAGGCCCCTGGCCGAGTCCTTCGGCAAGCTCCAACGTGAAGACGGTGCGGCCGGGGCGCGACTCGACGCCGAGGCGGCCGTTCATGCGCTCCGCCAGCTCGCTCGCGATCGCCAGACCGAGGCCCGAGCCCTGTGCGTCGTCGGAGGTGTAGAAGGGCTCGAAGATCCGCGACAGCGACGCGCGCTCGATGCCGGAGCCGTGGTCGGCGACGGCCAGCCGGGCGAAGCCGTCGTCGCGCGTGGCCGAGACGATCACGTCGGTGCCGGGCGTCGTGTGGGTGAGCGCGTTGTCGATCAGGATTCGCATGATCTGTGCCACCCGGACAGGATCGCAGAGCGCCTCCACCGGCCGGCTTGCGAGTCGCACCTCGAGCCGCGAGTCGTGCTGCGCGAGCACCGGCTCGAACTCGGAGGAGACCGAGCGGGCGAGCTCGGAGAGGTCGACGGGCTCGGGCCGCAGCTCGAGCGAGCCGGACTCCAGGCGCGACAGGTCGAGCAGGTCGACCGACAGCTTGCGCAGCCGCTCGACCTGCTGGCGCACCTGCGCGAGGAAGCGCCGCCGCGTCTCCTCGTCGAGCTCCTCGTCCTCCAGCAGCTCGACGAAGCCGCCGAGCGAGAAGAGCGGCGTGCGCAGCTCGTGCGAGGCGGTCGCGATGAACTGCTTGCGGGCGCGGTCGAACTGCGCGAGCTGGGCCTGCATGTCGTTGAAGGCGACCGCCAGCTGGCCCAGCTCGTCGTCGGAGTCGACCGGGATCGGCGTCGAGAAGTCGCCGGCCGCGACCTGCTCGGCCGCCTTCTCGAGCCGCTTCACGCGCTGGGAGATCGCGCGGGCGCTGAACCAGCCGGCGAGCACGGCGATCACGAGCGCGATCGCGCCGGCGATCAGGATCTGCTTGCGGATCACGGCGACGTTGCGCTCGACGTCGGCCATCGGCGTCGAGAAGACGGCGACGTAGCCCAGCTCGCCCTTGACGCGCAGCGGGATCGCGACCTCCGCGACCGGGCCCTCGGCGCTCGACTCGGAGCCGCTCGCGGTGCGGGCGGTGCGGGCGGCGTCGGTCGCGGTCGGGAAGAAGAGCGGGTTCGCGGTCGCCGAGTCGGCCGCCGGGTCGGTCGGGTCGAGCTGCGGCTCCCCGCCGGAGCGCGGCACGCGCAGCAGCGTGACGCGCGCGTTGGCGCGGTCGCTGACGCGCGCGACGGTCCGCTTCAGCTGCTTGTCGGGCTCGAACGTGACGGCGACGGCGGTGCGGATCGGCGCGATGCCGTTGACCGCCGTCGCCTGCAGCGAGCGCAGCTTCTCCGCCCGCAGGCGCGACTGCAGCTGCGGCGCGAGGTAGAGGTAGAGCGCGGCGATCGCGGCGGCCGTGATCGCGAAGAAGAGGAACGCCAGCCGGTTGCGCAGCGAGCGCAGGGCGAGCGACCTCCGCACGCGGCTCGCCGCGCTAGGCGTCCGTGTCGCGGAAGCGATAGCCGACGCCGCGGACGGTGAAGAGGTACTCCGGGTCCTTCGGATCACGTTCGATCTTCTCGCGCAGATGGCGGATGTGGACGTCGATCGTCCGCGGGTCGCGGTAGGCCGAGTCGCCCCAGACGTGCGCGAGCAGCATGTCGCGCGTGTAGACGCGGCCAGGGCTGCGGGCGAGCGTGAGCAGGATCTCGAACTCGACGAACGTGGTCGTGATCGCGTCGCCGTGGAGCCAGACGGCGCGCTTGTCGGGGTCGATCCGCAGCTCGTGGTGCTCGAGCGCGTCGCCGTCGTCGTCGGCCGTGCGCGACAGCTCCGAGCGGCGCAGGGCCGCCTTCACGCGGCTGCGGAACTCGCGCATCGAGAACGGCTTGGTGATGTAGTCGTCGGCGCCGATCTCGAGCCCGACGACCTTGTCGATCTCCTCCGACTTCGCCGTCAGCATGATGATCGGGACGGCGCTGCGGCTGCGCAGCCGGCGGCAGACCTCGAGCCCGTCGAGCTTCGGCAGCATCACGTCGAGCACGACGAGGTCGAACGGCCGCTCGTCGAAGCGCTCGAGCGCCTCGCGCCCGTCGGTCGCCTGCACGACCTCGTAGCCGTCCTTGCGCAGGGGATAGGAGAGCAGGGTCTGAATCGACTGCTCGTCGTCGACCAGCAGGATGCGGGTGGAGCGATCGCTCATGCGGTTCCGGGTGACGCCGTCGCGGGCAGGAAGAAGTTGAACATTAGTCCGGGAAGGCGCGCGCACAAAGCGGCTTCGTACGTGGATAACCTGCGTCCGTGCTCGATCCGCGGATCTATCGCGCCGCGTTCCTGCCGATCCTCTTCGCGTTGGTCCTGGTCGGCTTCTCGCTGCGCGACCAGCCGCGGCCGCTCGCGACGACGCTCGCGCCGCAGGCGTTCGACGGAGCGCAGGCGTTCCAGCAGCTGAACGCGCTCGCGGCCGCATCGCCCGACCGTCAGCCGGGGTCGAGCGGCGACGGCCGCGTCGCCCAGACGGTCGCCGGCGTCCTCGCGGCCAACCACTTCCGCGTCGGCGTGCGGCGCTTCGACGGCGAGACCGCGCTCGGGACGCGCGCGCTGCAGACCGTGATCGGCGAGCGGATCGGGTTCTCCAGCCGCCGGATCCTCGTCGTCGCGCACCGCGATGCGCTCGGACGGGGCGCGCGCGCCGAGCTGTCGGGCACCGCGGCGCTGCTGGAGCTGGCACGCGTGCTCGGCGGCCGGACGCTCGGACGCACGCTCGTGCTCGCCTCGACGAGCGGCGGATCCGGTGGCGATGCCGGCGCGCTGCAGCTGGCGCGCCAGCTCGGCGGTCCCGTCGACGCCGTGCTCGTGCTCGGCGACGTCGCCGGCACCGAGACCGTGCGGCCGGTCGTCGTGCCGTGGTCCGGCAGCCAGTCGATCGCCCCGCTCGAGCTGCGGCGCACGGTCGAGTCGGCCGTGCGCAGCGAGGCCGGCGTGCGGCCGGGCGGCGACCGCATGGGCGTGCAGTTCACGCGCCTCGCGCTGCCGCTGACGCTCGGCGAGCAGGGGCCGTTCGACGCACGCGGCATTCCCGCCGTGCTGCTGTCGGCGAGCGGCGAGCGGCCGCCGGCCGCGAGCCAGCCGGTCTCCGAGGCGCGCATCGACGCCTTCGGCCGCGCGGCGCTGCGCAGCATCAGCGCACTCGACGGCGGCCGCGACGTGCCGCGCGCGGAGCCCTACATCCTGATCCAGCACAAGGTCCTGCCGGCCTGGCCGGTGCGGCTCCTGGTCGCGACGCTGATCCTGCCGGTGCTGCTGGCCGCGATCGACGCCTTCGCGCGCGTGCGCCGGCGTCGCCAGCCGGTCGTCGGCTGGCTCGGCTGGGTCGGCGCGTGCGCGCTCCCGTTCGTCCTCGCGACGCTCGTCGCGATCGCGCTGCCCGCCCTCGGCGTGCTCGACGCGACGCCGCCGCTGCCCGTGCCGGGCGGCGCGATCCCGCGCCAGGGCGGCGTGCTCGTCGCGATCCTCGTCGTGCTGCTGCTGGGCTGGTTCGTCGTGCGCCGGCTGCTGCTGCGCGTCGCCGGCATCGGCGGCGACCCGACCGGCCCGGGCGCGGCGGCCGCCGTCGTGCTGGTGCTGTGCGCGGTCGCGATCGGGATCTGGATCGCGAACCCGTTCGCGGCGCTGCTGCTCGTCCCGGCGCTCCATCTCTGGCTGCTGGCGATCGCGCCCGAGGTGCGGCCGCGGCCGCTCTTCACCGTGCCGATGTTCGTCGTCGGGCTGCTGCCGCCGCTGCTGGTCGCCTTCGCCTACGCGCGCCAGTTCGGCCTCGACCCGCTCGAGCTCGCCTGGACGGGCACGCTCCTCGTCGCCGGCGGGCAGGTGGGAATCGTCGCCGCGCTCGTCTGGAGCGTCGTGCTCGGCTGCAGCGCGGCGGTGCTCGTGATCGTCGTCCGCGGGCTGCGCCACGGACCGCCGGAGGAGCGCGTCGCGGTGACGGTCCGCGGACCCTCGTCCTACGCCGGCCCTGGATCGCTCGGCGGGACGGAATCCGCACTGCGGCGCTGAGCGAAGCCTGGCGCTGCGCGCTCGTTTCGCTTGGCGGGCGTTCGGCCCAGGGGGCCGAAACCCCCGGTTGGGGCGGGGACGAGCGTTGCTGAGCGATACTTGACGGATGCTGCGCGCCCTCCGAGCAGTCTCGACCGTGCTCATCGTCGCCGGCGCTCTGCTGCTCGCCGATGCCGGGGTGACGCTCGCGTGGCAGGAGCCCGTCTCGGCGCTGCTCGCGCGCGTGCAGCAGGACAAGCTCTCGGGCCAGCTCGGCACGATCGAGCGCGCGGCGCCGACGCCGCTGCAGGCGAAGGCGCTGAGATCGCTCGGGAGCGACCGGCGCAAGATCGCGTTCCTGGCGCGGGTCGCGCGTCGCACGGCGAAGACCGGCGAGCCGATCGGCCGGATCCGCATCCCCAAGATCGGCGCCGACTTCGTCGTCGTCCAGGGGACCGACAGCGCGAGCCTGCGCAAGGGGCCCGGCCACTATCCGGCGACGAGCTTCCCCGGGCTCGGCGCGACCGTCGCGATCGCCGGTCACCGCACGACGTATCTGGCGCCCTTCCGCAACGTCAACGAGCTGAAGCCGAACGACCAGATCGTGCTCGAGATGCCGTACGGACGCTTCACCTACGCGGTCGAGAAGACGCAGATCGTCCCGCCGACGCAGGTCTCGGTGACGCGGGACGTCGGCTACGAGCGCCTCGTGCTGTCGGCCTGCCACCCGCTCTACAGCGCCGCAAAGCGGATCATCGTGTTCGCGAGACTGCGCTCCGAACAGCCCCGCGGCGCCGCCCGCTGACGGGTGTCCATCGTTGGCGCATGTTGCTCATGCGCCAACCGAACGGGCCCGATAGCTCTCGTACAGCGACGGGCACGGTCATGCCGGGCGCCACCGTGGGGGGCGGTGGCGGCGGGTGATGCGGACCGCTCCCGCAGACCCATCATGGATACGAGAGCGATGAAGATCGACGACTTGAAGGCCCGCGTGGCCCGGGAGGACTACGACGTGGATCCCGATGCGGTGGCCGACGCGTTCGTGAACCGCATGCTGGCCGTGCACCGCGCACTACGGCGCAGCGACGTGCGCGAGCTGCTCGGCGACGGGCTCGACGAGATCTCGCTGTTCCCTCACAGCTCGTGCTCGTAGCCGCTCGCGGCCAGCGGCGCGCCCGCGGCTGAGCGCAGCTCGACGGCGGGGTCGCCGTCCGCGACCGTCCCGATCCAGGTCAGCGCCGCCGCCGCCTCTGCGGCCGCCCGCGCCTGCGGTGGCACGCAGACGCACAGCTCGTAGTCCTCGCCCGCGGTCGCGGCGAAGGCGGCCGGCTCGCGGCCGAGCGAGCGCGCCACGTCCGCGACGCCGGGCGCGAGCGGAAGCCGCGCGGCGTCGAGCAGCAGCCGCACGCCGCTGCGCCGCGCGATGTGGCCGGCGTCGGTCGCGAGCCCGTCGGAGAGGTCGATCATCGCGTGGGCGCCGGCGCGCGCGAGCGCGCGACCCTCCGCGAGGCGCGGCTGCGGGCGCAGGTAGCGGCGCGTCAGCTCCGCGGGGCCGGTCGCCGCGCCGTCGAGGATCGCGAGGCCGGCGCCGGAGGCGCCGAGCGTGCCGGTGACGCCGACGAGGTCCCCCGCTCGGGCGCCGTCGCGGCCGACGAGCGCGGACGCCTCGTCGGCCCAGCCGACGACGGTGACCGCGAGCACGAGCGCCGGGCCGCGCGCGAGGTCGCCGCCGGCGATCGCGACGCCGCTGTCGGCAGCGAGCGCCTGCGCGGAGCGGAACAGCGCCAGCACGTCGTCCTCGCCGAGGCCGGGCGGCAGCACGACCGCGAGGTACGCCTCGCCCGGGTCCGCGCCCATCGCGGCGAGGTCGGAGAGCGCGCCGGCGAGCGCGCGGTGGCCGATGTCGGCCAGCGACGCGTGTCCGTCGCGGCGGCGGAAGTGGACGTCCTCGACCATCGTGTCGACGGACGTGACGGCGTAGGGGCGGGCGCGAACGACGGCCGCGTCGTCGCCGATCCAGCGCACGACGCGGTCGTGGTCGTGCGCCAGGATCGTCTGGAGCGCCTCGATCAGCGCGAGCTCGCGCACGGAGGCGCGGGCCTCAACGGTGGCGGTAGACGATGCGCGCGCGGTCGAGGTCGTACGGCGACAGCTCGCAGCGCACACGATCACCCGGCAGGATGCGGATGCGGAAACGGCGCATCTTGCCCGCCACGTGGCCGAGGACGATGTGGTCGTTGTCGAGTCTCACGCGGAACATGGCGTTCGGCAGGGCCTCGATCACCTCGCCCTCGAGTTCGACCTTCTCTTCCTTCGGCAATGCGTGTCCTATCTCGTTCTAGATGATGGCGCGCGTACGCAGGCCGCGCCCGCGCCCACGTGTCTAACGGTACCAAGCCCGTGCGGGCCGGGAGCGAGGCGACGCCCGGCGGCCGGGTGCGCCCGCCGGGGCGGCGTCAGGGGGTCGGCGCGGCGCCGCCGCCGCTCTGGCCGCCACCGCCACCGCCGCCACCGCCACCGCCGGCCGCGGGCGGCGTCTGCGTCTGCGGCGGCTGCTGCGGTGGGTTGGCGAAGGCGCCGTTGTTGGTCGCGCCGCCGCCCCCGCCGCCGCTCGTCCCGTTCCCGTTCCCGTTGCCGCCGCCCGTGCTGGCGCCGTTGGTGCCGTTGGTCGTGCCGTTGCCGTTGCCGTTGTTGCCGGAGCCGCCGTCGGCCTGTCCCTGCGTCTGGTACCTGCCGTCCCACGGCGCGCTCGCGAAGGGGGTTCTCGGCGCCGGGAAGTCGTCGCAGTAGCTGCCCTTGATGCTGCCCATGAACTGCTGCCAGATCGGTCCGGCGATCGTCGCGCCGAAGACGGTCCCGTAGCCCGGCACGTAGCCCATCGGCTGGGTCGACTTCGGATAGCCGGTCCAGACCGCCGTCGAGAGTCTCGGCGTGAAGCCGTCGAACCAGCCGTCGGTGTTGTTGCTGGTCGTGCCGGTCTTGCCCGCGGCCGGGCAGCCGATCGACAGGCCGACGCCGGTGCCGTGGTCGATCACGCCCTTCAGCGCGCTGATCACCTTCGCGGTCTGGCCGTCGGTGAACTCGCGTCTGCGGGTCGACTTGCCGACGTCGACCGTGCCGTCGGGCTTGACGACTCTCTCGATCGCGGTGGCCGTGTTGCGCACGCCGCCGTCGGCGATCGTCGCGAAGGCGTTCGCCATCTCGAGCGGGGAGACGCCGTAGGTGAGGCCGCCGATCGCCTCGGCCGGGTACGAGTCGAGCTTCGAGGTGACGCCCATGTCATACGCCGTCTGCGTGATTCTCTGCGGCGTCACGTCGGCGCCGAGCTGCGCGTAGACGGTGTTGTCGGACTTCGCCATCGCCTCCGTCAGGCTGATCGAGCCGCTGTAGGAGTGGTCGTCGGTCTGCACGTGCCAGGTCGGCGCGAGCGGATCCCAGCCGGGCATCAGCTCGTGCGAGTTGTAGCTGGTCGAGTCGGGGTCGACGCCGAGGCGCACGGCTGCCATCAG
This sequence comes from Conexibacter sp., assembly GCA_025964325.1. Classification (GTDB taxonomy): domain Bacteria; phylum Actinomycetota; class Thermoleophilia; order Solirubrobacterales; family Solirubrobacteraceae; genus Conexibacter. Next base: position 17,404 of record JAOPZA010000135.1, read on the forward strand.
GTCGATCGCCTTGAAGGTCGAGCCGGGCTGCCGGCGGCCCTGCGTCGCGTAGTTGAAGTTCGTGCCGCCGTTGCTCTGGCCGTAGGTCGCGGAGGACGCCATGGCGAGGATGTGGCCGTTCGCGGGGTCGATCGTCACGAGCGCCGCCGAGGGCTGGCCGGGCTGGTTGAGGTGGTCGGAGATCGATCTGCGCGCGAGCGTCTGGTAGTTCAGGTTGATCGTCGTGTAGACCTTCAGCCCGCCCTCGTTGACGCGCGTCTTGCCGTAGCGGTGGTTCAGCTCCTCGCGGACGTAGTCGAAGAAGAACTGCTCGCGGCGCTGCGCGTAGTAGTTGTTCTGCTTGACGCCCAGCGGCGCGCGGACGGCCTTGTCGGCCTGCGCCAGCGTCAGGTACTTGGCCTTCACCATCGACTGCAGCACCTCGTTGCGCCGGCGCTTCGCGCGGTCCGGGTGCAGGAACGGGTTGTAGTCCGTCGGCGCCTGCGGCAGGCCGGCCAGCAGCGCCGACTCGGGCAGCGTCAGCTGCGCCGGGGTCTTGTCGAAGAACATCCGCGCCGCCGCCGCGACCCCGACCGCGGTCTTGCCGCCGACGGTGCCGTACGGCACGTTGTTCAGGTACGCGGTCAGGACCCACTCCTTCGAGTGCTGCTTCTCCAGCTCGTCGGCGAGCTTCGCCTCGCGGATCTTGCGCGTCAGCGTCTTCTTCAGGCGGTCCTGCGGGATGTAGAGGTTGCGCACCAGCTGCATCGTCAGCGTCGAGCCGCCCTGCGCCGCGCTGTCGGAGCTGACGTTCTTGAGCGCCGCGCGGGCGATGCCGACGTAGTCGACGCCGCCGTGCTGGTAGAAGCGCCGGTCCTCGATCGCGACGGTCGCGCGCTTGAGGACGCGCGGGATCGCCGTCGAGGCGATCGCGGTCCGCAGCGTGTCCCCGGCGATGAAGCCGAGGCGCGTGCCGTCGGCGGCGTAGACCGTCGAGATGCCGCCCTGGGGCTTCGGTCTCAGCTGGTCGATGCTCGGCGTGTCGTCGAGCACGGAGACGACCCAGCCGGCGGCGGCGATGCCGGCCGCGACGCAGCAGAGCAGCGCCACCACGAGCGTGGCGATCAGGACGTGGCGGACGGGTCGCCCGCGGTTGCGCCTGCGGCGCTTCTGTCGTTCTCGGCGGCTCACGGGCTGGGAGGAGTGCGGCGGGGACCGGATCGGGTGACCCGCGAATCCGTCGCGCTCGATCCGGTGGAGCTGGGAAAGTCTATCCAGGTCGATGTTCGGGCCCGCGGGCGCGGGTCCTGCCCGTACGGCCGCCGATGCCGCGCTCTGCGTGGCGCGCAGGCGCTCAGGCGGTTGCGAAGGGCGCCAGCAGCCCTTCGGCGCGCAGCGCCCGCAGGGCATCGGCGCGCAGCGCGGAGGCGCTCGCCAGGCGCTCCGCCGGCGTCACCCTGCCGCGGGCGACGGTGTAGTGCACGCCGTCCGGCGTGATCTCCGCGACGCGCACGACCGGCGGCTGCTCGAGCGCCGCCAGCGCCGCCAGCACCTGGTCGCTGTCGACCGCGTGCGGCAGCCAGAGCGCGACCTCGAGCGCGACCAGCGGCTCGACGATGCTGTCGTTGCGCAGCACGCCGCCGGCCAGCCGCTCGTTCGGGATGTAGATGCGACCGCCGTCGCCGCCGCGCACGACGGTGTAGTTCAGCTGCACGTCCTCGACCGTCCCGGAAGCGTCCTCGATCGTGACGCTGTCGCCGATCCGCAACGGCTGCGCGACCGTCAGCATCACGCCGGCGATCAGGTTCGCGAGCGTCTGGCGGGCGGCGAAGCCGACGACCGCGGCGAGCAGGGCGCTCGAGGCCAGCACGCCGGTCGCGAGGCGGTTCAGGCCGGCGAACTGCGAGATCGCGATCATGATCCCGACCGTCAGGATCACGAGCATCACGAGCCGGCGCAGGAAGCGCAGGCGCGTGTCGACGACCGCCGTCAGCTCGCTGCCGACGACCGCCCGCGCGAGCCGCCGGCCGCGGCGGAAGACGGCGCGGTCGACGAGCCAGGCGATCGCAACCGCGAGCACCAGGCTCAGCAGCGCGGTCAGCTCGTGCGAGTGCTTCGTGAGAAACGAGGTGGCGAGGATGGGAACATCGTGGACGAGCATGGACCGCGAGCGTACCGTCACCCTCGGCAGTGCCCGGGCACCTTGGCGCAACCTGCCGCGCCCCGGACCGGAGACCGCGCTCGCGTTGCGCGAGTCGTGGCGGGCGCTGTGGACGTCGCGGCTGGCGGTCTGGGTCGCCGGCGTCCTCGGCCTCCTCTGGATCGGCCGCGTGCCGAACACGGCCGGCTTCGACCCGCGCCGGCTGACCGAGCCGTTCTCGGCCTTCGGCGACATCCTCGTCGGCCCGTTCGCGCGCTGGGACTCGGTCTGGTTCCTCTCCGTCGCGCGCGACGGCTACGGCCCGGCCGCGGGCGACCACGCGAAGGCCGCCTTCTTCCCGCTCTACCCGCTGCTGGTCCACGTCGGCGGCTGGATCGTCCGCTCGCAGCTGCTCGCCGGCGTGCTGATCTCGCTCGCCTGCTTCCTCGCCGCGCTCGTGCTGCTGCACCGGCTCGCGGCGATCGAGCTGGGCCTCGACGACGCCCGCGGCACGATCCTGCTGCTCGCCTTCTTCCCGACCGCGCTGTTCTTCTCGGCCGTCTACTCCGAGTCGCTCTTCCTGCTGCTGACCGTCGGCGCGGTGCTGGCGGCGCGGCAGGGTCGCTGGGCGTGGGCGGGGGTCGCCGGCCTGCTGGCGGCGCTGACGCGCAACAGCGGGGTGCTGCTGCTCGTGCCGCTCGTGCTGCTGTTCCTCTACGGACCGCGCGCCGACCGCCCGCTGCCGCCGGAGGCCGAGCCGCGCGGCGGCTGGCGGCGCCTGCTGCCCCGTCACTCGCTGACGCCGGAGCTGCTGTGGCTCGCGCTCGTGCCGCTCGGGCTGGTGCTCTACTGCGCCTACTGCGCGGCCGCGCTCGGCGACGCGCTCGCGCCGTTCCACGTGCAGAAGCTGTGGTTCCGTCACTTCGTCCCGCTCGGCGCCGCGACCGACGGCGCGCGCGCAGCCTGGCTCGGCCTGCGCCAGCTCGTGCACGGCTCGCCGACGCCGGTCTACTTCCGCGCCGGCGGCGGCGACGCGTTCTCGGTCGCGGCGCAGAGCCTGATGCTGTTCGGCTTCCTCGTGCTCGTCGTCGGCGGCGTGGTCGGCGCGCTGCGGCGGCTGCCGTTCGCCTACGGCGCCTACGCCGGCGTCGCGCTGCTGTTCACCGTCTCGAACCCGATCGACGCGCAGCCGCTGATCTCGCTGCCGCGCTACGTCGTCGTGCTGTTCCCGCTGCAGATGTGGCTGGCGCAGTGGTGCGGACGGCGCGGCGGGGTCGAGCGCGCGGTCGGCGTCAGCGCCGTCCTGCTGGGGCTGTTCGCGGCGCAGTTCGCGCGGTGGGCGTTTGTTGCATGAGTGGAACCGCTCGGCCGGGTGGAACCTGCGCCCAGAGGGCTTGGTTCCATTGGAAGAACTCGCCCAGGGGGCTCGTCCTTCCGCGGCGGATGACCCTATGAGCGCCGCGCCGCGCGCCTTCTTGCTGGATGCCCTCGGCACGCTGCTCGAGCTGGAGCCGCCGGCGCCGCTGCTGCGCCGTGAGCTGCGCGCGCGCTTCGGGCTCGAGCTGAGCGCCGAGGAGGCGGTCGCCGCGGTGCGGGCCGAGATCGCCTACTACCGCGCGCACCACGACGAGGCGCGTGACCGGCCCGCGCTCGCGCGCCTGCGGCACGACTCGGCCGCCGCCCTCCGGGCCGCGCTGCCGCCCGCCGCCGCGGAGCTGGCGCTCGAGCCGCTGACCGAGGCGCTGCTCGCCTCGCTGCGCTTCCCGCCCTACGCGGAGGTGACGGGCGTCCTGCGGCGGGCGCGAGCGACCGGCATCCGGCTCGTCGTCGTCTCCAACTGGGACGTCTCGCTGCACGACGCGCTCGCCGCCGCGGGCCTCGACCGGCTGCTCGACGCGACCGTCACCTCGGCCGAGTTCGGCGCCGCCAAGCCGGACCCCGCGATCTTCGCCCACGCGCTCGAGCTCGCCGGCGTCGCCGCGGCCGAGGCCGTCCACGTCGGCGACAGCGTCGAGGCCGACGTCGAGGGCGCGCGCGCCGCCGGCATCGAGCCCCTGCTGGTCGTGCGGGGCGACGCGCCGCCGCCGGACGGCGTCCGCGCGATCCGCACGCTGCGGGAGCTGCCCGGCCTCGATCCGTAACCTTCCTCGGGTGCGCCCCAGCTCCCCCTCGACGCCGCCGCTGCCAGAGCTGCCGGAGCTGCCGGACGGCGTGACCCCGAGGCGCCTGCCGCAGCCGCGGATGGAGGACGAGCCGCTGCCGCACTGGCAGCCGTGGACGGCGCCGGTCGCGCTGATCTCGGCCTTCGCGATCGCGATCGTCGGCGGCCTCCTCATCGGCGCGATCTCGACCGCCTTCGGCGCCAGCATCGACCATCCGCCGCCGGCCGTGAACGTGCTCAGCACGGTCGTGCAGGACGGGGCGTTCATCGCCTGCGCGCTGATCTTCGCGCGCATGACCGACCCGCTGCGGCCGGGCTTCTTCGGCCTGCGCCGCACGCCGCTGTGGCCGGCGGTCGGCTGGGTCGCGCTGGCGGCCGTCGGCTTCTACCTGCTGAGCGGCGTGTGGGCGCAGCTCGTGGACATCAAGCAGACCGACCAGCTGCCGAGCGACCTCGGCACGAAGGACAGCGTCGTCGCGCTGATCGCGGTCTGCGTGCTCGTGACCGTGATCGCGCCGATCGCGGAGGAGTTCCTCTTCCGCGGCTTCTTCTTCACCGCGTTGCGACGCTGGCGCGGCCCCTGGCCGGCGGCCCTCATCACCGGCCTCGTGTTCGGCGCGATCCACGCCGGCTCCGCGCCGGCCGCGTTCCTCGTACCGCTCGCGCTGCTCGGCTTCCTGCTCTGCATCGTGCGCTGGAGAACCGGGTCGCTGCTGCCGTGCGTCGCCCTCCACGCGCTCAACAACGCGATCGCGTTCGGCGCCAACGAGGCGAACTGGAACGTGTGGCAGACGATCCTGCTGATGATCGGCTCCATCTGCGCCGTGCTGCTGGTGCTGCGGCCGTTCCTGGAGCCGCAGACGCGCTCGATCTGACGGCGCCGCGTGCTGTCGCGTGCACGCTCAACTACTATCTCGGCCCTGATGAACCGTGCCACCGCTCTGACCACCGCCGCCGTCACCGTCGCGCTCGTCGCGCTGCCGGCCGCCGCGTCCGCTGAGCCGTCGCTCACCCCGGCCGCCACGACGACGCCGACGACCACCACGCCGGCCGCCACGACTCCGACGACGACGCCGACGACGCCCACCAAGGCACCGGCGAAGAAGCCCGCGGCGAAGCCGAAGGCACCGAAGCCGAAGGCGAAGCCGAAGCCCGCTCGTCTCTCGCTCACGCTCGCCGCCGGGGAGTACCACGTCGGCAAGCAGACCTTGGCGATGGCGGGGCGCACGGTCCGCGTCGACGGGCGCATCGCCCCGTACGTGGCGGCCCAGACGATCGTCGTCCACGTCTGGCGCGGGCACAAGAAGATCAAGGACGTGACGGTCAGCCCGAAGCCGACGAAGACGAAGCAGACGGCGAGCTTCAGCGTCAGCTTCGTCAGTGACGCCGGCGGTCCGGTCGAGGTCGCCGCCGTCCACCGCGGCACCGCGCAGCAGGCGCGCGTCGAGCACACGACGGCGCTGACCGTCGTGACGCCGTCGACGAGCGGGCCGTTCGTCGGGCTGCTGCAGCAGAAGCTCGCCGCCGTCGGCTACGCGACGCCGCAGGACGGCAGCTGGGGTCCCGCGACGGCGCGCGCGGTGCTCGCCTTCCGCAAGGTCAACGGCCTGAGCCGCACGAGCGAGATCACCCCGACGGTCGTCGACCGCCTCCTGGTCGGCGCGGGTGGCTTCCACGTGCGCTACCCGCAGCACGGCCGCCACGTCGAGGCGAACCTCGGTCAGCAGGTGCTCGCGCTCATCGACAACGGCAAGGTCCTGCGCGCCTACATCACCAGCTCGGGCAAGCCCTCGACGCCGACGGTGCTCGGAACGTTCCGCTTCTACTGGAAGGACCCGGGGACGAACGCGAAGGGCATGGTCGACTCGAACTACTTCATCGGCGGCTACGCGATCCACGGCTACTACGACGTGCCCACCTACAACGCCAGCCACGGCTGCCTGCGGATCCCGATCCCGGACGCCGCGTCGGTGTTCAACTGGGTTCGGATCGGGAACATCGTCGACGTCTACTACTAGGCCGATGGTCGAGGTCCAGCCGCCCATCACGCCCGAGGAAGCGCGCGCCCGCCTGATCGCCGCGCTGCGCGAGCACGCGCTCGTGATCGGCGAGGTGACGCTGACGAGCGGCGCGAAGGCGCAGTACCTGGTGGACGTGAAGCGCGCGATCCTGCTGCGCGAGGGCTTCCTCACCTGCGGCGAGCTGGTCGCCGAGCAGGCGCGCGCGCTCGACGCGACGGCGGTCGGCGGCATGACGATGGGCGCCGACCCGATCGCTTGCGCCGCGCTCGCCGCGGGGGCAGACGTGAAGGGGTTCTTCGTGCGCAAGGAGCAGAAGCAGCACGGGCTCAGCCGCCGCATCGAGGGGCCGCTGCTGGCGCCCGACGAGCGCCTCCTGATCGTCGAGGACGTCGTCACGACCGGTGGCTCGACGATCCGCGCGATCGACGCAGTGCGCGCCGAAGGCCACGAGATCGTCGGCGTCGTCACGGTCTGCGACCGCCTCGCGGGGGGCGCGGAGGCGATCAGAGCGGCGACGGATGCGCCCTACGTGGCGCTCACGACGATCGACGAGATCTACCCGGAGCGCCCCGACCGCTAGGTCAGCTCCTGCGCCGCGAGGCCCTGGGCGGCGGCGCGGACCTGCTCGAGCGCCTCGTCGCGCTCGAGGCCCAGCACCCGCAGCAGGTCGGTGGCGGTCGAGCGCACCTGTGCGACGAGCACGTTGACGGAGAGGTTGCCGGTCCGCTCGAGCACGAGCGTCGCGATGCCGGCGGCGTGGATCGCAGCGGCCCGCGCGTGGTCCCCGGCGTCCTCGTCGACGAGCGCCGACTCGATCCCGCGCACGGCGCGGGCGAGGTCGCGCAGCGCCTCCGAGATCGGCGGAGGGACGGCGTCGTGCAGCTCGATCGCGCGGATCGCGCCGCGTGCGAGCACGCGCACGTTCCGGATCGCGAGATCGAGCTGCGCGTCGGCGTCGGCGTAGACGGCGAGCTGCTCGCGCAGCCGCCAGCGCGGTGGCGCCATCCGGACGATCTCGCTGCCGCCGAGGACCGCCTCGTGGAACGTGCTGCGATGGCCGTCGATTCTGCGCGCCCGCACCAGCGCGCGCCCGGCGGTCGCGACGTCGCGCTGCTCGAGGGCGCCGGCGACGTCCTCCAGGACCCCGCCGAGCTCGTTCAGCACGGGCCGCATCGTGCGGCGCGCGAGCGCGAGCGGGTCGACCGGCAGGAGCGTCGAGACGGCGAAGCCGATCACGCCGCCGACGAGCGCGTCGATCGGGCGCGCGAAGTAGATCCCGCTCGTCGGTGGCTGCAGCGTCGTCACGAGGATCCCCGAGACGGCCGCCTGCGTGACGAACAGCGGTCCGCCGCCGACGAGCACGGAGGCGACCATCGCGAGCCCGACGACGAGCATCAGCTGGAGCGTGCCGACGCCGATCGCCGAGATCAGCAGGTCGCCGACGACGATCCCGAAGGCGACGCCGAGCACCAGCTCGACCGAGCGCCGGACCCGCTGCGAGTAGGTCAGGCCGAGCGTGATGATCGACGCGATCGGCGCGAAGAACGGTCGCGCGTGGCCGATCAGCTCGTGCGCGATCAGCCATGCGCCGCTGGCGGCGAGCATCGCCTGCACGATCGGCAGCGCCGTCGTGCGGAGGTCGCGCAGGCGGCTGCGGACGGTTCTGCGCGCGCGGCGCGCGGCCTCTTCGAGCAGCGCCTCGCCGCGCCGGACGACGTCGCCGCGGACAGTGGAGGAGGGAGCGCGACGGACGGCCACGGCTCAGAGGATGCCGCGCCGCGGCGGGCGGTGCGGGGTCAGTGCCCCGAGCTGGATTCGAACCAGCGGCCTACTCCTTAGGAGGGAGTCGCTCTATCCGACTGAGCTATCGGGGCGGGACGGGGACAGCGTAATGGTTCCCCAGAGGCGCGTGAGCCTGTGCAGTTCCCCCATTCTGCACAGGATTCGCGTGCGTATGGGCGAAATGGAGGCGGATGAGCATCGGCGCGTCAGAGCTGCTGCGCGAGCCCGGCGGATTCGACGCGCCTCCCGGCTCGCTCGTCGCGGGCCGTTCGCCGCTCGTGCTGTTCTGGGCGCGCCTGCGGCGCGACCGTGCGGCGCTCGTCGCGCTGATCGCGATCGTCGTGCTGGTGCTCGTCGCGATCTGCGCGCCGCTCGTCGTCGCCCTCTTCGGCGCGCCGGGACCGAACGCCGTCGACGCCAACGCGATGGACGCCTTCGGCGCCCCGAAGGGGCCCGGCGCCGGAGCCCTCTTCGGCTACGACTCGCTCGGTCGCGACGTCTTCTCGCGCACCGTCTACGGCGCGCGCGTCTCGCTGCTGGTCGGCGTCGGCGGGACCGCGATCGCCGTGGTGCTCGGCGTCGTCGTCGGACTGCTGGCCGGCTTCTACCGCGGCTGGGTCGACACGCTGCTGTCGCGCTTCGTCGACGTGCTGCTGTCGTTCCCGATCCTCCTGCTGGCGCTGGGGATCGCGTCCGCCTGCTCGCTCGGCAAGGGCTGTGTCGGGGGCGCGATCAAGCCGGGACTCGGTACGGTCCTGCTGGTCGTCGCGATCATCAACTGGACCTACATCGCGCGGATCGTGCGCGGGCAGGTGCTGTCGCTGCGCGAACGTGACTTCGTCGCCGCCGCGCGCGTCAGCGGCGCCTCCGACGCGACGATCGTCTTCCGCGAGATCCTGCCGAACCTGATCGCGCCCGTGATCGTCTACGCGACCCTGCTCGTACCGCAGAACATCCTGCTGGAGGCCGCGCTCTCGTTCCTCGGCGTCGGCATCACGCCACCGACCGCGAGTTGGGGCGCGATGATCGCCGACGCCGCGCAGAACTTCGACACGCAGTGGTGGTACATGGTGTTTCCTGGCGCAGCACTGTTGCTGACCGTGCTGTCATTCAATCTTCTCGGTGACGGTCTGCGCGACGCGCTCGACCCCAGACGAGGCCGATGACCCACCCACCTGTTCCAGTGAAAGGAAGCTCCATGCGCTCGACCCCGACCTTCGCACGGCGGCTGATCCCGGCCGCCGCGTGCGTGGCCGTGGCCTGCGCGGTGAGCGCCTGCGGCTCCGGCTCCGACTCCCGCGCGAGGACCGGCGGCGACACGAGCGGCGGCGGGCAGGACCGCCAGCAACAGGCCGTCAACGCCGACAACGGCGCCGGCGGAAGTCGCGGCGGGACGCTCGACGTCGTCTCCAACCAGGACGTCGGGCCGAACATCGACCCGGGCTACGCCTACAACGGCATCGACCTCGCCTACCTGTCGGTGACGCAGCGGACGCTGTACGCCTACGAGCCGAACCACGCCGATCGCGCGGTTCCGGACCTGGCGGACGGTGAACCGCAGATCACCGATGGCGGCAAGACCCTCACGGTGAGAATCAGACCCGGCGTGCACTTCGGTCCGCCGGTGAACCGCGAGGTGCGTGCAGGTGACGTCAAGTACGCGATCGAGCGCGGCTTCAACCCGCACGTCGCGAATCCCTACGCGCCGGGCTACTACGGCGACCTCGTCGGCGCCGGCAGAGCGACCGGCGGCCCGATCGCCGGGATCGCGACGCCCGACGCCCACACGATCGTCTTCCACTTCGCGAGACCGGTCGCGTCGCTCGTGCAGCAGGCGATGATCCTGCCGCTCGACGCGCCGGTGCCGCCCGAGTACGCGAAGCCGCTCGACGCGAAGGCGCCGTCCCAATACGGCAACAACCAGGTCGCGACCGGGCCGTACATGATCGCCGCCGACGCCAAGGGAAAGGTGCTCGGCAACGGCTACAAGCCGGGCAGCAGCCTGAGACTGGTGCGCAATCCGAACTGGAAGGCCGCCACCGACTTCCGGCCGGCCTACGTCGATGCCGTCAGCTGGACGATGGGCGCGAACCCGACCGTCGGAGCGCGCCAGGTGCTCCAGGGCAGCCACATGTACCTCGCCGACGCGCCGAGCGGCCCGACGATCAAGCTCGCCTATCAGAGCTACCGCCGCCAGATCGTCTTCAGCGCCGGGGCCGGCGTCCGCTACGTCGCGCTCGACACCTCGAAGCCGCCGTTCGACAAGGTCGACCTGCGGCGCGCCGTCGCGGCCGCGCTCGACCGCGCGCAGATGCGCACCGTGCGCGGCGGCCCGCTGATCGGCGAGATCGCCAGCCACTTCCTCTACCCGGGCGTCAGCGGCTTCGCCGATGCCGGCGCACAGCAGGGCTTCGGCTTCGACTTCCTCGCGCATCCCACCGGCGACGCCGCGCTCGCGAAGAAGTACATGCAAGCGGCCGGCTACCCGAGCGGCACCTACACCGGCGGCGGCAGCGTGCTGGTGGTCGGCACCTCCGGAAGCCCCGACGACCTCGATGCGCAGATCGTCGACCGCGCGTTGCGGTCGCTCGGCTTCAAGACCCGCCTGCGCCTGCTCGACCAGAGCGCCATGCACGGGCTGTGCGGAAGACCGAGCGCCGGCGTCGCGGTCTGTCCGAACCTCGGCTGGGTGCGCGACTTCGGCGATCCCCAGACCGTGCTCGATGCCTCCTTCAACGGCGCCGCGATCCAGCCCGAGGGCGGCACGAACGCCTCCCAGCTGAACGATCCGCAGATCAACCGCGCGATGGCGAAGGCGGAGCTGACCGTCGGCGAGGCCGCGCGCGCGAAGGCGTGGGCCGAGATCGACCGCATGATCACCGACAGCGCCGCGGCGATCCCGTGGCTGTGGGACAAGCAGCCGATCCTCTTCTCGAGAGACACCCAGTGCGTGAACGCGCAGTGGAACCAGGGCTACTGCGACTACGCCTTCTCCTCCTTGAAGTAGCTCCGGCATGAACTGAGCGGCTCGGCCGATCCCGGATCGAGCGACTCCCGCCACGCCCGTGGCAGGTGGGAGTCGGGGTGAGCCGAATCCCTTCCCATGGCCCGCTTCCTCGTCCGCCGGTGCCTCTGGGGCGTCGTCCTGCTGGTGCTCGTGAGCGCCGCGACGTTCGCGATCTTCTACCTGCTGCCGTCCGCCGATCCGGCGGTGCTGCGGGCGGGGCGCGGGGCGACGCCGCAGACGATCGCGGCGGTCCGGCACGACCTCGGGCTCGACCGGCCGGTCACGGCGCAGTACTGGCACTTCCTGACGCAGCTGGTCCTGCACTTCGACCTCGGCTACAGCTACACGAGCGGCGCGCCGGTCAGCTCGCTGATCGCCGACGGCCTGCCGGCGACGATCTCGCTCGCCGCCGGGGCGATCGTCGTCTGGCTGCTGGTCGGGATCCCGCTCGGGATCCTGTCGGCCCTGCGGCCGCGCTCCTGGTTCGACCGGCTCGCGATGGGCGGCGCGCTCGTCGCGCTCTCGGCGCCGGTCTACTGGCTCGGGCTCGTCGTGCTCTACCTCTTCGCCGACGACATCGGCAGATGGCCGCTGCTGCCGGGCGCCGGCTCCTACGTCGGCCTGACGCGCGACCCGTGGCACTGGCTCACCGCGCTCGTGCTGCCCTGGCTCGTGCTGGCCTCGACGTTCGCGGCGATCTACGCGCGCGTGCTGCGCACGAGCCTGATCGAGACGATGCAGGAGGACTACGTCCGCACCGCGCGCGCCAAGGGCATCAGCGAGCGCCGCGTGGTGCTGCGCCACGGCGTGCGGAACGCGCTGGGGCCGCTCGTGACGCTGCTCGGGCTCGACGTCGGCGTGCTGCTCGGCGGCGCGGTGCTGACCGAGGCCGTCTTCGGCATCCCGGGGATCGGGCGCCTCAACTACACCGCGATCACGACGTCCGACCTGCCGGTGATCCAGGGAACGGTGCTGCTCGCGGCCCTCTTCATCGTGGTCGCGAACATCGTCGTCGACGTCGCCTACGCGCTGCTCGACCCGCGGGTGCGGCTCGACGGCTGATGAAGAGGTGCCCGCCCCGAGTTCGGCGCCAGCCGAACTCGCCAGCGAACCGACGCCAGCCGGTTCGCCCCGAACTCGCCGGCGACGGCGTCAGCCGTCGCCGTCTTCCACGTACAGCGACTCGCGCGCGAGCTCGTCGCCTCTCATCGAGAAGAGCTTCACGTCGAGGTAGTCGGAGCGGTAGGCGTCGGGCGCGACGAGCGTGAAGCGGTACTCGACGAGCGTGCACTGGTCGACCGCGAGATCGGCCAGCTCCGCCGTCACGATCGCGCCGCCCTCGACCAGCGGGATGCCCCAGATCAGCGTCATGTCGGCGACGTTGCCGTCCTCGCCGCGCCAGTGCCCGACGATCTCGTCGTTGAGGTCGATCCGCCACTCGGGGTTGTCGTCGGCCGTCTCGCTCGTGAAGTCCGCGTGCGCCTCGAAGTCGTCGGGCGCGCCGTTGCCCTCGCCGCTGCCGTCGGCGAAGGAGACGTAGCCGAACAGCTCGTGGCCGTTGCTCGTGCGCGACGTCGCCGGGACGTAGGTGCGGCCGCCGTAGGAGCGGTCGGGGAACCAGACGATGTCGCCCGGCGTGCCGAGCTCCTCACCGGCGGACTCGATGTTGTCGACGGCGGCCAGGAAGTAGCCGCGCAGCGTGTCGGCCCAGCGCCCGTAGGGCAGCGCCTCCTGCGGCGGCTCGGCGGCGAAGCGGATCACGAAGCGGTCGGTCGGCGGCATGGCGCGGAGCCTACTGGGAAGGCCCGCTTGCGCGGCGGCCGCTCAGCGGCGCGCCCGCGGGCGGCTCGACCTCGACGAGCAGCGTGACCGGCCCGTCGGCCACCAGCTCGACCTGCATGTTGGCGCCGAAGACGCCGCGGCGCGCGTCGAGCCGCGCGCAGACGCGCTCGTAGAGCGGCTCGGCCAGCTCCGCCGGCGCGGCCGCCGTCCAGTTCGGGCGCGCGCCGCGGCTGGCGTCGCCGTAGAGCGTGAACTGGCTGACGCAGAGGATCTCGCGGTCCGCGCCGAGCGGCTCGTTCATGCGTCCGGCGTCGTCGGGGAAGAGCCGCAGCGCGCGCAGCCTCTGCGCCATCCGATCGGCCTCGGCCTCGCCGTCGCCGTGCGTCACGCCGAGCAGCACGAGCAGGCCGGGGCCGATCGCGGCGACCGGGTCGCCCGCGACCGACACGCTCGCGCGCGTGACGCGCTGGACGAGCGCCCGCATCGCCGCGCGGGCCTACGCCTCGCGCAGGTCGGCGGCCGCCTGCTCGGGCGAGACGATGTTGAGGTGCAGGCCGGTGCCGAGCTCGAGGCCGGCGAGATGCGTCAGTCGCGGCAGGATGTCGATGCGCCAGCAGAACTGGTCGGCGCCGCGCGGCGCGGTGCGGACCCAGAGGTTGAGCGGCGGGTTCGCGCCGAGCCGCCGCGCGAGCCGCCCGAGCACGTCGTGGAGCAGCGCCGCGCCGGTCGGCCCGTCGTCCTCGAAGCGGTCGCGCGCGCGGCGCGGCGCCAGCATCAGCTGATACGGCAGCCGGCTGCCGTAGGGCGCGGTCACGACGGCGTCGTCGTCGATCGCGACGATCCGGTCGCGGCGCCGGACCTCCTCCTGCACGAGGTCGGCGAGCAGGTTGCCCCCCATCGTGCGGACGGCGTAGGCGGCGAAGCGCTCCCGCTCGCGCGCGACGCCGGCGGGCACGAAGCCGAGGGCGTAGAGCTGCGCGTGCGTGTGGGGCAGCGAGGCGCCCGCCTCGCGCCGCTCGTTGACGATCAGGTGCACGTAGGAGGAACGCGCCGCGTGCAGACGCATGCGCTCGCGCCAGACCTCCATCGCGGTCTCGACCTGGCCGACGGGCAGGTCGGCGAGCGCGGTCACCGGCTGCGGCCCGTTGACGATCACCTCGTGCGCGCCGGTCGCCGGCTGCGCGGTGAAGAGGTCGGGGTAGGCGTCGCGCGGCGGCTGCGGCGCGTCGGGCGCGAGCGCGGGGTAGAGGTTCGGCACGACCCGCACCGTCCAGCCGGGCGTGTCCGGCGCGCCGCGCTGGGGACGGATCGCGGCGAGCTCCGGCGGCGTCTGGTCCTCGTGGCCCTCGGCGAAGGGGTCGCGCTCGCGGTCGAGCGGCGGCGCCGGCTCGGCTCTGAGGCCCGCGTTCGGGCGGTTCGCGCGCTCCGCCGCGACGATCGTCTTGAGACCGGTGAGCGGGTCGACGCGGACCTCAGGCAAGCCGTCTCTCCATCGCGACGTGCTCGATCCCGGCCTCGACGAACACGCGGCCGCGTTCCTCGTACCCGGCGGCCAGGTAGAGCTCGCGGGCGTAGGTCTGCGCGTGCAGCACCATCCGCCGGGCGCCGGCCGCGAGCGCCTCGCGGTCGGCCTCCTCCAGCAGCAGCGTCGCGATCCCCTCGCGCCGGGCCGCGACGTCCACGGCGAGGCGGCTGAACTGGACCGTGCGATCGACGAACAGCAGCCGGCACGTCCCGATCACGCGGCCGTCGCGCACGGCCACGAGGTGGAGCGCCTCGTCGTCGCGGCCGTCGATCTCCTCGTGCTTCGGCACGCCCTGCTCGACGCAGAAGACGCGATCGCGGAGGTCGAGCGCCGCCGCCATCTCCTGCTCCCCGCCGACACGACGGATCCCGACGCTCACGACGAGACCGGCAGGCGGTTGCGGAAGGAGGCGCGCATCGCCGGAAGCTTGGCATATCGATGGATTCACGCGCCCTATCTGCTTCAATACGACTATCCTGCTGTGTTGAACGGGGGAAGCTGGTGAGGAAGCCCCCCCGTGCCCGGTTCGCACCGGACCTCTGAGTCGCCTGGACGCTTCACCGCGACTCACCTCTCATCGCAAAGGCAACGTCCGACCCGAGGCACGCCTGCTCGCCGTTTATGGCTGACCCAACGCCCTTTCCCGACCCCGGCGCCATCAGAAGCGCTGAACGCTTCACGCGCGAACGCTTCGTCCACGAAGGCGAGGAGATCGCCGACGCGCTCGCGCCCGGCAGCGCACGTCGCCGTGCGCTCGATGCCGCGTTGGCCGAGATCGCGGCCGGCGCGAGAGCGCCGTCGGTGGCCTGGCGGCGCGAGTACGGGCTCCTGCTGGGGCTCGAGCGCCTGCTCAGCGACGACGAGCCGCGCCTCGCCGACGGCACGCTGCTGAACCCGCACCAGGTCGACGCGCTCTCGGGCACGCTGACCGCTTTGATGGCCGAGGCCCAGCGCACCGGAAACGGCAACGGCAACGGCAAGGCGAACGGTGCGTCCGAGTCCGCCGCGGCCAGCGCCGAGGCGCAGCTCGCCTCCGCGGCGATCCCCGGCGAGGAGGAGCTGGAGCTCGAGGAGGGCGAGCCGGACGAGGAGCCGCAGGACTGGCAGGACGACTCGTCCGAGGACGACGACGTCCAGATGGCCGAGCAGCCGGAGGACCCGAACGCCGCCAGACGGTTCTGGTTCGAGCATGCGACCGGCGCCGGCAAGACGGTCGCCGCGCTCGGCTTCGTCGAGGCCTCGCGCACCGGCGGCGTCCTGATCCTGACCCACCGCCGCAACCTCGTCGACCAGTTCAACGGCGAGCTCAGAGACCGTGGCTACGCGGCGCGCATCGCGCCGCCCCTGCTGGCCGGCAGAGACAACCCGAGAGGGCCGGTGACGGTCGAGACCTACCAGTGGTTCGTCCGCAACGCCGGCAGAATCTCCGACGCCTACTCGGTCGTCATCTGCGACGAGGCGCACACCGCGCTGGGCGAGAAGACGAGCGCCGCGATCCGCGCCTGGGGCGGCCCCGTCTTCGTCGGGATGACCGCGACCGGCGCGCTGATCGCGCGCCACGTGACCGACCTCTTCCCGACGCAGACCTCGCGCTTCGACCTCGCGCAAGCCGCGCGCCGCGGCGTCATCTCGCCGCTGCGCTGCATCCGCATCCCGCCGGGTCCGGGCGTCCGCACGATCGCCAAGGTGCCGCTGCGCCGGGGCGAGGTCGACACCGAGTTCGACCAGGACCTGCTGGCCGAGCTGCTGGACCAGCTGCCCTTCAACCTCGCGATCGCCGACCTCTACAGAACCCGCTTCAACGGCGTCCCCGGCGTCGTCTACACCGCCGGCGTGCGGCACGCGTACAACGTCGCGCAGGCGTTCCGCGACCTCGGGATGAAGGCGCAGGCCGTCTCCGGCGAGACGCCGAAGCGCGAGCTGGCGCGGATCCTGGCCGACTACGAGGCCGGCAGAATCGACGTGCTGATCAACGCGCAGCTGCTCGCCGAGGGCTGGAACTCGCCGCGCGCGACCGTCTGCATGCACCTCGCGCCGACCGCGTCGAGACGCATCTACCAGCAGCGCGTCGGGCGCGTCACGCGCCGCCACCCCGGCAAGGAGGCGGGCATCGTCGTCGACTTCGTCCACCCCGCGACGAGACACGACGACCCCGTCGTCACGCTCCACTCGCTGCTCGACCGCGACGTCTACCGCGGCGGCGCGATCGTCGTCGGCCCGGTGCGCCGCGGTCGCGGCCGCCGCGTGCGCGTCGAGCGCCGCGTCCTGCCGGTCACGCCCGAGGAGGAGCGGCGCGCCGAGGTCTTCGAGCGCGAGCTGTGGCGGATCGCCGTCGACCACCTCGACTACGGCGAGCAGCACGTCTGGGCCGCGCTCGCCGGCGCCCGCGTCGCGCCGAACGGCTGGCGGCGGGCGAAGGCGATGCTGCACTTCGACAGAAACGGCGAGCTGAAGCGGCGCTTCCTGATCACGGCCGTGCAGCGCAACCGCAACGCGCAGCTGCGCCTGCGCGCGCTGCAGGAGATCGCCGCCGCGCGCGACGCCGAGGCGTTCGACACCGCGATCGACATCATGGCCGGCTGGCCGCGCGACGAGCGCCGCGAGGGCGTCAAGATCATGCTGCAGGCGCTGGCCGAGAAGAGAATCGGCCGCCGCGACCAGGCGAACGCGTGGATCTGGCGGATGGCCGAGTACACCCGCGAGGTGCACGAGGAGTACGCCGTCCAGCGCTGGCCCGAGACGAAGCGGCTGCTGGGGCTGCTGGTGAACTCCTCCGGGGGCGCGCACGCGCGCAACGCCCGTAGGCTGGTCCACGCCTCCCGCAGACAGGATCGCCGCCTCTCCGCCGCGCTGCTCGCGGCTGCGCTCGCGCACACGCCGGAGGCCGAGGAGGCGCTCCGCGGAGCGCGCACGCGGATGGCGCGCAAGCCGTCGGCGCTGGCCCGCGAGCTGCTGCGCAACTTCCCGAAGGGCCGCCGCTCGCGCGGTGCCCGCCGGCGGCGCAAGGGCGCGAAGGAGGGCGTGGCCGACGAGGCGCTGCTCGAGACGACGGCGACCGGCGCGGTCGACGACGACGGGCACGACGACCTCGACTTCGACGACACGATCGACGACGCCGTGCTCGGTCGTGACGCGTGGGACGACGACGATGACGACGACGCGGACGACGACGACGCCGATGCCGCGAAGGCGGCGCAGGAGGCCGAGCCGGTCGAGATGCACCGCGGCCGGCGGCGCGTGCGGATGGACGACGACCCGGACGTGGCGCCGCTGCCGAAGCAGCCCTCGCGCCGGCGCGGCTCGCGCTCGCGCAGGGGCGGCGGCGGAGCCGGCGCCGACGGGGCGGCCGA
>JAOPZA010000167.1 GCA_025964325.1 Conexibacter sp.
CGCCAGCAGCGGCCGCGCGAGGTCGAGCCGGTAGCGCGCGGCGAGCGCCGCGGCGCCGAGCGCGAACGCGGCGCCGGCCGCGACCTGTGCGACCGCCTGGCTCATCCCTGCCCCTCGGCTGGTGGCAGCGCCGACCGCGGCGGCGAGGAGCGCGGCGGCAACGGGACGCCCGTCCCGTCCTCGCCGGCTCCCTCGTCTGCGGCCGCCGCCAGCACCGCGGCGACCTCGCCGGTCACCGCGCGCCCGTCGCGCAGCGCCACGGCGTGGTCGCCGACCGCGCCGGCGAACACGAGGTCGTGGGTGGCGGCGAGGATCCCGATTCCCTCCTCGCTCGCGAGTCGCCGCAGGGTTCGCGCGAGTCGCGCCCCGGCCGCCGCGTCGAGCGCGGCAGTCGGCTCGTCGAGCAGCAGCAGCTCGGGCGATCGGGCGAGCGTCCGTGCCAGCGCGACCCGCGCCCGCTCGCCGCCGGACAACTCGCTCGCCGGCCGGTCGACGAACTCGGTCGCGGCGAGGCCGGCGGCGTCGAGCGCTCCGAGCAGCCGATCCTCGGCCACCGCCTCGAGCCCGTAGCCGACGTTCTCGCGCACGCTCCCGGGGAGCATGAACGGCTGCTGGCCGACGAGCCCGACGCGCTGTCGCAGCGAACGCGGGTCGAGCTCGGCGATCGGGCCGCCGTCGAGCGAGATCGTGCCCGCGTCCGGCACCAGCAGGCGGTTGCAGCAGCGCAGCAGCGTGCTCTTGCCCGCGCCGGAGGGGGCGACGAGCACCGTCACGAGACCACGCGGCACCGCGAAGGTGACGTCGTCGAGCACGCGGCGACCCCCACGCGCGAACCGCACCCCGCTCAAGCGCAGACCGCGCCGCTCCTCGTCGCGATCGTCGCCCATCGGGGAAGTATCCTCGCCGGGTATGACCGCCGTGCGGCTCGTCCGGGTGTCGCTCGACAGCGCCGCCACCCCGCAACAGGCGCTGCGAGCCCTCGCGGGCGAACCGTGGCCGTTCGCGCTCGTCGGCGCATGGGCCGGCGGCGGCGCGATCGTCGGCTCGCATCCGCTGCGCGTCGCCGCCCCGCACGACGATCCGTTCGCCCTGCTCGACCAGCTGCCACACGTCGAGCACCACGATCCCGCAGCGGGCGCCGTAGCCGACGGCGCCGTCGGCGGCGGCTGGTTCGGCTGGCTCGGCTACGGGCTCGGCGCCCGCGTCGAATCGCTGCCCCCCTCGCCGCCGCGCCCGGCACCCCTGCCGCCGTTCCAGCTCGCGTACTACGACCACGTCCTGCGCCGTGACGCCGGCGGTCGCTGGTGGTTCGAGGCGCTCGCGACGCCGGCCCGCGAGGCGGCGCTGCGCGACCGCGTCTCCGCGCTCGGCGCGAGACTCGCCGCAGCGGCGTCGCTGTCCGCGCCGGCGGCAAGTCCGCCCGGACCGTTCCGGTTGACCGGTGCAGGCGCCGCCGGCCACGTCTCCGCGGTCGCCGAGTGCGGTGAGCGGATCGCCGCCGGCGAGATCTTCCAGGCGAACGTCTGCCTGCGGCTCGAGGCCGACTGGGACGGCGACGTGGCCGGGCTCTTCGCCCAGGCGAGCGCGCAACTCGAACCGCGCTACGGCGCGGCCTTCCCGACCGCCGACGGTGGCGTCGCGAGCTGCTCGCCCGAGCTGTTCCTGCGCCGCCGAGGGCGCGCCGTCACGACCGCGCCGATCAAGGGAACGGCCGCCCGCGACGGCGGCCTCGCGCCCACGGCGGCAACCGTCGCCCGCGACGCGCTCGTGGCGTCGGCGAAGGACCGGGCGGAGAACGTGATGATCGTCGACCTGATGCGCAACGACCTCGGCCGCGTCTCCGACTACGGCTCGATCGAGGCGGCCGCGCCCGCCGCCGAGCCGCACCCCGGCGTCTGGCACCTCGTCTCGCGGGTGAGCGGCCGGCTGCGCGCCGACGCCGGCGACGCCGACCTCCTGCGCGCGACCTTCCCGCCCGGATCCGTGACGGGCGCGCCCAAGGTCGAGGCGATGCGGGTGATCGCCGAGCTGGAGAGCACGGGGCGCGAGGCGTACACCGGCGCGATCGGCTTCGCGAGCCCGCTCGCCGGCCTGGAGCTGAACGTCGCGATCCGGACCTTCGAGGCCAGCGCCGGACGGCTCTGGCTCGGCGTCGGCGGCGGCATCGTGGCGGACTCCGACCCGGCGCGGGAGTTGGAGGAGTGCCTCGTGAAGGCGCGTCCGCTCGTCGCGGCGATCGAATCGGAGATCGAGGAGCCGCCGACGGCGGGGCGATCCGACGCAGGCGGCGAGGTGGCGCCAGCGGCACCTGTCGCTCCGCGAGCCCTCACCCGCGACCGCGCGCGACCGGATCCCGCCCGCGGCGTGTTCGAGACGCTGCTCGTCCGCGACGGCGTCGCGGTCCGCGCGGCCGAGCACCTCGCCCGGCTCGCCGCGAGCGTCTCGGCGTGCTGGGACGCGGCGCTGCCGAGCGGGCTCGCGCAGCGCGTCGCGGACGCCGCGAGCACCGCGTCCGCGGCCGCGCGCAGCGCGACGCTCAGAGTCGCCGTCGGTCCGCCGGCCGGACCGACACGCGCGCTCGCGGTCGAGGTGGAGCTCGGCCCGCCGCGACGCCGCACCCTGCCGGTGCCGCTCGTCCCGTTCACGCTGCCCGGCGGTCTCGGCGAGCACAAGTGGCGCGATCGGCGCCTGCTCGAGACGCTGGCGAGGATCGCGGACGGCGCGACGCCGCTGCTGCTCGACGGCGACGGCGCCGTGCTCGAAGCGGCCTGGGGCAACGTCTTCCTCCTCGACGGCGACCGCCTCCGCACCCCGCCGCTCGACGGTCGCATCCTCCCCGGCGTCACGCGCGCCGCCGTGCTCCGCGCCGCCGACGAGGTCGGACTGGCCGGCGCCGAGCTGCCCTTCGACCTGGCCGAGCTCGCGGCGGCGGACGGGATCCTGCTCAGCTCCGCCCTCGCGGGCGTCGTCCCGGCGGTGCTGCGCGGTCCCGAGCCCGCAGCGGGCGGCGCGCACGCGGCCGACGGCGTCGACGAGCGCGTGCTCGAGGTGGCCGGCGAGCTGTCCGGCGCGCTCGCGGCGACGTCGGAGCCCATGGCGCGCCGCTGAGCCGGGACCTACGGGGGCGTAGCATCATGGGATGGCACGCCTCGACGAGCTACGAGCCGAGTACAAGCGCCTTCTCCACTCGATGGAGTACGCGTACGCGATGGGCCACTCGCAGACGATCGGCCGGGATCCCCGGCTCGAGTGGGTCGTGGAGCGGGTCGACGAGCTGCGCCGCGAGATCGCCGCGCTGAGCAAGGATCGACCGGAGGGCTGAGGGCGAGGATCGAGGGCGACGGCGGGGCCGATCGAGTCGGGCCCGAGCCGCCGCCCCTCTCCCTTACGCCGCCTGCGGGATCAGGCCATGCGGGTTCAGCACGTACTTGCGCGCTGCGCCGTGGTCGAAGTTCTCGTAGCCGGTCGGCGCCTCGTCGAGTGTGATCACCGTCGCGTTCACCGCTCTTGCGATCTGGGCGCGGTCGTTGAGGATCGCCTCCATCAACTCACGGTGGTATCTCATCACCGGGCACTGGCCGGTGGTGAGGACGTGCGACTTGGCCCACCCGAGCCCGATGCGGATCGACAGCGACCCTTCCTTGGCCGCGTCGGTCTTGGCGCCCGGGTCGCCCGTCACGTACAGCCCGGGGATGCCGAGCGCGCCACCGGCGCGCGTGATCGTCATCAGCGAGTTGAGCACCGTCGCCGGCATCTCCTCGTCCGCGTGCTCGCCGTGTCCGCGGGCCTCGAAGCCGACGGCGTCGACGCCCGAGTCCACCTCGGGCGTGCCGAGGATCTGGGCGATCTGATCGGACGGCTCGCCCTTCGAGACGTCGATCGTCTCGCAGCCGAAGCTGCGCGCCTGCTCCAGCCGCTCGGGGATCAGGTCGCCGACGATCACGACGCCGGCGCCGAGCAGCTGCGCGGCATGCGCCGCCGCCAGCCCGACGGGGCCGGCGCCGGCGACGTAGACGCTGCTGCCCGTCGTCACGCCAGCCGTGACGCAGCCGTGATAGCCGGTCGGGAAGATGTCGGACAGCATCGTGAGGTCGAGGATCTTCTCCATCGCCTGGTCGCGGTCCGGGAACTTGAGCAGGTTGAAGTCGGCGTAGGGCACCATCACGTACCGCGCCTGACCGCCCGGCCAGCCGCCCATGTCGACGTACCCGTACGCCGCCCCCGGGCGCTCCGGATTCGTGTTGAGGCAGATGCCGGTCTTGCGCTCCTTGCAGTTCCGGCAGCGTCCGCACGCGATGTTGAACGGCGTCGAGACGAGGTCGCCGACCTCGTGGTACTCGACGTCCCGGCCTCTCTCGATCACCTCGCCGGTGATCTCGTGGCCGAGGACGAGCCCTCTCGGCGCAGTCGTGCGCCCGCGCACCATGTGCTGGTCGCTGCCGCAGATGTTCGTCGCGACGATCCGAAGGATCACACCGTGGTGACACTCGCGCCCGACGTTGTCGGGATGGACCCCGGGTCCGTCCTTCAGCTCGAAGGTGGGGTAGTCGATGTCGTGGACCTCGACGGTGCCGGGCCCCTCGTAGACCACGCCCCTGTTGTTGTCAGCCATCACGCCACTCCTGATCGTCGGCCGCGCGCACGCGGCGCCTCGGTGCCGCCGCGGCCGTCGTGCCACGGCGCATCCTCCTGACTCCGTATTCCCGCCGATCGGCCTGGGCGATCCATCCGGGCGCGTGTTCTGACGTTCGGGCTCGGAAACGCGACAGGGCCCGCCGAAGCGAGCCCTGTCGAACGAAGTCGGCGATGCCCGGCGACCGCGCGGAGCGCGGCACCGGAGCGGAGCCGCGTCTAGCGTGCCTGCGCCACCAGCGAGGCAGTGCCGACCGTCAGGCCGGCCTGGATCTGCGTCACGCCGAAGAGGCCGTTCAGCGTGCTGGCCGCGACGCCGTTCAGCTTCGCGACCGCTCCACCGAGCGTGATCGTGCGCGTCTTCGCGTTGACGTTCGTCGTGAGTCTGCTCACGTCGAGGTCGGCGATCGCGATCGGCGCGCCGCTGTAGTCGATGCCGAGCGTCGGCGTCTTCGACAGCGTGATCAGCGGGCTCGTCAGCGCGAGCGTCTGACCGCCTCTCGACAGCGCCAGGCCGCCGGAGCTCTGGATCTTGCCGGCCAGCGTCTTGACGTCGACGAGGCCGCCGGTGACCTTGAAGGTCAGCGCGCCCGTCGCCGTCGCCGTCGAGCCGGCCGCCGGGGCGAGCGTGACGCCGAGCTGCTTCAGCGCACCGGCCGTGGTCGGGTCGATCGCGAGCATCGCCGTGCCGCTGGCGAGCGCGATCTGCGCCGGCGTCGACTTGACCGACGCGGTGCCGAGCACGAGGCCGCCCTTGAACGCCGTCACGCCGAAGGCGGCGTTGAGCGCCTTCGCGGCGCCTGGGGTCAGGCTGACCTTCACGCCTGCGACGTTCGTCGCGAAGCCGGCGCGCGTGACCCTCGCCTTGCCGAGGCCGAGGGTGCCGATCACGAGCTTCGCCTTGCCGAGCTGCACGCTCAACGTCGGCTTCTTGCCGGTCGCGAGCGTCGGGTTCTTCAGCGTCAGCTTCGTCTTCCCGGCGGACAGCGTGAAGCCGCCCTTGTGCGTGATCGTGCCGACAGCCGTCTGCGGGTCGATCGAACCGCCCGAGATCGGGAACGCCAGTCCGCCCGCGGCGGACGTCGCAGGCTTGACGGGGGCGATCTTCACACCCAGCTTCTTGAGCGCCTTGGCGGTGCCGCTGTCGAGCTTCAGGGTCGTCGTGCCGCCAGAGAGCTTGACCGCGTTGGCGGCCCCTGCAGGTGCGGCGATCGCGAGCAGTCCAAGCAGTGCGACCGCAAGGATGAGGCGGCCGTGCCAGCCATTCCTCAGATGCATTCAGCGTCCTTTCCGGGAGGGGATCTAGCTGCTGACCGTACGGCCAAACGCAGCCGTGCGTTTGACAGTTGGCGCGTCGCCGCTCTACCGGCAACGCGCCGTTAACTCCTACCGAGGCCATACCTGCTGCGCGGGTTGGCGTGCGACAGTGGAGCGACCGTGCGCCGAAGCATTCCGTCCACGACCGAGCGCCGCATCGCCGCAGGCCTGCGCACCCGCGACCCCGATGCGGTTCGCGCACTCTACGCCGAATACGGCGGCATCACGCTCGCGGTGCTGCGCGAGGCGCTCGACGATCGCGGGGCGGTGGAGGACGTCATGCAGCAGGTCTTCCTGGAGGCCTGGCAGCGCTGTCCCAGCTACGATCCGAACCGCGCGTCGCTCGGGACCTGGCTCTGCACGATCGCGCGCTCGCGCGCGATCGACCATCTGCGCCGGCGCATCCCCGAGCCCTGCGACGCGACCGTCGAGTTCGACGCGTGCGGCGCCTGCACGAACGAGCCTGCGAGCGCCGTGCTCGAACGGATGGCGCTGGGCGAGATGCTGCGGCGGCTGCCGCAGGACGAGGCCGAGGTGGTGTGGCTGCGCTTCCATCTCGGGCTGAGCCAACGCGAGATCGTCGCGCGCACCGGCATCCCACTCGGAACCGTCAAGTCGCGGACCGCGAGCGCGCTGCGGCGGCTGCGACGGATGCTCGAGGACGCCGAAGGCGTGAAGGGCGCCGCGGCGGCGTAGGGCGCCGAGGCGCGCCCGCCGTCGCTCAGCGCGCGACCGGCTCCTCCACCTCGTACAGCCCCGCCCGCTCGAGCTCCCGCAGCCGCTCGTAGTCCGTCCGCAGCTGCTCGACCTCGGGGTGGACCAGGTAGATCGTTCCGGGTGAGGAGAACAGGTCGACGGTGCGCCGGAGCAGATCCCCCGGTCCGAGCGTCGCCAGGGACGCGGCGTAGGACGGCAGCCGCTCGATCTCCCGCAGCCCGTCGGCCGAGACGATCAGGCCGTCGTGGTCGGAGATCAGCGCCAGGCAGCGCGAGTGCGATCGCAGCTCGTAGGGCGCCGCCGCCCGGCGCGCGACCGAACCCGGGTCGAGATACGCCTCCGCCGTCACCGTGATGTGGCTCGGCGTGCAGCGCTCGATCGGCTCGGCGAGCATCGTCCCCTGCATCCGCGCGCCCGTCTCCACCATCACGGGTCCGGACTCGTCGAGCACCAGTTCGGTGTGGGCCGCGCCGAAGCGGATGCCGAGGGCGTCGAGGATCCCGCGCACGTAGGGCATCAACACGTCCTGCTCCGGCCCGCGTGCCGGCAGCAGGTCCTCGTAGTCGTAGATCACGCTCGCGCCCGGCAGCAGCCGCTTGACGACGTGCCAGATCTCGGAGATGTGGTGCACGCCGTCACAGCTGACGGAGTTGACGATGAACTCTCTTCCGCGCAGCTGCTCCTGCACGAGCAGCTCGTGGTTCGCGCCGCGCAGCGCGTTCGGATGCTCGAGCAGCAGCGTGAACGACTCGCGCAGCTCGTCCTCATCGGCGCAGAAGTGCACGCCGTCGGTGCCTGCGCTGTCGAGCGGCTTCACCACGACGGGCCAGTCGTCGCGCGCGGCCGCCCATGCCACCGCCTCGGCGACGTCGCCCGTCTTGCGCTCCTCGACCGCGCGCAGACCGGCGCGGCGCAGGGCGTTCGCCATCTCGTGCTTGTCGCGCCGGGCCGTGCTCAGCGCAGTCCCGTTCGTGGCCGACGGCGTCAGCGCCTCGCTCAGCGCGTCGGACAGCGGCACGCCCGTCTCGGCACCCGCGACCACGAAGGCGACGTCCCACGAAGACAGCCGCTCCAGAACACGCGCGACCGAGCCGTCGAACACGACGTTCTCGCGGAAGTCCTGCGGCTGGAACGTCTTCGCGTAGAACTGCGGCGGCTCCGCCGCGCTCTGCACGTGCACGCACGGCACGCCTCCGGCCGCGAGTCGCGGCGCCAGCCACCGTCCCGTCGAATAGGCGTCGACGACGACGCCGACGCGCTCCCGCTCGGTCATGACGCCCCTATCGCGTCGCGACGACGACGGCGCGGTCCTCGGGGCGCTTCTCGTGCCGGTCGTAGCCGCCGTAGAGCAGTGCGTCACGGAAGCCGGCCTCGGAGACCATCCGTTGCAGGTCTTCTCTCTCGTACATGCGGATCTGGATCGGCACGGAGACGCCGTCGAGCGAGTAGGTCACGTGGAGCATCCCGGTGCTCCAGTCGACCCAGAGCTTCTCCTCGACATCGTTCGTCACGCGCGTGACGACGTCGCCGCTGGTCCCGAGCCGGTGGCGCGAGCGCTCGAGGTCGGACAGCTCCATCAGGAGCCGACCGCCGGGCTTCAGGGCCTGGTTCCAGACGCGCAGCATCTGCTGGTCGTCCTCGACCGTCTTGCCGTAACCCCAGCTCGAGTACGTGTTCACGACGGCGTCGAACGGCGGCAGCTCGAGCGGCTTCGTCAGATCGGCCACGATGTACGTGGGACCGGGGGAGCGGCGCTCCGCCTCGGCGATCACCTCCCGCGAGATGTCCGCGCCGACGACCTCGTAGCCGAGCGCCTGCAGCGCGGCGCCCATCCGCCCGGTGCCGCAGGCCGCGTCGAGCACGCGTGCGCCCGGCGCCAGCTCGAGCAGCGCGGCGATCTCCGCCGCGTCCCTGTCGGTGTCGTCGTAGCGGCCGAGCCGGTCGTTGAGGTCGATGAACGCGCGGTCGAACGCGTCGACGTCGTTCAGGATCCGCTCTGGTGTGCTGCTGTCGCTCGTCATCGTCTTTCCTCTTCCCCTGAGTCTGGAGTTCCCTGGCGTGTGGTCAGTCGGCAGTGGCGCCCGGTCTGGATCTGACCAGCCCCAGGGCGGTCAGGCCTCTGCCGAGCGTCGTGCGGACCTCGCGACCGATCCGAGGATCGGGCGCGGTGCCGAGGTACCAGTCGCTGAGGTGGAGGAGGAAGCGCACGAGCAGCAGTGGATCGAGTCTGTCGATCGTACGTGCGAGCAGCCGGCGATGGACCTGCGACTGCATCACGACGAAGCGGTAGCCGGGATCCTCCGGCGCCGGCTCGGCCGGTCCGTCGTTGGCCGGGTCCCACGCGCGCGACCAGGCCTGGGCGAGCACCCAGCCGATGTTCGCCTCGCCGTCGAGCAGCTTCGCGGGCGAGTACTCGATCTGCTTCACCGTCGGTCTGCTGAGGCAGAGGCCGAGCAGCGTCATCGCGGCGAGGTCCTCGGCCGTGGCGCCGGGCCGCTCGGGCCGGGCGATCGCCTGCAGCTCCGGGCGGGCGAGCAGCGCGTCGAGCAGGTCGTCGATCAGGATCGCCGAGCCCTTGCTCGAGCTCATCTCGCCGTCCTCGGCGACGACCATCCCGTGCTGGATGTGCGTCGTCGGGTAGACGACGCGATCGGGCTGCAACCGGCGCAGCATCTCCTCGACGTGGACGACGTGAGCGAGCCACTCGACGCCGGAGAAGTGGATCAACGTGACCCCGGGCGCGTCGCGCATCAGCGCGTCCCAGACGACGAGGCCGCGCAGGTTCTGCGTCGGAAAGCCGTCGTCGCGGGTGAGCGGCAGCTCCGGGTAGGCCTCCGCCCCGGTCTCGTAGACGAGCGCGCCGCTCGGGAGCTGGGTGACGATCCCCTCCGCCAGCGCGCGCTCCATCAGCGGCTCGATCTCGGCGACCCGGTCGGAGTCGTAGAGCGGGCGGTCGAAATGGACGCCGAGTCGCGCGAGCGTCTCGTCCTGGCCGTCGACGGCCCAGCCGCGCACCGTCTTCCACAGCTTCGTGGCGGCCTCGTCACCGCCCTGCCACTGCTTCAGCAGCGACTCAGCGAGGTCGTCGTGCTCCTCGATGTCGCGCGCGACCGGGGCGTCCTGCGGCTTGATGCCGGCGGTCGAGACCGCCGTCTCCACCACATACTGGGCGTAGAGGCGCCCGACGAAGTGGTCGCTCTTCTCGCCGACGGTCTCGGGCGACTCGCCCTTCGCGAAGCTGAGGTAGCCGGCCATCGCCTCGGCCATCGAGCGGCCGGCGTCGCCGATCTGCGTCTCGCGCACGACGTCTGCCCCGGCCGCCTGCAGCACGCTGGAGAGCGCGTTGCCGAGTGCGATGTTGCGCAGGTGGCCGACGTGCAGCGCCTTCGTCGCGTTCGGGTCGCAGAAGTCGATCACGTACGGCTCGGCCGTGAGCAGGTCCTGGGTCGCGAGCGGGGTCGCGTCGCCGGCTTCGAGCGCCGCGCCGATCTGCGCGATCCGCTCGTCCTCGATCCGCAGCACGAAGCGCTGGCGGTTGCGCTCGACGCTCGCGACGTCCGGGTGGGCGGCGAGCGCCTCCGCGACCGCGTCGGCGTGCTCCTCCTCGCGGATGATGACTGTCACGTCCCACGCGCCGTCCGGCTGGAGGATCGGGGCGATCGGGAAGACGGCGCCGTGCGCGGCCGCCTTCAGGGTCTCGTCGAGGCTGTCGAGCAGGTTGCCGGCCTGGGGGCCGGCAACGGGCGTCTCGGACTTGTCACTTTTGATTAACACATGCACCCACCGGGGCTCGAACCCGGACCCGCGGCTTAGAAGGCCGCTCGTCTATCCAATTAACGTATGGGTGCAGGGGTCGACCAGACCCGCTGCCATTCTATCGCGTACGGGTCTCCGAGCGCCCGACGCACCCTACCCGCCCGCCGTGGCAGCCGCAAGAAGGGACGGATCCCGGCCGCCGGCGTAGCGCGGCCGCCCTCAGACCAAGGATCTCCCGGCCCACAGGAGCCATCGGCGTTTCTCGCTTTCGCGAAGATCATGAATCCCCACATAGCTTCAGAACTTCCGTATAATTCGACTCGCTTGCGTCGCTCTGCGCGATGAGGGGATTGGAGCGGAGCAGGCACGGTCACGCACGATCCGCCCGCGAGGGGGAGGCGGGAAGTCGCGGCGTGGCCTGGCGCCCCCAGCACACGCCGTGACGCGCCCGTAGCCATGCGCGGGGCGTCACGGCGTGCGGGGGGCGTGGGTCGAGGCGAGATCGGGGGACATCTTGAAGATCGCGGCGCTCACGCCGGAGGGATTCGTCAACGCCATCTACCGGGCGTTCATCCCGATGCAGGAGCTGGCGGGGCGGGGCCACACCGTCCACATCGAGGAGCGCAACGAGCTCGGACGCAGCGCGTTCTTGCACGACTTCGACGTCGTCTTCCTCTGGCGACTGTGCCACGACTCGATGCGGATGACCGCACGGGGACTCCACGACGCCGGTGTGCCGCTCGTCTGGGACAACGACGATGACCTCACGCAGATACCGAGAGGGAACTCCGAGTATCGGCGGCTCGCGGGAATCCGTGGCCAGCGGCTGTTCGCCGAGATGCGACAGATGATGCGGCTGGCCGACATCGTGACCACGACCAGCCCGGCGTTGGCCGAGCGCTACCGCGCGGCGAGCGGAACCGAAGTTCGCGTGATCCCCAACTACCTCCCGAGAGCTTTCCTGCGCACGCCGCAGCGACCGAGCGAGAACGTCGTGATCGGCTGGGTTGCCGCTTTGGAGCATCAAACGGACTACGACGGCCTCCTGCTGCGCCCGACATTCGAGCGGCTGCTGGCCCGGCGCAGCGACGTCCATCTCGTCTCGATCGGCCTCGGTCTCGGGCTCGAGAGCGAGCGCTATCACCACCTCCCGATAACACGCTACGCCGAGCTCCCGGACTATCTCAGGCAGTTCGACATCGGGCTTGCGCCGCTCCTCGACATCCCGTTCAACCGCGCCCGCTCGAACGTGAAGCTGAAGGAGTACGCGGCCGTCGGCGTCCCATGGCTGGCCTCACCCGTGGAGCCCTACGCGGAGATGGGTGAGCAGGAGGGCGGCTGGCTCGTCGACGACGACGACTGGGAGGGCGCGCTCGAAGAGCTCGACGACGATGCCGGAGCTCGTCAGCGCCTGCGCACCGCGGGCTCGAACTGGGCCCGCAGCCAGACGATCGACAAGCACGTCGACGCGTGGGAAGCCGTCTTCTCCGACGCGATCGAGCGGGCTCGCGCCCGCACCGGCCCGGCGGTGCGGGCCTGACCGGCCCAGCCGCTCCTACGCCGCGAAGAACGCCACGTTTCTCTCCGCGTAGCCGCTCCACTGCTCCGGCAGCAGGTCCTCCGGGAAGACCGCGTCGACCGGGCAGGCCTCGACGCACGCGTCGCAGTCGATGCACTCCTCCGGATCGATGAAGAGCTGGGCGGCTTCCTCGAAGCCGGCCTCGTCCTTCGTCGGGTGGATGCAGTCGACGGGGCACACCTCGGTGCACGAGGCGTCCTTCTGACCGATGCAGGGCTCGGCGATCACGTAGGTCATGGGTTGGCTACTCCCTCGGGGATTCAGACGACGGCGTGAGGGGCGCAGACCGGGGGCCCCTCACGCGATGACGGTGCTTCGTGCCCGAGCGGCGAACCGCTCAGCTCGGCAGCTGAACCAGCAGCTGCCCTCAGGCGACGGTGCCGTAGCGCTCCGCGACCTTGTTCCAGTCGACGACGTTCCACCATGCGTCGATGTATTCCGGACGTCGGTTCTGGTACTTCAGGTAGTAGGCGTGCTCCCAGACGTCCACGCCCAGCAGCTCGGTCTGGCCGGCGCTGATCGGCGCATCCTGGTTCGGCGTGCCGACGATCGCCAGGCCGCTGCCGTCGTGCACGAGCCAGGCCCAGCCGGAGCCGAACTGGTTGACGCCCGCTGCTCTCAGCTGCGCCTTGAACTCGTCGAACGAGCCGAACGCAGTGCTGATCGCATCGCCGAGCGCGCCGGACGGGGCGCCGCCGCCGTTCGGCGACAGGCTCTCCCAGAAGAGCGAGTGGTTGTAGTGGCCGCCGCCGTTGTTGCGGACCGGTCTCTGCTTGTCGGCCGGAAGTCTGTCGAGGTTCTTGAGCACGTCCTCGATCGGCTTGTCCGCCCACTCGGTTCCCTCGAGCGCGGCGTTGGCTCTGTCGACATACGCCTGGTGATGTCTGTCGTGATGCAGGCGCATCGTCGCTTCGTCGATGTGCGGCTCGAGCGCGTCGTACGGGTACGGCAGGTCGGGCACGGTGTACGCCATCCTGGGCTCCCTTCCAGCGTCGTGGATAAAAGCAGTCGCTACTGTTCAAACATACATGGAAGGCTCCGCCGGAACGGTCCTCGCCGAACTCCCTGCTACCCGCAGGGCGCTGATCGTGACCCTGCGCAGACGCGGCGAGGCGCGCGCGGAGGATCTCGCCGACGTGCTCCGCATCACCGTCAGCGCCGTCCGTCAGCACCTCCAGAGCCTCGCGGCGGCCGATCTCGTCGTCCATCGCGACGAGCGGATGGGGCCCGGTCGCCCGCGCCGCAGCTATGCGCTCGGCCCGGCCGCGGAGGCGCTCTTCCCGAAGGCCTACGGCGAGCTGACCGTCGAGCTGCTGTCCTACGTCGACGACGAGGACCCCGCGATGGTCGCGCGCGTGTTCGAGCGGCGACGCCAGGCCCGCGTCGCGCGCGTCGCGGCTCGGCTGCGCGACCTGCCCGACTTCGACGCCCGCGTCGCCGAGGTCGCGCGCTCGCTCGACGAGGACGGCTACCTCGCCGACTTCTGCCGCGAGGACGACGGCACGTACCGCCTGACCGAGCACAACTGCGCGATCCTCGCCGTCGCTCAGCGCTACGGCCACGCCTGCGCGAGCGAGATCAGCTTCCTGCGGGAGCTGCTGCCGGAGGCCGACGTGAACCGGGTCGGGCACATCCTGTCCGGCTCGCACGCCTGCGTGTACGAGCTGCGCGAGCGCTGACGGCGCGAGAGCGCCCGACGCTCAGTCCACCAGCTCGCGCACGACGGCGTCCGCGAGCAGCCGGCCGCGGCGCGTCAGGCGCACGTAGCCGGCCCCGAGCGCCGCGGGCTCCGCCAGCCCGTCGGTGACCGCGCGGCGCGCGGCGGCCCGACCGGCGTCGCTCAGCAGCGCGACGTCGAGCCCTGTGGCGAGGCGCGTCTCGAGCATGATCCGCTCGAAGCGACGCGTCTCGTCGTCGAGCTGCTCGCGCGCGGCGGCCGGCGAGCGTCCGTCGCCGAGCCGCTTCGCGTAGGCGGACGGGTGCAGGACGTTCCACCAGCGCAGGCCGCCGACGTGGCTGTGGGCACCCGGTCCGACGCCCCACCAGTCGCCGCCGCGCCAGTAGTTGAGGTTGTGCCGGCAGCGGGCCTCGGGCCCGACGGCCCAGTTCGAGATCTCGTACCACGAGAGGCCCGCGCGGCCGAGCAGCTCGTCGGCGAGCTCGAAGCGGTCGGCGAGCTCGTCCTCGTCGGGCAGCGGCAGCCCGCCGCGGCGCACCTGCGCGTGCAGGCGCGTGCCGGGCTCGACCGTCAGCGCGTACGCGCTGATGTGATCGGGAGCGGCCGCGAGCGCGGCCTCCAGCGACGCGCGCCAGTCCTCGTCGCGCTCCCCGGGCGTGCCGTAGATGAGGTCGAGGCTGACGTGCTCGAAGCCGGCCGCGCGTGCCTCCGCCGCCGCGGCGGCGGGGCGGCCGGGCGTGTGACGGCGGTCGAGCACCTCGAGCACGTGCGGCACCGCGCTCTGCATCCCGAGCGAGATCCGCGTGAAGCCGGCGTCGCGCAGGAGCGCGAGGCTCGCCGGCGTGACGCTCTCCGGGTTCGCCTCGGTCGTGACCTCGACGCCGGGGGCGAGGCCGAGCTCGTCGTCGATCGTCGCGAGGATCGCGGCGAGGTCCTCGGGCGGCAGCAGCGTCGGCGTGCCGCCGCCGAAGAAGACCGTCTCGACCGGCGGCGCGTCCGGGCCGAGCGTGCGGCGCGCGAGCCTCAGCTCGGCGATCGCGCTGGCGGCGAAGCTGCCGCGGTTGACGCCACCGGGCAGCTCCTCGGCGGTGTACGTGTTGAAGTCGCAGTAGCCGCAGCGCGAGGCGCAGAACGGGACGTGCACATACACGGCGAGCGGCCGCTCCCCGAGCTGGGCGAGCGCGGTCTCGGGCAGCGCGCCGTCGGCGGGAGCCGGGGCGCCGTCAGGCAGGCGGGCGGGCATCGCTCCAGTGTGGCGGATCGCCTCGAGTGCGCTCAGGAGCGGGCCGCGGACGGCAGCGGCGGGCGGCCGTCGCACCCGTCTCCGAGCCTCGCCTCGGGCTCGTGCGGCTCCTCGGGCGGGCTGCCGACGAAGCCCGGCTTCGCGGCTGCGAGGCCGGCGATCAGCTCCGGCACGATCAGCGCGACGGCGACGCCGAGCGGCAGCGTCCAGCCGCCCGAGACGTCGTGCAGCGCGCCGAGCAGCAGCGGCCCGAGCGCCGCGAGGGTGTAGCCGACCGACTGCGCCATGCCGGCCAGCTCGGCGGCATGCGAGGCGTCGGGCGAGCGCAGCACCGTGAACGACAGGGCGAGCGCGAAGCAGGCGCCCTGACCGAAGCCGAGCACGACGATCCACAGCACGGCGAGCGCGGCCGGCGCGATCATCACGCCGAGCAGGCCGACCGCGGTCGCGCCGACCGCGACCGCGAGCACCGGTCGCTGGTCGTCGCGCCGCGAGGCGAGGAACGACATCAGCAGGCTGCTGGGGATCCCGACCACCATCGCCAGCGAGGTCAGCAGGCCGGCGCTCCCGGTGCTGATCCCGTGTGCGTGGAAGATGTCCGGCAGCCAGGCGGCGACGCTGTAGAAGAGCAGCGACTGCAGCCCCATCAGGAGCGTCACCTTCCAGGCGCGCCGGTCGCGCCACAGCGAGATGCGCGCCCGCGTCGCCCGCGCGACGCGCGACGGCGCCGGCACGGCGCGCAGCTGCGGAAGCCAGAGCAGCGCGGCCAGCAGCGCCGGGATCCCCCAGAGCGCGAGCGCGGTCCGCCACGAGCCGCCGACGGCGTCTCGCAGCGGGACCGTCAGACCGGCGGCGAGCGCGGCGCCGCCGTTCAACGAGGCCGAGTAGACGCCGATCATGATCGGCGCTCGCGACCCGAACCGCCGCTTGACGATGCCGGGCATCAGCACGTTCCCGATCGCGATCCCGCAGCCGGCCAGCACGGTGCCGCCGAACAGCAGTCCGATCGCGGAGGGCAGCCGCAGCGCGATCCCGAGCGCGATCGCCGCGAGGCAGCCGAGCAGGACGCGCTCGGCGCCGAAGCGGTGCGCGAGCACGGGTGCGAACGGCGCGATCAGCCCGAGCGCCAGCAGCGGCGCCGTCGTGAGCAGGCCGACCGAGGCGCTGGAGAGGCCGAGGTCGTGGCGGAGGTCGTCGATCAGCGGACCGACGCTCGTGATCGAGAAGCGCAGGTTCAGCGCCACGAGCACGATCCCGGCGAGCAGCAGCGCGTCGCCGCGACGGAGTCCGAGCCGGCTCATCGAGCCGGGCTCATCGGGCGACGAGGGCGTGCAGGGCAGCCAGCATCGCGTCGAGGTAGGCGGCCGTCGCGTCCTGGGCGGCGATCGGGTCGCCGCGACGGATCGCGGTCAGGAGGTCGTCGTGGAGATGCAGCGGGTCCTCGGGGGCCGCCACAGTCGCGTCGCCCAGCGTGCCGTGGATCGCAGCCCGCAGCGCGTCGCTGAAGTCGTCGTAGAGCTCCGCCAGCATCGTGTTGCCGGCGGCCGCCGCGATCGCCTGGTGGAGGGCGATGTCAGCGGCCACGAACGCCTCGACGTGCCCTGCCTCCCACGCCGTCGCGCGCGCCGCCGCGATCTGCTCGAGCCGCGCGAGGTCGGCGTCGCTGCGCCGCTCGGCGGCGAGCCGCGCGGCCTCGATCTCGAGCCCGCGGCGCACCTCGAAGATCTCGACCAGCTCGGCACGGCTCGCCCGGCGCCGGAGCGCGCCGGCCAGCTCGCTGGTGGCGCGGACGTAGGTGCCGTCCCCCTGCCGCGTCTCGAGCAGCCCGGCGTGGACGAGCGCGCGCGTCGCCTCGCGCAGCGAGTTGCGCCCGATCCCGAACGTCGCGACGAGCGCCGGCTCGGTCGGGATCCGCTCGCCGACCGGCCAGGCGCCGGAGGCGATCTGCGTCCGCAGCGCATCGATCGCCTGCTCGACGAGCGAGTGGCGGCGGAGCGGTGCGGGCGTGGGCGTGGACTGCTGCGAAATAGGTCGGGTCATCCCATGAATCTGGGATCGAACCTAGCAGGCCCCGGCCGGGCCCAGACAGGCGGCCGGCTAGCGCAGACCGACGAGTGCCTTGCCGGCCTCGCCGGCGAGGCGGAACAGCGGCGAGGGGATGATGCCGAGCACGATCACGGCGGCGGTGCAGACCCAGGCGACGACGAGCACCTCGGGCTGGGCGCGCGGCTCGACGCGGTCGGCCTCCTGCGAGCCGCCGGCCATCAGCGGTTTGCCCTCCGCGGCGGCCGGCACGAGCGACGGCGGCACCGCGGTGACGACCGGCTCCTCCCGCATCCACAGCGTCGCGACGACGCGGAGGTAGTAGCCGAGCGAGATCATCGAGCCGAGGACGAGCACGATCGCGAGCCAGGCGTAGCCGCCGTCCACGAGCGCGTCGATCAGATAGAACTTGCCGATGAAGCCGGCGGTCGCCGGGATGCCGGCGAGGCCGAGCATCGCGACCGTCAGCGGGATCGCCAGCTGCGGCCGCCGGCGGCCGAGACCGGCGAAGCCCTCGAGGTCGTCGCCGAGCGGCGTCTCGCGCTCGCGGGCGACGATCGTGGCGAACGCGGCGATGTTCATCGCCAGGTAGACGACGAGGTAGAAGACCGTCGCCTTGATGCCGAGCTGCGTGCCGACGATCACGCCGCAGAGCAGGTAGCCGGCCTGTGCGACGCCGGAGTAGCCAAGCATCCGCTTGAGCGACGTCTGCCCGAGCGCGCCGACGTTGCCGACGATGATCGTGATCGTCGCGAGCGCGGCGAGGGCCGGCGCCCAGTCGTGGTGGGCGCCGATCAGCGCGACGTCGAAGAGCCGCAGCAGCACGCCGAACGCCGCCGCCTTGGTCGCCACCGCCATGAACGCGGTGACCGGCGTCGGCGCGCCCTCGTAGACGTCGGGCGTCCACTGGTGGAACGGCGCGACGGAGGCCTTGAAGGCGAGCCCGACGGTCGTCATCGCGATGCCGGTCAGCAGCAGCGCGTCGTCCTTCACGCCGCCGGCGCCGTTGACCGCGCGGGCGATCCCGGAGAGGTCGGTCGAGCCGGTCGCGCCGTAGAGCAGCGCGAGGCCGTAGAGCAGCGTGGCGGAGCCGACCGAGCCGACGACGAGGTACTTGAGGCCCGCCTCGAGCGAGCCCTCGCGGTGCATCTCGGTGGCGCACATCACGTAGAGCGGGATCGACAGCAGCTCGAAGCCGAGGAACAGCGTGACGAGGTTCTGCGACGAGACCAGCACCATCATGCCGAGGAGCGAGAACAGCAGCAGCGCGTAGAACTCGCCGTGGCCGGCCTCCTCGGCGGCGCGTGAGCGCAGCGACAGCAGCACCGCCGCGATCCCGGTCACCAGCAGCACGAGGTCGATCACGAGCGCGAGGTCGTCGATCGCGAGCGCGCCCGAGATGATCGACGTGTTGCGCCCGAGCAGCCCGATCGCGAGGCCGATCGCCCCGCCGATCGCGACGAGCGCGAGCGCGGGCACGAGCTCGGTGCGCACGAAGCGCGACGAGAACAGCCCGAGCAGCAGCACGACGACAGCGCCGCCGATCAACGTCATGAACGGCGAGAGCCCGACCCAGTCGATGTGCGGGCCCTTGACGGCCGCGGTCACGAGCGCGGCGGTCATGGCGTGCCTCTCGTCGAAGTGGACGGAGCGGCCGCATCGGCCACCTGAGCGGGGTGCGCGCCGACCGCCGCCACGCTCTCCTTCGCGCTCGACGCCGAGCGCTTGAGCCCGAACTGCGGGTAGAGCGCGAGCGCGAGGATCACCACGATCACCGGCGCGATCGCGATCAGGTCGCCGAAGCCGATCTCGCGCGAGTCGACTCTCGGGTTCACGCGGTTGTGCATCGCGCGGATGAACACGCGCAACATGTAGACGGCGGCGAGCACGACGCCCGCGGCGGCGACGAACGCGAACACGATCTTCGCTCTGAAGATCCCGAACAGGATCAGGAACTCGCCGGCGAAGTTGGCCGAGCCCGGCATCGCGAGCGTGGCCAGCGCGACGATCAGGAAGAGCGACGCGAGCACCGGCGCCCGGAAGGCGATCCCGCCCATGTCGCGCAGGTCCTCCGAGCCGCCCGCGCGGGCCGCCAACAGCCCGACGATGAAGAACAGCGGGACCGTCACGAGCGCGTGGTTGACCATCTGCAGCAGTGCGCCCTGCACGCCCTGCTCGTTGAGCGCGAAGATCCCGAGCGTGATGAAGCCGAGCTGCGCGACCGAGGAATAGGCGACGACGAGCCGCGCGTTCGTCTGCGCGAACGCCATCACCGAGCCGTAGAGGATCGAGCAGAGCGCGATCAGCAGCAGCAGCGTCTGGAAGTGCACCGACGCGTCCGGGAAGACCGGCAGCACGATCCGCAGGAAGCCGTAGGCGGCGACCTTCGAGAGCACGCCCGAGAAGACGGCCAGCGCCGGCAGCGGCATCGCTCTGTAGCCGTCGGCGAGCCAGCCGTGCAGCGGGAACGCCGGCATCTTCACGAGGAAGGCGGCGGCGAAGCAGAGGAAGATCCACTCCTGCGAGCCGGTCGAGAGCTTCAGCCGCTGCAGATCGGAGATCGCGAAGGTGATGTGCGTGCCGTGCTGGCTGGAGGCGAGCACGCCGGTCGCGATCGCGGCGGCGAGCATCAGCAGCGAGCCGACGAGGGTGTAGATCACGAGCTTCGTCGTGCCGCGCACGCGCGTCTCGCGGTCGCCCGAGCCCCACATCCCGGCCATGAAGTAGAACGGGATCAGCATCAGGTCGAAGAAGGCGACGAACAGGATCAGGTCCTGCGCGACGAACGCGCCGAGCACGGCCGACTCGGCGATCGCGAGCCACAGGTAGAACTGCGCCGGCCGATCCCACTCGCGCAGGTTCGCGCCGATCGCGGCGACCGCGAACAGGAAGGTCGTCAGCAGCACGAGCACGACGTTGAGCCCGTCGAGGCCGAGCTTGTAGTGGATCCCCAGCTGCGAGATCCACGAGCGGTCGGTGACGAACTGCAGGCCGTGACCGGTCTTGAAGCGCACGACGAACGAGATCGCGACGCCGAGCGCGGCGAGCGAGCCGAGCGCGACGACCTTCGGTGCCGCCTTCGCGCCCGCGAACAGGCCGATCAGGCCGAAGGCGAGCGGCAGCCAGATGAGGATGGACAGCGTCATCTCAGGAGCTCGCGATCAGGAAGTAGAGGACGACGGCGGCCCCGCCGAGCAGCAGCAGCGCGGCGTAGTAGCGCAGGAAGCCGGTCTGGATCGCGCGCACGGCGGCCGAGCCGGCGCGCACGACGCCGGTCGTGCCGCCGACGAAGACGCCGTCGACGACGGTGCGCTCGAAGGTGCCGCGCGCGAACGAGCCGAGCGCCGCCCACGGACGCACCACCAGCAGGTCGATCAGCTCGTCGAAGTACCACTTGTTGAGCAGGAAGCGGTGGACGGGCGCGAAGCGGCGCTGCAGCGCCGGCGCCGTCTCCGGCTTCTGGACCCAGACGCGGTAGGCGAGCGCGACACCGAGCAGGCCGCAGGCCGTGCCGAGCGCGAGGCCGAAGAAGATCAGGCCGTGCGACGGCTCGACGCCGAGCCAGCGCGAGTCGGCGAAGCTCGGCTCGAGGAAGTTGGCGACGACGTTGTCGACCGTCGGGATCTGGATCAGGCCGGCGACCGTCGCGCCGACGGCGAGCAGGCCCATCGCGACCTTCATCGGCAGCTCGCGTTCGGCGACGACGTGCTCGGGCCCGGGGAAGCCGACGTCGGTGTCCTCCTCCTCGCCGTCGGCGGGGTTGGTCGGCACCGCGGCATGGGCGAGATGGCCGTGTTCGAGCTCGACCGCCTCCGGCGCGGGCGGCCCGAAGAAGGCGCGGAAGATCATCCGCCAGGTGTAGACCGCCGTCAGGAACGCGGTCACGTAGCCGACGACGTAGAGCGCGACGAACCACGAGCCGCGGTGTGCGACGAAGGCGAGGATCTCGTCCTTCGAGAAGAAGCCGGAGAAGGGCGGCACGCCCGAGAGCGCGAGGCCGCCGACGACGAAGCAGCCGAACGTGAACGGCAGCGCCCTGCGAAAGCCGGACATGCGGTCGAGCGACTGGCTGCCTGCCATCGCGCCGATGATCGAACCGGCCGCCATGAACAGCAGCGCCTTGAAGAAGGCGTGCGTCATCAGGTGGAAGAGGCCGGCGGTGTAGGCGCCCGCGGAGACGCCCATGATCATGTAGCCGATCTGCGACATCGTCGAGTACGCGATCACGCGCTTGATGTCGGTCTGCACGAGCGCGATCGTGCCGGCGACGAAGAGCGTCAGGCAGCCGATGATCGCGCCGACGTCGGCCGCCGCCTGCGCGTGCTCGAAGAGCGGGTGCATGCGGGCGATCAGGTAGACGCCGGCCGTCACCATCGTGGCGGCGTGGATCAGCGAGGAGACCGGCG
Source organism: Conexibacter sp. (assembly GCA_025964325.1). Lineage (GTDB taxonomy): Bacteria > Actinomycetota > Thermoleophilia > Solirubrobacterales > Solirubrobacteraceae > Conexibacter. Next base: position 21,372 of record JAOPZA010000167.1, read on the forward strand.
TCGGACCCTCCATCGCGTCCGGCAGCCACGTGTGCAGCGGGATCTGCGCCGACTTCGCGAAGGCGCCCACGAGCAGCAGGATGCAGCCGGCGACGAGCGAGCCGTGGTGCGCGTCGAAGGCGCCGGCGTCGACCTTCGCGAACGTCCCGAGGAAGTCGAGCGTGCCGCTGTGGCGCAGGATGAAGAACGTCCCCAGCACGAGACCGACGTCGCCGACGACGTTGATGACGAACGCCTTGATGCCGGCGCGCGTCGCCGTCTCGCGGCGATACCAGAAGGAGATGAGCAGGTACGAGGCCGCGCCGACGAACGCCCACCCGACGATCAGCAGGAAGAAGTTCGCCGCCAGCACGAGCACCAGCATCGAGAAGACGAAGAAGTTCAGGTACGCGAAGTAGCGCGCGTTGCCGCGGTCGCTCTTCATGTAGCTGACCGAGTAGAGGTGGATCAGCATCGAGACGCCGGTGATCACGAGGATCATGTAGACCGACAGCGGGTCCACCAGGATCGACAGCTTCGCGTCGACGCCGGCCGTCACGGCGTAGTCCCACAGCGAGGAGACGAGCTGGCGATGATCGTGCCCGTGGCTCTGCAGCGAGAACAGGGTCGCGACCGCAGCCGCGAACGCGAGCGCGATCATCAGCGTGCCGATCGCACCCGCCGGCCCACGGCCCAGCTTGCGATACCCCAGCCCGATGATGATCGTCCCCGCCAGGGGGAAGGCGAGGACGAGCCAGCCGTACGTCATGGTCACGAAGTGCCCCTTCCCGGATCCGTCACGTGCGATCGAAAGCGCCGATTCGCTCGGGACGGATCCAAGGATGATCCGTCCAGCGACGGCCGATGCCGGCGAGCCGTGTTGCGACGGATCATCCCTGGAGCTCCCTCAGCTGGTCGACGTCGATCGGCAGTCTGCGGCGGTAGATCGCGACGATCAGCCCCAGGCCGACGGTCACCTCGCAGGCGGCGACGACCATCACGATGATCGCGAAGATCTGTCCGTCGCTGTTGCCGTGCATCCGCGAGAACGCGATCAGCGCGAGGTTCGCGGCGTTGAGCATCAGCTCGAGGCACAGCAGGATCACGAGCGGGTTGCGCCGCGTGAGCACGCCGGCGGCGCCGATGCAGAAGATCAAGGCGGAGACGACCAGGTACCAGGAGATCGCCATGCGCTACCAGCCTCCGTGCTCGTCGTCGCGGACGCCCGCGGGCGCCGGAACGGGCGGCTCCACGCCGTCGCCGGCGCTGCGCTCGGCGCCGTTCTCGCGCTGGTCCTGCGGCGCGTGCACGAGGCCGACGGCCTCGGCCATCGTGCCGGTGAAGCGCGGGCGGGCGGTGACGAAGCGGGACGCGTCGCGCTCTTCGTCGCCGAGCGTCAGGCCTCTGCGCCGGCGTGCCAGCACGACCGCGCCGACGGCGGCGACCAGCAGCAGCAGCGAGGCGACCTCGAACGGGAAGAGGAACTTCGTCAGGAGCGCCTGGCCGATCGCGGCCGGCTGGCCGAAGCCGGCCTTGTAGGGCGCGCCGTCGCCGCCGATCGCCTTCAGGCCGGAGCCGAGCATCGCGATCGCCAGCTCGACGAACAGCGCGCCGACGAACAGCGCGGCGGCGACGCGCAGGCCGGAGCCGCCGCGTCCGACCGGCTGCGAGCCGTCGCCGACGTAGGCGACGACGAAGACGTAGAGCACCATCACCGCGCCGGCGTAGACGACGACCTGCGCGGCGGCGACGAACTCGGCCCGCAGCAGGAGGAAGAGCGCGGCGAGCGACAGCAGGTGGCCGACGAGCGCGAGCACGCTGTAGAACGGGTTGCGCAGCGCGATCACGCCGATCGCACCCGCGACCGCTCCGATCGCCGCGATGAAGAAGATGACTGCCGACATCGTGCGCCCTACTCCGACTCGGTCCGCAGCGGGGTGCGCTCGAGCGGCTCGGCCAGCAGCATCTCCTTGGTGAAGATGAGGTCCGAGCGGTTGTAGTCCGACATCTCGTAGTCGTGGCCCATCGTGATCGCGTCGAACGGGCACGCGACCTCGCAGTAGCCGCAGAAGATGCAGCGCGAGAGGTTGATCTCGTAGACCGCGGCGTAGCGCTCGCCGGCCGAGACGCGATGCTCGGGCGTGTTCTCGGCCGAGACGACGCGGATGCAGTCGGCCGGGCAGGCGGCGGCGCAGAGCGAGCAGCCGACGCACTTCTCCAGCTGCGAGTCCTCGAAGCGGTGGAGTCTGTGCCGTCCGCGGAAGCGCGGATAGACCGGCACCTTCTCCTCCGGGTACTGGTAGGTCTGCGGGCCCTCGACGAGGCGGCCGAAGGTCGTCTTCAAGCCGCGCAGCGTCTCGCCGAAGGCGCGGTAGAAGCCGCCGGCGCCGCCGGGCTCCGGCGCGCGCTGGACGACGATCATGTCTTCACCAGGGGTCCAAGCCATTACGAGTGGGTCACCACCACGATGATTGCGGTCACGAGCGCGTTGAGCGTCGCGAGTGGGAGGAGGATCTTCCACCCAAGGGACATCAGCTGGTCGTAGCGCAGGCGCGGCAGCGTCGCGCGGATCCAGACGAAGAAGGCCATCACGAGGATCGTCTTGCCGAGCACGACGAACGGGTCGACCCAGTGCGGCGGGTGGATCCCGAAGGGCAGCAGCCAGCCGCCGAAGAACAGCGTCACGGCGAGGCCGGAGGCGATCACCATGTTGAAGTACTCGGCCGCGTAATAGGAGGCGAAGCGGCCGCCGCCGTACTCGGTGTTGTAGCCGCCGACGAGCTCGGCGTCCGCCTCCGGGAGGTCGAACGGCGGGCGGTTGGTCTCGGCGAAGGCGGCCGTCATGAAGATGACGAAGCCGACCAGCTGCGGGATGAAGTACCACATGCCGTTCTGCGCGTTGACGATGCCGGTCAGCGACAGCGTGCCGGCGGTCATGATCACGCCCAAGAGCGAGAGGCCCATCGAGACCTCGTAGGAGATCAGCTGCGCGGCCGAGCGCATCGCGCCCAGGAACGAGTATCTCGAGCCGGACGCCCAGCCGCCGAGCATCAGGCCGTAGAACGAGATCGCGCTGAAGGCGAAGGCGAACAGGATGCCGATGCTGACGTCGACGCCGTAGAGCCCGACCTTCGCGCCGAAGATGTCGACGACGTCGCCGAACGGCAGGATCGCGAACGTCGCGCTCGCCGTCAGCACGGAGATCGCGGGCGCGAGCGCGAACAGGAAGCCGGTCGACGTGCGCGGCCGGAACTGCTCCTTCGAGATCAGCTTGGCGATGTCGGCCATCGGCTGCAGCGCCCCGAGCGGCCCGACGCGGTTGGGCCCGTAGCGGCCCTGGAAGCGCCCGAGCAGCTTGCGGTCCATCATCAGCGCCACCGGCACCAGGCTGAAGCCGACGATGAAGAGGATCAGCGACTTGACGATCTGGATCCACCAGGCCTCTGCGTGGCCTACCACGGCGAACACGGCGGTCATGCGGGGCGGACCTCCACCAGTCGGGGCTGGTCGCCCAGCAGTTCGGTTGCGGACGACTCGGCGGTCGCCTCGCCGAGGAAGATCGTGCCCGCGGGGACGTTGCCGCGGAGCGTGACGGTCGCGCTGACCCGTGTCCCGTCCGCGCCCACCTCGACGCGGTCGCCGGTCACGAGGCCGAGGCGCTCGGCGTCGGCGGGCGAGATCTCGAGCTGCTGGCGCGCGGCGAGGAATCTCAGCGCGGGCGAGATCTCGACCTCGGTCGAGGCCCAGATCGAGCGGAAGGTGCCGAGCCGCAGCGCGCCGTTCGGCATCGGCGCGGGCGCCGGCGTGCCGGCGTCGAACGGTCCGGCCGGTGCCGCGGGCGCCGCCGCGGCGGCCTCGCGCTCCTGCCAGCGCACGCCGCGTCCGCCGATCTCCTCGAGCGTCAGACCGGCGTAGAACGGCACCGCGGCGACGAGCTGCTGCGTCGCCATCGGGCCGGTCAGGACGCCGAGGTCGTGGCCGATCCGCTGCGCGATGTCGGTCAGCAGCTGCCATTCGGAGCGGACCATGCCGGGACGGCCGATCGCCGGGCGCAGCCGCTGGAGGCGGCCGTCGGGGTGCACGACGGTGCCCTCCTTCTCGGCGTAGGACTCGGCCGGGAAGACGACGGTCGCATGCTCGCGGATCGCGTCGGTCATCACCGAGGCGTGGGTGATGACGGTGCTCGCCCGCTCGAGCGCGCGCTCCCACAGGCGGCGGTCGGCATGCTCGCGCAGCGGGTCGCTGTGCAGCAGGTAGAGCGTCGTCAGCTCGCCGGCGGCGGCCGCGGCGGCGATCTCGCGCGCGCTCTTGCCATCGGCCTGGGTCGGTTCTGCCAGACCAGGCCCCGCGTTCGGCTGCACGCCGGCCTCGCGCAGGCCGCGGCCGTTCGTGCCCGCCGGCAGCTCGAGCAGGCCCGCGCCGGGGCGACCGTCGAGGCCGAGGCGGGCGGCGACGTTCAGCAGCGCCGGCAGCGCCGCGACGCCGAGCCGCTCGCCCCACACGATCACGACGTCCTCGCCGCCGTGGGCACCGCCGGCTCCATCGTCGGCGGAGCCGGAGTCGGCGGTCAGCATCGCGGCGAGCGCCAGCAGCGCCTTCGGATCCGCGTCGGCGGCCTCGGCGAGGGCGTCGAAGCCGTCGGCCCCGCTGAGCGCGGCGTCGAGCGCGGCCACGAACGCCTGCTCGGCGCCGGGCGCGTAGCGCAGCCACAGCTTCGCGTTCGGATCGAGCGCGCTCGGGCGGCTCGTCGCGACGGCGAGCTTGACGCCGTGGCGACGCACGCCTCTGCGGATCCGCAGGTCGAGGATCGGCGCGTCGTCGATCGGGTCGGTCCCGAGCACCAGCACCGTGTGCGCGAACTCGAGGTCGGGGACGGTCGCCTGCAGGCCGGGCGCGGCGAGCGCGCGCTGCAGCTCGAGCGGGACGGCGGCGCCGGTGGCGCGCGCGTCGATGTGCGGCGAGTCGAGCGCCTCGCGCATGATCCGCTGGAGCAGGAAGCCCTCTTCGTTCGTGGTCTGGCCGCCGACGATCGCGCCGACCTTGCCCTTCGCCTTGGCGAGCGCGCCGGCCGCGGCCTCGAGCGCGCGCTCCCAGCTGACCGCGCGGAGCTCGTCGCCCTCGCGCACGAGCGGCTGGACGATCCGCTCCTCCGAGTGGATCGACTGGTAGGCGAAGCGGCCCTTGTCGCAGAGCCAGCCGTCGTCGACGCCGGCGTTCTCGCGCGCCAGCACCCGCAGGACGCGCTCGTCGCGGACCGTGAACTCGACGTTGCACTGCGCCGGGCAGAGCGTGCAGACGGAGCCGGCGCCCTCGATGTCCCACGGCCGAGCGCGGAAGCGGTACGCGCGCGAGGTGAGCGCGCCGACCGGGCACAGCTCGACGATGTTGCCGCTGAACGGCGCGACGTACGGATGCCCGTCGAACGTGCCGACGAACGAGTTCGCGCCGCGCTCGTGGAGGACCAGCTGGTAGTCCTCGCTGACCTCCTGGGAGAAGCGCACGCAGCGATAGCAGAGGATGCAGCGCTCGCGGTCGATCGCGATCAGCGGCGAGAGCTCGAGCGGCTTCTTGAAGTGCCGCTTGGGCTCGACCATGCGCGAGATGCCGCGGCCCCAGCCGAAGGTGATGTCCTGCAGCGGGCACTCGCCGCCCTTGTCGCAGACGGGGCAGTCGAGCGGATGGTTGACGAGCAGGAACTCGACGACCGAGTTCTGCGCCTCCTTCACGCGCTCGGTCTGCGTGTGGACGACCATGCCGTCTCTGACGGGCGTGGAGCAGGCGGTCTGCAGTCTCGGGATGCCCTCGATCTCGACGAGGCACATGCGGCAGGCGCCGACCGGCTCGCCCAGCTTCGGCTCGTAGCAGAAGACCGGGATCTCGACGTCGCCGTACTTGGCGCCGTCGACCAGCATCGCGCCCTCGGGCGCCTCGACCTCCCGACCGTCGATCGAGAAGGTGACGAACTTGACCTCGGGGCGTGGCATCAGTTGCCGACTCCGGCGATCTCGACCTCGGACGGCTCCGGCGGGGCGCCGAGGCCGGCGCGGAAGCGGGCCTCCTCGATGTGCTGCTCGAACTCGCCGCGGAATCTGGCGACCATCGAGCCAAGCGGCATCGCCATCGCGTCGCCGAGGACGCAGAGGCAGTTGCCCATGATCTGCTGCTGGACCGAGGCGATGATGTCGAGGTCCATCGGCGTCGCCTCGCCCGTCTCGAGGCGCTCGAGCATCTTGACGGTCCAGTTCGTGCCCTCGCGGCACGGCGTGCACTTGCCGCACGACTCGTGCTTGTAGAACTTCGCCAGCTTCAGCGCGACGTCGATCACGGGGACCGAGTCGTCCACCACGATGATCGCTCCGGAGCCGAGCATCGAGCCGGCCTGCGCGAGCGTGTTGAAGTCGTAGGCGAGGTCGAGGTCCTCCGGCAGCAGCACCGGCGAGGACGAGCCGCCCGGGAACCAGAATCTGATCTCGCGGCCGGGGAAGGGGCCGCCGGCGAGGTCGTAGATGATCTCGCGCGCGGGCGTTCCGAGCGTGATCTCGAAGTTGCCCGGGCTCTGGACGTTGCCGGAGACGGAGACGAGCTTCGTGCCGGTCGAGGACTCGGTGCCGATCTTGGCGTAGTTCTCGCCGCCCATCCGGATGATGTGCGGGACGGTCGCGAGCGTCTCGACGTTGTTGATCAGCGTCGGACCCTGGTAGAGGCCCTGGTTGGCGGGGAACGGCGGCTTCAGCCGCGGGTTGCCGCGCTTGCCCTCGAGCGAGTCGAGCAGGCCGGTCTCCTCGCCGCAGATGTAGGCGCCCGCGCCGCGGTGCAGCACGAGCGAGAGCGACAGCTCCGAGCCGAGGATCCGCTCGCCCAGGTAGCCGGCCTCGCGCGCCTGCGCGATCGCGGCCTCGAGGATGTCGGCCTGCAGCTCGTACTCGCCGCGGATGTAGATGAAGGAGCGGTTCGCGTCGGCCGCGTAGGCGGCGATCACCATGCCTTCGATCAGCATGTGCGGGCTCTTCTGCATCAGCTCGCGGTCCTTGAACGTGCCCGGCTCGGACTCGTCCGCGTTGCACACGAGGTACTTGTCCATCGTGCCCTTTGGCAGGAAGGACGCCTTTCTGCCCATCGCGAAGCCGGCGCCGCCGCGACCGCGCAGGCCGGAGTCGAGCAGGTTCTGCAGGACCTCCTCGCGCGACATCTGCAGCGCGCGGCGCAGCGACGAGTAGCCGCCGCGGCGCTCGTAGACCTGGAGCGTGGCGAGGCCCGGCTCGTCGATGTCGTCGAACAGGATGTGCTGGCTCATGCGCGTGCGTCCTCGTCGCGGGTGGCGGAGCGACGCGCTCCGGGATCGACGCTCCTGCGCCTGCGGATGTTCTTCTCCTCCAGCACCGGGCGACCGGCGCGCAGGTCCTCCACGATCCGCTCGGCGTCGGCCAGCTCGAGCGGGCCGACGTACTCGCCGTCGATCGAGGCCATCGGCGCGATGTCGCAGGCGCCGAGGCACTCGAACGAGCGGATGTTGAAGTCGGGGTCGCCGGCGGCGGCGTCGACGATCGCGTCGTGCACGGCGTCGGCGCCGCGCAGCGAGCACGAGATGTTCGTGCAGACGAAGATCCGATGACGGCCGACCGGCTCCATGTAGAACATGTCGTAGAAGGTGGCGACCGCGGTCAGGTAGCCGGGCGTCAGCCGCATCACGCAGGCGACCTGCTCGAGCGCCTCGGGCGAGCACCAGCCGTGCAGCTTCTGCGCCGCGTGCAGCGCCGGGATCGCGGCCGAGCGGAAGTCGGGGTACTTCGCCATCGCCGCCTCGATCTCCGAGCGCAGCTCCGGCGGGACCGGCGTCGTCGCCGGATCCGGGACGCCGGCGGGCGCCTTCGTGAGGTCGACGGCGTCGTCCCAGCCAGGGATGCGGGAGCCGTGGCCGAAGCGGGCGACGTCACTCATGGGTCGACCTCCGCGTCGGAAGAACGAGCCCCTGGGCGAGTTCTTCCAACGGAACCGCGAGGCCCCTGGCCGAGCTGTTCCGCATCTAGCGGTCCACCCCTCCGAGGATCGGGTCGATCATCGCGAGCGTCGCGACGAGGTCGGCGATGTACGAGCCGCGCGTCGCGGGCGCCGTCATCTGCAGGTTGTGGAACGAGGGGTCGCGCATGTGCACGCGCGCCGGCTTCGAGGAGCCGTCGGAGCGCACGAAGCAGCCGAGCTCTCCGCGCGGCGACTCGATCGGGTAGTAGATCTCGCCCGGCGGGACGCGGAAGCCCTCGGTCACGAGCTTGAAGTGGTGGATCAGCGCCTCCATCGAGGTCGCCAGCTCGTGGCGCGGCGGCAGCGCGACCTTGCGGTCCTCGGTGATGAACGGCCCCTCGGGCAGCCCGTCGAGCGCCTGGTCGATGATGTCGCACGACTCGTAGATCTCGGCGTGGCGCACGCGGTAGCGGTCGTAGTTGTCGCCCGTCGCGCCGACCGGGATTCTGAAGGCGAAGTGGTCGTAGGACGAGTACGGCGCGGCCTTGCGCAGGTCCCACGGGTTCCCGGCGGCGCGCAGCAGCGGGCCGGTGACGCCGAGGTCGAGCAGCGTGTCGGCGTCGAGCACGCCGGTGTGGCGCAGGCGCTGGAGCACGATCTCGTTCTTGTCGAGCAGCGCCGCGTACTGGTCGGCGCGCGTGCGCATCGTCTTCGTGAATCTGCGGACCCGCTCGACCCACCCTCTCGGCACGTCCTCGATGACGCCGCCGACCTGGAAGTAGCGCGTGTGGATGCGCTGGCCGGACGACATCTCGAAGAGGTCGAGGATCGTCTCGCGCTCGCGGAAGCAGTACCACCAGACCGAGATCGCGCCGAGGTCGATCGCGCTCGTGCCGAGCCAGATCAGGTGCGAGACGATGCGGTTCAGCTCGAGGTGGATCACGCGCAGGTACTGGGCGCGCGCCGGCACCTCGATGTCGAGCAGCTTCTCGACCGCGCCGCAGTAGGCCATCGCGTTGAAGTAGTAGGAGACGTAGTCCATCCGCTCGATGACGGGGATGACCTTCCAGTACGCCTTCTGCTCGGCCGTCTTCTCGATTCCGGTGTGGACGTAGCCGATGATCGGCTTGACGTCGCGCACGACCTCGGCCTCGAGCGTCAGGATCAGGCGCAGCACCCCGTGCGTCGAGGGGTGGTGGGGGCCCATGTTGATCGTCAGCAGCTCGGTGTCGGGCGCGTCCGTCGCCGGGCTCGAGGAGAGCGTGATCGACTCCTCCTGCTTGCGGTAGTCGCTGATCGCCGCGCTCGCCCCGGCGGGGGTCTCGGTCGTGTCGGTCACTCGTACCACCGCGGCGATCTGTCCTCGTTGTAGGTGAAGAGGACGGGCTCGCCGCCGACCGGGAAGTCGCGCCGCTGCGGATAGCCCTCGTAGTCCTCGGGCATCAGGATGCGGCGCAGGTCGGGGTGGCCGTCGAAGATCACGCCGAACATGTCGTAGACCTCGCGCTCGGGATGGTTCGCACCCGACCACAGGTCGACGACGCTGGAGACGTGCGGGTCGGCGAGCGGCACGCGGATCTTCACGCCGATGCGGTCGACGCGGTCCATGTCGAGCAGCTGGTAGTGGACGCCGAGGCGCGGCTCGTCCGGGTAGTAGTCGACGCCGTGCAGGCTGGCGAGGAAGCGGTAGCCGCGCTCGCGCAGCGCGACGAGCGTCTCGTGCAGCTTCGCGGGATCGGCGATCAGCGTCGCCTCGTCACGGAAGTAGAGGGTGTCGAGGACGCTGTCCCCCACCTTGTCGCGGAGGTCCTGAGCGATCAGCTCGAGACCGGTCGCGTCAGGCACCCTGGGTCTCCCCGCTCTGGAAGACGTTGATCGCGTTGACCCCTGGCAGGTCGGCGTCGCCGACGACCTCCTCGGTGCCGACCGCGTCGTAGCGCTCGCGCCAGCCGTCGGGCGCGTCGCCCTGGATTCTCGAGCGCAGCTTGAGGACGCCGTGCATGAGCGCCTCGGGGCGCGGCGGACAGCCCGGCACGTGCACGTCGATCGGCATGAACTTGTCGGCGGGGACGATCGCGTAGTTGTTGAAGACGCCCATCGAGGAGCAGCAGGCGCCCATCGCGATCGCCCAGCGGGGCTCGAGCATCTGGTCGTAGATGCGACGGATGACCGGCGCCATCTTGATCGAGACGCGGCCGGAGAGGATCAGCAGGTCCGCCTGCCGCGGCGAGGCGCGGAACGCCTCCGAGCCGAAGCGCGCGCTGTCGAGGCGGGCGGCCGGCAGCGACATCATCTCGATCGCGCAGCAGGCGAGGCCGAAGGTGGCCGGGAACATCGAGTTCCCGCGCGCCCACGCGAGCGCCTTGTCGAGCGTCGTCGTGAGCACGCGCTCCTCCACGTACGCCTGCAGCTCGTCGTCGGGGATGTCCCCGCGGAGCATGTCGCGCGCACGCAGCTGACGGACCCGGAAGCCGAGGTCGTCGCCGCCGCCTGCGGCGGCGGTCGGGACGGCTGCGCCGTCCCCGTGAAGCTTGTCTCGTGTCACTTCCATTCGAGCGCCCCCCGGCGCCAGACATAGACGAAGGCCACCGCCAGCAGCACGATGAAGACGATCGTCTCCCCCAGTGCGAACGTCCCGAACGCCTTCAACTCCACGGCGATCGGGTAGAGGAAGATGACTTCGATGTCGAAGAGGATGAACAGCATCGCGACCAGGTAGAAGCTGATCCCGAAGCGGAAGTTCTTCTGTACCTCCGAGGGCAGGCCGCACTCGTAGGGCGAGAGTTGGGACTGTCTCGAAGTGCTTCGACGCTTCGGACCGAGGAGGTTCGGAGCGACGCCGAAGAGGGCGCCGACGAGGGCGCCTATCACCACGAAGACGAGTGCTGGTCCGTAGGACGTGAGCACGACAGCCGGGTTATAGCACCGAAGATGGCAAGCTTGTAACACGCTGTTACTTAGTGCTTAAAGCCTCAACTACATCGTGCTGAAAGGCGCAATATGCCCACTGTCCACCTCGTCGTCGGGTCGCTGCTCGTCGCCCTCAACCTCGCAGCCGGAATCTGGGGCGCCTGGCGTTGGTATCGCGTCGAGCCGAGCCCCGCGTTCTGGACCCTGCTGCGCGCCGGCCAGGTGGCGATCGTCGTGCAGGTGCTGCTCGGGGCGCTGCTGCTCGTGCTCGGGCACAAGCCGAAGGGCGACCTCCACATCCTCTACGGCGTGCTGCCGCTGGCCGTCTCCTTCATCGCCGAGCAGCTGCGGATCACCTCGGCCGACGCGATCCTCGCCGCCCGCGGCCACAGATCGGCGCAGGATGTCGGGAGGCTGCCGGAGCAGGAGCAACGCGTCGTCGTGCTGTCGATCGTGCGCCGCGAGATGGGCGTGATGGCCCTCTCGTGCTTCGTCGTCGTCGCGCTGGCCGTGCGTGCCGCGACGACGAGCGGCGGCCTGTAGGAGCGCTGGGAGGAGAGGGCCCCGGCGCCGGCGCTCTCATGGTTGCCGCCGTAGAGGACGATCGAGGTGAAGATCGTCTCGGCCGGCGCCGGGGGTGGACAGATGTTCGCCGCCGGCGGGCCGGTTCCTTCTCACCGAGCGTTCAGCGTGCCGCGCTGACCGAGCGTGTCGTGGCGGTCGAGCGGATCGCTCGTGAGGTAGTCGCCGGGCGCCAACGTGACGACGACGCGCGTGCGCTGACCTGGCGGCAGCGGCGGGCTCGCCGCCACCACGCGCGAGCCGCGGGCCGCCGTCAGCTGCAGGCGGTGCGCGATCGTCCCGGCGTTGTGCACGTCGAGGACGATCCGGCCGGCGCGGATTTCCACGTCCTGCGGCGAGATCCGGTACTCCGAGAGCGTCACGGGCAGGGTCGTTCCGGTGCGAGCGACGGCGGCGGGCTTCCCGCACGCGCAGCACGCGAGCGCGACCGCGGCGCCCGCCGCCGCGAGCAGGGGCGAGGAGAGGGAGAGCATCGCGGCGGGATTCTTTCGTATAGTCCCGGACCGCATGACGCGCCTGACGAAGTCGATCATCCTCGCGGCCGCCGCTCTCGTGCTCGCCTTCGCCCTGACGGCGTGCGGCGAGGAGAAGCTGCAGGTCGCCCAGAGCAATCCGGCGCACCGCGGCGCCGAGCTCTTCAAGCAGCGCTGCGCCGGCTGCCACACGCTGAGCACCGCCGGCACGCGCGGCTCCGCCACGAACATCCGCACCCGCGAGCGCACCGACGGCCCGAACTTCACGGTTCGCGCCGAATGCGTCGAGCGCGTGCTCTACGCGCTCGAGAACGGCGGCTTCTCCGGCGCGATCATGCCGCAGAACATCGTCGTCGGCCCCGATGCCCAGGCGGTCGCGGACTTCGTCGCGAAGTACGCCGGCAGAGGTCGCCCGACGCGGCCACCGGGCGACGGCAACGCTGCCAACGGCTACCACTGCACGTCGTCGAGCAGCTCCGGCAACAACGGCACCGGCGCCGGCGCGACCACGGGCGCCGCCGGCGCCACCAACGGCGGCTAGCAGCGGCCGGGCCGCTTGCGCCGTGCTCGACCTCAGACTGATCCGCAGTGATCCCGACGGCGTGCGCGTCGCGCTCGCCCGTCGTGGCGACGTCGACGCCGACGCGGTCACCCGCGTCCTCACGCACGACGAGCGCTGGCGCGAGCTGACCGGCCAGCTCGAGGAGCTGCAGGCGGAGCAGAACGCGATGAGCCGCGGCCGGCGCGGCGCGCCGACGCCGGAGGAGCACGCGAAGATGAGCGCGCTGGCGGAGCGCGGCCGTGCGCTGTCCGACGAGCAGACCGCCGTCAGACGGCTGCTCGACGAGACGCTCGCGGCGCTGCCGAACATCCCGCTCCCGGACGCGGCGCAGCAGGACACGGTCGTACGCGAGGTCGGCGACGCGACCCGCCGCAGGCGCGGCAAGGACCACCTCGAGCTGGCCGGCGACCGGATCGACATGGAGCGCGGCGCGCGCCTCTCCGGCTCCCGTTTCGCCTACCTCAGAGGCGACCTCGTGATGCTCGAGCTGGCGCTCGTCCGCTACGCGCTGGAGAAGGTGCGCGGCGAGGGCTTCGAGCCCGTCATCCCGCCGGTGCTGGTGCGCGAGCAGGCGCTCTACGGGACCGGCTTCCTGCCCGACACCGAGCAGCAGATCTACCACCTGCCGGAGGACGACCTGTACCTCGCCGGCACCTCCGAGGTCGCGCTCGCCTCGATGCACGCCGGCGAGATCCTCGAGCAGCTGCCGCTGCGCTACGCCGGCTTCTCCCCCTGCTTCCGCCGCGAGGCGGGCTCCGCCGGTCGCGACACGCGCGGGATCTTCCGCGTGCACCAGTTCGACAAGGTCGAGATGTTCGCCTACGTCGCGCCCGAGCAGTCGGCCGACGAGCACGAGCGGATCCTCGCGATCGAGGAGTCGATCCTGCAGGAGCTGGAGATCCCCTACCGGGTCGTCAACATCGCCGTCGACGACCTCGGCGCCTCCGCCGCGAAGAAGTACGACTGCGAGGCGTGGCTGCCGGGGCAGGGCGGCTACCGCGAGCTGACCTCGTGCTCGAACACGACCGACTTCCAGGCCCGCCGCCTCGACGTGCGCTACCGCGCGGAGGGGCAGAAGCGCCCGGCGACCGTGCACACGCTCAACGGCACTGCGGTCGCGGTTGGGCGCACGCTGATCGCGCTGCTCGAGAACGGCCAGCAGGACGACGGCTCGGTCGCGATCCCGCCGGCGCTCGTCGCCGCCGGCGCTCCGCTGCTGCTGCCGGCCGCGGCCGCGTAGTCGCGCGCCCGCCGGGCGCTCTGACGACCGCGACGGCCGGTACCATGCGCCGCCCTGTGCAGTACCCACGAGAGACCTTCACCGACGCCGAGCGCGCGCGCCTCGCCCCCCACTTCAGCGATCTCGACGAGCCCGTCTTCGCGCTCACGAACCTGCCCGAGACGGTCAAGGGCGCGCTCTTCGCCCGCTACTCGCGCTACCCCGGCACGTTGCGCCGGCTCTTCCTCGACGAGTTCGCCGGCAGCCTCCCGGAGCTTCCCGCCGGCTGGCAGGACGCCGGCGAGGGCGACCGCGCGGCGCGCCTCTACGAGACGATCTTCCTCGGCTACGGCGACGACTCGGTCGCGCAGCTGGGCGGCGCCCACGTCGCCGTCGAATGGGCCTCGAACGTCCTGACGAAGGTGCTCCAGCGGCCGCGGCTCGGCGCCTACCTCGAGCAGTCGACGCGCTACATCGCCTACGACGCGCCGATGGGCTCCGACGACGGCCGCTACCGCTACTACCGCGACCCCGATCTCGGACCCGAGTACGAGGCCGCGATGGACGAGCTGTTCGCGACCTACTCGGCCGCGATCCCGGTGCTGACCGCGTGGGCGGCGGAGCAGTTCCCGCGCCGGGAGGGCGAGCCCGCGAGAGCGCACGCGCGGGCGCTCAAGGCGAAGGCGCTCGACCTGCTGCGCGGGCTGCTGCCAGCCGCCTCCCTCTCGCACATGGGGATCTTCGCGACCGGACAGACGTACGAGCAGCTGATCCTCCACCTGCTCGCGCACCCGCTCCCGGAGGCGCAGCGCACCGGCCAGGCGATCCTGACGGCCGTGCAGGCGACGATCCCGAGCTTCGTCACGCGCGTCGAGCGTCCCGACCGCGGCGGCGCCTGGGTCGACTACCTGCGTTCGCGCTCCGCCGCCGGCCGCGCTTGGAGCGACCGGCTCGGGCTCGACGCGACCGAGGGCGCGGCCGGTGCCTCGGTCACGCTGCTGCGCGTCGACGGCGACGAGGACGACCTGCTCGCCGCGCTGCTGTTCGAGGCGACCGGCGTCGGCGAGGAGCGCACGCGCGCGGCCGTCGCCGGCCTCGGCATCGACGAGCGCGCCGCGCTGCTGCGCGACCTCGTCGGCGAGCGCGAGAACCGCCGCCACCGACCCGGGCGCGGCTTCGAGGCGCTGCGCTACCGCTTCGAGATCGTCTCCGACTACGGCGCCTTCCGCGACCTCCAGCGCCACCGCATGCTGACGGTGCAGTGGCAGGCGCTCTCCCCCCAGCTCGGGGCCGAGGTGCCGGAGGAGGTCGAGCGCGCCGGCGCCGGCGACGCGTATCGGCGCGCCCTCGACGTCTCCGCGCGCGCCTACGAGCGGCTGGTCGAGCGCGGCCTTCACGACGCGGCCCCCTACGCGGTCGCGCTCGGCTACCGCATCCGCTACGTGCTCGACATGAACGCGCGCGCCGCCATGCAGCTGATCGAGCTGCGCTCCGGGCGCGAGGGCCATCCCGGCTACCGCGCCGTCGCGCACGAGCTGCACGCGCTGATCACCGCCGTGCACCCGGCCGTCGGCGCCGCGATGACGCACGTCGATCGCACGTCGGAGCCACGCCTGGAGCGGATCCTCTCCGAGATCAGGTCGTCCCGGCTGGCGCCGGGACAATCGCGGAATCGGCCGGGGGCCGATTCCACGGCCGAGGAGTAGGACGTGGGCCCGAGCGCGACACAGTCGCTCTGGGCCGAGGCGTTTCGGGTCGAGCGGCGTGGCATCGACCTGCCGGCGGGGCTCGCGGGCGCGGTCGCGAGCTGCGCGCCGCTCGCGATCGGGATCGCGACCGGCCACGCCGCGATCGGCGTGATCGGCTGCTTCGGCGGGCTCAACGCCGCGCTCGGCGTGCCGCGCGGTCCCCTGCGGGAGCGGCTCGGGTGGGGGCTCGCCGCCGCGCTCGGCTGCTGCGTCTCGGTCGCCGTCGCGACGGCGGTGCAGCCGAGCCTCGTGGCCTCCGTCCTCGTCGCGTTCGTGCTCGTCGCGCTCGCGACCGCGCTGCGCGGGTTCGGCCCCGACGGCGGCCTGACCGGCTTCGTGATCGGCGCCATCTACACGATCGCGAACGGGATCCCGGCCGGCTCGCTCGACGTCGCCCAGCGCACGGGCTGGTTCGCGCTCGGGTCGCTGCTCGGGCTCGTGCTGATGGTCGCCGTCTATGCGCACGAGGCGCCCAGCCGCGTGGTGGCGCCGCCCTTGCGGCCGGCGTTCGGAGCGGCGCTGCGGCAGCTGTGGGCCACGTTCGCCGGCGACGTCGGCCTGCGCGCGCACGCGCTGCGGCTCGCGACGCTCGTCGCCGCGACGACGCTGCTCTACCGCGCGATCGACCTCGAGCACGGCTACTGGGTCCCGCTGACGGTCCTCGCGGTCCTGCAGCCGGACGAGCACGCCAGCAGGGTGCGCGCGCTGCAGCGAGGCGCCGGCACGCTCGTCGGCACCGTCGCGATCGCGCTGCTGACGGTCGCGACGGGCGCGCCGTGGTTGCTCGTGGCCGCTCAGGGACTGGCCGCGTTCGGGCTCTTCGCCCTGTTCGCGCGCGGCTACTTCTGGCTCGTCGTGATGCTGACGCCGACCGCCCTGCTGACGGTCAGCGCGGTCGACTACCAGGGCGTCGGGATCGCACTCGCGCGCGCCGGCAACAGCGCGCTGGGGATCGCGATCGGACTGACGATCGGCGAGCTGATCTGGCGGCTCGCCCCGCACCTGCCGTCGAAGACGCGCACCTGGCACGGCTAGCCTTGAGCGGCCGGGCCCGGCGCCGGAGCGCCGGGCGCCGGCCGCCCCGGGCGCCGGCCGCGGGGAGCGGGCCACTTCGGCTCCTTCCCTCGCCGACTGCCCGTGCCCGCTCCGTCTCGAACGGGCCAGCCCCGTCGCGTCCTTCAGCGTTCCTCCCGGGCCCGTTCCAGCTGGCGCAGCTCGATCCGGCGGATCTTGCCCGTCAGCGTCTTCGGCAGCCCGTCGACGAACTCGATGCGGCGGGGATATGCGTAGGCCGAGAGGTGGTCGCGCACGTGCGCCTTGATCTCCTCCGCGAGCGCGTCGCCGGCGACATGCCCCTCCGCCAGCACGACGAACGCCTTCACGACCGAGCCGCGCCGCTCGTCGGGCGAGGCGACGACGGCGGCCTCCGCGACGGCCGGGTGCTCGAGGCAGGCGGACTCGACCTCGAACGGGCCGATCCGGTAGCCGGCCGAGATGATCACGTCGTCGGCGCGGCCCTCGTACCAGTAGTAGCCGTCCTCGTCCGTGCGGGCGGCGTCCTTCGTGTGGAACCAGGGACCGCCGAAGTCCTGCTGGCTCTCCTCCGGGCGGTTCCAGTAGCCGAGCGGGTAGTGCGGGTTGCTGCGCGCCTTGAGGCAGATCTCGCCGCGCTCTCCGGGCGCGACCGGCCGCTCGTCCTCGTCGAGGATCGCGACCTCCCAGCCCGGCATCGGTCTGCCCATCGAGCCCTCGCGCACCTCCATGAAGGGGTAGTTGCCGGCGAGCGGATAGGACTCCGAGAGGCCGTAGTAGTCGAGCACGGTGACGCCGTACTGCGCCCGGAACCAGCGGATCGCCTCGGGGTTGAGCGGCTCCCCGGCCGAGCAGACGATGCGGAAGCGCTGCGGATAGCGCGTGCCGGCGTCCTCGATCGCCATCATCGAGCGCATCGCGGTCGGCGTCGTGAAGACGTTCGTGACGCGGTGGCGGGAGAGGAAGGCGAGCTGGCGATGCGGGTCGAAGCCGCCGTCGCGCTGCAGCACGACCTGCGTCGCGCCGTAGCGCCACGGCCCCAGCAGCGGGCAGATGCCGGCCGCCCACGCCCACTCCCCCATGCCGTGGAAGCGCTCGCCGTCCTGCACCTCGTGGCTGTAGACGAACTCCTCGTGCGCGAGCAGGTAGCGGTGGGCGTGGAGGATCCCCTTCGCGAGCCCGGTCGTGCCGGACGTGTAGTAGAGCTGCGCGGGATCCTCGGCGGACGTCGCGACGATCTCGAAGTCGGGCTCGCCGCTCGCCAGCAGCGCGTCGTCGAGCACGAGCACGCGCTCGACGAGGCCGGGCTCGATCCGACCGGCGTTGGCGGCGTCGGTGACGAGCACCTTCGACTGCGAGTCGCGCAGGCGGTGGCGGATGCCGTCGTCGCCGTAGAGGACCGACATCGACAGCAGGATCGCCCCCGCCTTCCAGGTGCCGAAGAAGGCGGCCGCCGTCTCCGGCCGCGGCGGCAGCAGCATCGCGACGCGGTCGCCGCGCGTGACGCCGTGCGCGACGAGCACGTTCGCGAAGCGGTTCGACGCCTCCTGCAGCTCCCCCCAGGCGACCTCGCGGACGGCGCCCGCGGGATCCTCGTGGATCATCGCGAGCTTCTCCGGCGGGTGCTTGTCGCAGACGTCGCCCGCGATGTTGTAGCGGCCCGGGACCTGCCAGCGGTGGGTGCGACACGCCACCTCGTAGGCGCTCTCTGGACGGGTTCCCGCGGTGCTCGACATCGTCATCTCCCTTGCTCAGGTCCTGCCGTTCGGAGTCGACTCGATCCGGCGGCCGGAGTCAAGCCGCCGCGTACGCCGCCGCGACCCGTAGCCTCGCGGACGATGACCGAGCGACCCGCGCCCGAGCGATGGCCCCTGCGCCGCAAGCTGCGTCTCGCGCGGACCGGCGCCGTCGCGGCGACGCTCGTCGGCGCGGTCGTGTGGCTGACGAGCGGATCCGATGCGCCGCAGCCGAAGGCGAAGGCGGCTGTCGGTCGCCCCTACCTCGGCAGCGGCGAGCCCGTGACGCTCGTCTTCGGCGGCGACGTCCACTTCGCCGGCCCGCTCGAGGGCCGGCTCGCGGCTGATCCGAGGACCGCGCTCGGCGGCACGCGCGCGCTGCTCGCCGGCGGCGACGTCGCGGTCGTCAACCTCGAGACGGCCGTCACGCCCGGCGCCGCCTGTCCCGATCGCCAGCCGAAGGAGTTCGCGTTCGCGGCCCCGCCGAGCGCCTTTGCGGCGCTGCGAGGCGCCGGCGTCACGGTCGCGACGGAGGCCAACAACCACGGCCTCGACTGCGGCCGCGCCGGGCTCGTGCAGTCGCTGGCGGCGGCGCGCGCCGCCCACTTCCCGCTGATCGGCGTCGGCGCCTCGGCGACGCAGGCGTTCGCGCCCTTCCACGTCCGGCGCCACGGGCAGATGATCGCCGTGATCGCCGCCACGCAGGTGCTCGACGACGAGCTGGCCGCCGCCTGGACGGCGACCTCGACACAGGCCGGGGTGGCCTCGGCGCAGGATCCGACGGCGCTGCTGGCAGCCGTCCGCAGCGCGCGCCGCACGGCCGACACCGTCGTCGTCTACCTCCACTGGGGAACGGAGCTGCAGGCCTGCCCGAACGCGCGCCAGCCGGCGCTGATGCAGGCGCTCGTCGCAGCCGGCGCGGACGTGATCGTCGGCTCCCACGCGCACGTGCAGCTCGGCGCCGGCTACGCCGGTCAGGCGTTCGTCGACTACGGGCTCGGCAACCTCGCCTTCTACGCGACGGGGCCGCCCTCGACGGCCGCCGGCGCTCTTGCGGTGACGGTCACCGGCCGCCGCGTCGACGGCTACCGCTGGCGCCCCGCCCTGATCGAGGGCGGCGTGCCGGTGCCGCTGGAAGGGGCTGCGGCGACGGCCGGCCTGGCGGCGTGGCAGTCGCTGCGCGCCTGCACGGGCCTCGCGGCGACGCGCTCCGGCACCGCGCCGGCAGCAGCCGGCGGCACCTAGCGGGCGCCGCCGGCGAGCAAGCTCGCAGTGCCGGCCTCAGGCTTCCTGGGCGTGGCCTTCCTTGATCTTCTCTTCCAGCGCATCCATCACGCCCGGGTCTCTCAGCGTCGTGACGTCGCCGAGCGCACGGCCCTCGGCGATGTCGCGCAGCAGGCGGCGCATGATCTTGCCCGAGCGCGTCTTCGGCAGGTCGTCGGCCCAGATGATCCGCTTCGGGCGCGCGAATCTGCCGATTCGCTCGGCCACGACGGCGCGGATCTCCTCGACGACCACGTCGGTCCCCTCGATCTCGCCCCGCAACGTCACGAAGGCGCAGATCGCCTGGCCGGTGTCCTCGTCGGACTGCCCGATCACGGCCGCCTCCGCAACCGTCTCGTGGGCGACGATCGCCGACTCGACCTCCGCGGTCGAGAGGCGGTGGCCGGAGACGTTGACGACGTCGTCGATCCGCCCGATGATCCAGAAGTAGCCGTCCTTGTCCTTGCGCGCGGCGTCGCCGACGAGGTACGTCTCCTTGCCGAAGCGCGCGAAGTACGTCTCGACGAAGCGGTCGTCCTCCTTGTAGAGCGTCCGCAGCATCGACGGCCACGGCCGCGTCAGCACCAGCAGCCCCTGTCCCTCGGCGATCGGCTCGCCCGTGGTCTCGTCGACGACCTCGGCGAAGACGCCGGGGAACGGCAGCGTCGCCGAGCCCGGCTTCGTCGCGACGATCCCGGGCAGCGGCGTGATCATGATCGCGCCCGTCTCGGTCTGCCACCAGGTGTCGACGATCGGGCAGCGCTCGCCGCCGATCACCTTGCGGTACCAGAGCCACGCCTTCGGGTTGATCGGCTCCCCGACGGAGCCCAGCAGCCGCAGGGAGCTGAGGTCGTAGCGACCGGGGATCTCCGCACCCCACTTCATGAACGTGCGGATCGCGGTCGGCGCGGCATAGAGGATCGTCGCCTTGTAGCGCTCGATCAGCTCCCACCAGATGCCCTGGTGCGGGTAGTCGGGCGCGCCCTCCCACATCACGGAGGTCGCGCCGTTGAGCAGCGGGCCGTAGACGATGTAGGAGTGCCCGGTGATCCAGCCGACGTCGGCCGCGCACCAGTAGACGTCCGTCTCCGGCTTGATGTCGAAGACGTATCTGTGCGTCGCGGCGACGCCCGTCAGGTAGCCGCCGGTCGTGTGCAGGATCCCCTTCGGCTTCGCCGTCGAGCCCGAGGTGTAGAGGATGAAGAGCGGGTGCTCGGCGTCGAACGGCTCGGCCGGACACTCCGCGTCCGCCGCCGCGCAGATCTCGTGATACCAGTAGTCGCGGCCCTCCCGCATCTCGCAGTCGGCGCCGGTCGCCTGCACGACGACGATCGTCTCGAGCGAGGCGAGGTCGCCCATCACGTCGTCGACGGCCGCCTTGATCGGCGCCGTCTTGCCCTTGCGGCGGGCGCCGTCGACGGTGATCAGCACCTTCGCCTCCGAGAACTCCATCCGCTCGCGCACCGACTCGGGCGAGAAGCCGCCGAAGACGACGTTGTGCGGCGCGCCGATGCGGGCGCAGGCGAGCATCGCGACGACGACCTCGGGGATCATCGGCAGGTAGATCCCGACGATGTCCCCGGGCTTGACGCCGAGGTCCTTCAGCGCGTTCGCGAAGCGCTGCACGTCGCGATGCAGGTCGGCGTACGTGACGTCGCGCTCCTCGCCGCCCTCGCCGCGCCAGTGATACGCGACGCGGTCGCCGTTGCCGGCCTCGACGTGACGGTCGACGCAGTTGTAGGACGCGTTGATCGCTCCGCCGGCGAACCACTTGTAGAACGGCGGGTTCGCGTCGTCGAGCACCGTGTCCCAGCGTCTGGACCAGTCGAGCGCGCCGGCCTGCTCCTCCCACCAGCCGTCGGGATCGCGGCGCGCCCGCTCGTACACCTCGGGATCGTTCAGGAGCGCCCGCGCGCGGAACTCCTCGGGCGGCTCGAACCGCTCGATCGAGAGCATCTCCTCGAGCTCGTGCTCGAGCGATGCACCGCCGTCCGTCGTTGCGCTGTCAGCCATCTCGCTCCTCTCGTGGGACTCCTGCCAGCCCTGGTTTCTACCCGTCCGCGCGTCTCAGCGGCATGACGGGCAGCACCGTGCGCCCGAACGTCGAGTTCGTGACGACCGCGAACGACGCGTACCACGCGGCTGCCGCCGTCGCGATGCCGAGCCAGCCGCCGAGCTTGACGATGCTGGTGTGGGCGCCGGAGTTCCCGATGCCGAGCGCGAAGAACGTCAGCGTCAGCAGCAGGAAGACGAGCGCGACCGCCGCCGTCGTGCGCAGCGATGCGACGAACATGTAGAGCGTGAAGATGCCCCAGGCGATCAGGTAGAGCCCGATCGCGTGACCGGCCGCGGAGGCCGGGACATCTCTCGCGAAGAACTGCACATAGGCGAAGAACGACAGCCAGAAGGCGCCGTATGACGAGAACGCGACGGCGCCGAACGTGTTGCCGTTGCGGAACTCCCACATGCCGGCGAGCAGCTGTGCAAGCCCGCCGTAGGCGAACGCGAGCGCGTAGGCGACCGGCTCCCCGGCTCTGTTCACGAGGCCGGCGTTGAACATGCTGAGCACGAACGTCGTCAGCGCGAAGGCCGCGAGTCCGAGCGGGGCCGGGTCGGCGATCGACCAGCCCGGAGAGGCGGCAGCAACCGTCGGCTGGACGGTGCGCGGCGGTGCTGCGTCTGCATCCCGGTCGAAGCGACCGGGGGGATTGGCGGTGATGCCCATCTCCTCCTCCAATCGTCGAAGGTGTCCGTCAACTGGGTACCCGCCGCCGCGGGCGCGGAATCGGCAGCAGCGGTTGCCGCATGCGATCGGGTCCGGGCGGGAACGTACGGCCGCATGGCCGACACCGCCCTGATCGTCATCGACATGCTGAACCCGTACGACCATGAGGACGCCGACGCGCTGGCCGCCGGCGTCGAGGCGATCATCGAGCCGCTCAGCCGGCTGATCGCCGGCGTCCGCGAGGACGACGACGTCGAGCTGATCTACGTCAACGACAACTACGGCGACTTCGGCGCGACGCGCGAGGATCTCGTAAGACGGGCGCGCGAGGGCCGCCGCCCCGACCTGATCGAGCCGATCGCGCCGCCCGCCGACTGCCCGTTCCTGCCGAAGGTCCGTCACAGC
The DNA here is from genome assembly GCA_025964325.1 of Conexibacter sp. Lineage (GTDB taxonomy): Bacteria > Actinomycetota > Thermoleophilia > Solirubrobacterales > Solirubrobacteraceae > Conexibacter. Next base: position 43,965 of record JAOPZA010000167.1, read on the forward strand.
GCCTTCTACAGCACCTCGCTCGAGTACCTGCTGCGCCGCGACGGCATCGAGACGGTGATCCTCACCGGACAGGTGACGGAGCAGTGCGTCCTCTACAGCGCGCTCGACGCCTACGTGCGCCACTTCGCGATCCGCGTGCCGCGCGACGCCGTCGCGCCGATCGATCCGCGGCTCGGCGACGCGGCGCTGGAGATGATGGAGCGCAACATGCGCGCCGACCTGCTCGACGCGGCGTCGCGGTCCTAGCGTCGTTTCTTGCGCTTGCGCCGCGCGGCGCCGCTGCTGCCGAAGGCGTCGGCCGCGTCGCCGTGGTCGTCCGACTCGGTCGGGCCGACCGGCGCGTGGAGCAGCTCTGGCTTGGCCGACTCCTCGGCGGCGGCCGCCGGAGCGCCGTCGCGACGGCCGCCGCGACGCTCCTCGGCGGCGCGCACGCGCGCCTCGCGCATCTCCTGCGAGCTCGGCCACGGGACTGCCTCTCCGCTCTGCCAGGCGGCCGGGTCACCGGTTCTCGAGCGGCCCGCGAACATCCAGGCGAGCGCGCCCAGCCAGTAGATCTGGACGATCGGGATCGGCACCAGCGGGATCACGAAGAGGACCGCGGCGATGATGCCGAGGTAGCCGAGGAAGCGTGTCAGCAGCCCGACGCGCATCGCGTTGAGCGAGATCATCACGAGCGCGAGCGCCAGCGCCAGCTGCGGCACGATGCCGAGGTAGCGGACGACGTTGTAGTCCCCCGAGGTCAGCACGTGCTTGGCCTCGTCGTAGGTCTGCGTCCCGTGCGTCGCGAAGTGCGCGAGCTTCACGCCCAGCACCACCTGGATCACGATCCCGATGATCGCCAGCCCGACGCCGCCGATCCATGGCATCAGGCGCAGCCACGACGGCACGCTCGGGTTGCGTGCGCGCGTCGCGCGGAAGAGGAAGTCGAGCACGTACGCGATCGCGAGCGAGCCGAGCAGCGAGGCCGCCGCGCTGACCGACAGGCCGACCACGTGCTGGTTGCGGTAGATCAGCGAGCCGGGCAGGTTGTCGGGCTCGTTCGAGAGCGACAGGATGCCCACGACGGCCGCGATCAGCGTGAAGAGCGCCGCCAGTCCGGCGAAGATGGCCGCGCGGGGGCGCTCGCGCGCCTCTGCCGACAGCTGGTCGTCGATCGCCATTGAGGCGCACATGCTAGTGCCCAGACCGCCTGGGAGGCGGCGACCCCGTCCTGTCGCCGCCTCGGAAGGGCCCGTATAGACTCGCCGCGGGATGGAAATCCGCCAGGTGATGACGGAGTCGGTCGTCACGGCTGACCCCGCGACGACGGTGCAGGAGGTGGCTGCGCTGATGCGCGAGCGCAACGTCGGCTCGGTCGTGCTGGTGCGCGACGGCGACCCCGTCGGGCTCCTCACCGACCGCGACCTGACCGTCTCCGTGCTGGCCGACGGCCGGGCGCCGAGCGACCGCGCCGGCGACCATGCCAGCTCGCCGGTCGTGACCGGCGGACCGGGGATGGACGTCGAGGAGGCGGCGCGGCTGATGGTGCGCCACGGCATCCGTCGCCTGCCGATCGTCGACGGCGCGCGGCTGACCGGGATCGTCACGCTCGACGACCTCGCGGTCCGCACCGGCGACCCCGGCCTGGTCGCGCAGCTGGCGTCGCAGATCACGCGCGCGGCGCTGCCGGACTACTACTTCCACCAACGCGGCGGCTGAGCGCGGGCATGGCCGGGACGATCGCCGTCTACGGCGCCACCGGATACACCGGCCGGCTGGTCGCGCGGGAGCTGGCGCGCCGGGGACTGCCATGTGTGCTGGCCGGGCGCGACCGCGAGAAGCTGGCGCGGCTGGCGGAAGCGGTCAGAGCGGACCTCGGGGCGCGTGGCGGCGGTGACGGCGCGGGCGCAGTCGCGACGCCGGCGATCGCGACGCGCGCCGTCGCCCTCGACGACGCCGCCGGCCTGCGCGACCTGATGGCCGCCTCCAGCGCCGTCATCGACTGCGCGGGACCGTTCGTCCGCTACGGCGAGCCGGTCGTGCGCGCGGCCGTCGAGAGCGGCACGCACTACGTCGACACGACCGGCGAGCAGAGCTACATGCAGCTCGTGCGCGATCGCTTCGACGCCGCCGCGCGCCAGGCCGGCGTCGCGGTCGTGCCGGCGATGGGCTTCGACTACGCGCCCGGCGACCTGCTCGCGCAGCTGACCGCGCAGGGCGCCGAGCCGCTGCGCGAGCTCGTGATCGCCTACGCGATCCGGGGGGTCCAGCCGACGCGCGGGACCGCGCGCACGGCGCTCGGGATGGCGGCCGAGGGCGCGATCGTCTACGAGGACGGCGGCTGGCGCCGCGCGCCGCTGCGCGCCCAGCGCGGCCGCTTCCCCTTCCCCGACCCGGTCGGCCCGCGGCCGGTGATGCGCTACCCGTCGGGCGAGGCGCTGACGGTGCCCCACCACGTGCGCACCCGCAAGGTCACGACGCTCATCACCGTCGAGACGCTCGCCGGCAGCGACCTGGCGGCGCCGTTCGTCGGCGCGCTCGCGCCGGCCGTCGCGCTCGCGCTGCGCTCGCCGCTGCGGGCGCTCGTCGAGCCGGCGCTGGCGCGCCTGCCGGAGGGACCGTCCGAGGAGCGCCGGCAGTCGGCGCGCTTCACGCTCGTCGCGGTCGCGCACGGCGAGGACGGCCGGAGCCGCAGCGGCGTCGCCCGGGGCCGCGACGTCTACGGCCTGACCGCCGCGGCGGCCGTCCACGGCGCTGCGCTGATGGCCGACGCCGGCTACGACCGTGCCGGCGTCCTGAGCCCGGCGACGGCCTACGAGCCGCGGGCGTTCCTCGACGCGCTGGCGCCGTTCCTCAGCTACGAGCTCGAGCCGGCGGCGGGCTAGCGTCCGCGAGCAGCTCGCGCAGCGGCGCCAGCGGGTCGCCGTCCTCGACGCGGCGCCCGTGCGGCAGCAGCCGCACGAGCGCCTCCGCCTCCTCGCGCAGATGCGCCGGCGCGTCGGCGGCGGCGATGACGACCACCGGCACGTCGACGGCGCGCAGCTCGGCGCGCGTGACGGGCCAGCTGGCGAGCCCGGCGTAGTCGGCGAAGACGGCGCGGTGAGCGGCGCGCGCGACGGCGTCGGCGTCCGCCCGCAGGACGGCGACCGCCGCCTCCGGCCCGTCGTCCCGCAGCGCCTCCTCGAGCGCCGCGCGCTCGCGCGAGAGCACCTCGGTCGCGTCGAGCGAGAACTGATGCACCGGCGGCGCGATCAGCACCGCGCCCCGCAGCAGGCCGGGGCCGTGGACCAGCAGGTCGAGCACCACGAGCGCGCCCAGGTCGGCGCCGCACGCGAGCGCGGGCGCGTCCGCGGCGAACGCCTGGAGCACCGCGCGCGCGTCCTGCGCCTGCTCGCTGACGGTCGTCCGCTCGTAGGGCTCGGGTGCTCCGCTGGCGCCGTAGCCGCGACGGTCGTAGGCGATCGTGCGGGCGGTCCCGGCGGCGGCCAACGCGTCGCTCAGCGGCGTCCACGAGCGGGCGTCCGCGGCCATGCCGTGGACGAGCAGGACAGGCGTGCCTTCGCCGCGCACCTCGCAGGCGAGCTCGACTCCGGCACCCTCGATCGTCGCGGTCATCGGCCCGGAGCGTAGCCGGTGCGGCCCGAGGGGTAGCATGCACTCCATGGAAGGTTTCGGAGGTCTCTTCGGCGATCCGGACGAGCTCCAGCGCAGAATGGCGGAGTTCGCGGATCAGATGCAGGGCGCGCAGAAGCTCGCCTGGGCCGACAACGCAATCAAGCTCGCCGTCGACCTGACGGTCGCCGCAGTCAACCGCGTCAACATCCAGGGCACGACGGAGGAGCAGGCGCAGCAGATCCGCAGCGTCATGGCGGTCGTCTTCCCCGAGGCCGTCACGCTCGTGCGCGAAGCGCGCGAGGGCCTGCAGTAGCGGGCGTCGGATCGGTCAGCTCAGCCAGGTCGCCAGCTCCTGCAGCGCGTCCGGCCGGACGTAGTAGTAGGCCCACAGGCCCTGCCGCTCGGAGTCGACGATCCCGGCCGTGCGCAGCTTCTTGAGGTGATGGGAGAGCGTCGGCTGCGAGACGTCGAACAGCGGCACGAGCTCGCAGACGCAGACCTTGCCGGCGTGCTTGCGCAGCAGATCGACGAGCTGCAGGCGGATCGGATCGCCGAGCGCCTTCGCGACCGCGGCCATGCGCGACGCCTGCGCGCGCTCGACGTCGGGGTAGACGACCGGCTCGCAGCAGGGCTCGCCGGCGCCCCGCTTGCGCTTCGGGACCAGTTCCAGAGCAGTGGACATGATCGAAGCGTGTCTATTTGAATCACGTTTGTCAATGGAATACCTTCAGCTCGATGACGACGACCGCCCCTTCCCGCGACCGGCCGGCGTAGCGATGGCGCACGTGCTGTTCGTCTGCCTCCACAACGCCGGCCGCTCGCAGATCAGCCGGGCGCTGTTCGAGCGCGCCGCCGGCGCCCGCCACAGCGCCGACTCCGCCGGCACGACGCCGGCCGAGCAGGTCCACCCCGAGGTGGTCGCGGCGATGCGAGAGCTGGACGTCGACCTGGCCGGGCGCCGGCCCCAGCTGCTCACGACCGCACTGGCGGAGCGGGCCGACGTCGTCGTGACGATGGGCTGTGGCGACGCCTGCCCGTACATCCCCGGCAAGCGCTACGTCGACTGGGAGCTGCCCGACCCGAAGGACCAGCCGCTCGCGGCCGTCCGCGCCACGCGCGACGAGATCGCCCGGCGGGTGGAGGCGCTGGTGCGCGAGCTGGACGCCGGCTGAGGCGACGGTGGAGACGCCGGCTGAGGCGCCCGCCGGCCCACGCCACCCCGCCGGGCGCTCACAGCAGCTCCCCGACGAGCCGGCCGAGCGCGACCGCGCCGAGACCGAGCACGAGGCCGCCGACGACGTTCAGCAGCGCGAGTCGCAGCCGCCCCCACTCCGCCAGCCGCACGCTCTCGAGCATCCACGTCGAGAAGGTCGTGTAGGAGCCGATCAGGCCGGTCGCCACCAGCAGCCGCGCCTCCCCGTGCAGGGCGATGCCGGCCACGAGGCCGAGCAGCGCGGAGCCGCTGAGGTTGACGGCCAGCGTGCCCCACGGGAACTCGCGGCCGGCGCGCGCCGAGACGGCGGCGTCGAGCAGGAAGCGCGCGACGGCGGCGAGTCCGCCGATGGCGCCGATCGCGAGCAGGAGCGGAAGGGTCACGCGACCGCCCGCAGCCCGCGCGCCAGCGCACTCCCGATCCGCAGCGCCAGCAGGCCGCCGACGATGCTGGCGAGCGCGTAGGCGGCGGCGAGCGGCAGGCGACCGGCGTCGAGCATCCGCAGCAGCTCGAGCTGCAGCGTCGAGAAGGTCGTCAGGGTGCCGCAGAAGCCGGTCGCGAGCAGCGGTCGGTGGTAGGCGAGCGGCGCCCCGCGGTCCGCGAGCCGCGTCACGACCCAGCCGAGCAGGAACGCGCCGACGACGTTGGCGACGAAGGTCGCCCACGGCCAGTTGGCGGGATCGACCGGCAGCACGGTCGCCAGCTCCGCGCGGGCGACCGCGCCCGCGAACCCGCCGACGAAGATCGCTGCCAGCTCGCGGCGGTCGAAGCGGGTCGGCTGGCGACGCGATTTCGGTTCGGTTACGGGCTTCACGGACGTCGCCGCCGCACATCCTGCCATGTCGCCCGGCCGCTCCCCCGACCGCGACCGGGCCGCGGCTCCCGAGCGGGCGACGCGGGTAGGACCCGCCGTATGAGAACGCCGTCTGATGCGGTCGAGAGCGACCAGGAGCAGCTCGACCGCCAGCTGAGCGAGCTGCTCCAGGAGCTGCGCGTGGCGATGCCCGGCGTGCAGCTGCTGTTCGGGTTCCTGTTGGCGGTGCCGTTCAACCAGCGCTTCGCGCAGGTCACGACGTTCCAGCGCGACCTCTACCTCGTGACGCTGCTGTGCTCCGCTGTCGCCTCGGCGCTGTTCATCGCGCCGACCGCCTATCACCGCATCATGTTCCGCCACCGCGACAAGCCGCAGCTGATCCGCTCGGCGACGCGGATGACGCTCGCCGGACTCGTCAGCCTCGCGCTGGCGATGACCGGGGCCGTGCTGCTGGTGACCGACTTCCTCTTCAGCGACCGGACGGCGGCGATCGTCGCCGCGATCACGCTCGCCGTCTTCGGCTGGCTGTGGTTCGGCATCGCGCTGTCCCGGCGGCTGACCGGGAAGCGCTCGCACTGAGCTCCTGACTCAGGCCTCGGCGAAGGCTTCGCGGAGGCTCGCCTCCTCGGCCTCGGAGAGGTTGGTCTGCAGCAACTCGGGCTTCTCCCCCTCGAACGCGTTCCGCACCCGGTCCAGCACGGCGTCGGAGGTCAGCACGAAGAGAGCGGACGTGCCGGGCGTGACTCTCGTGCGGACGCTCTCGATGAAGTCCTTGTCGATGCCGACGTTGCTGAGCGAGCCCGCGATCGCACCTGTCGCGGCGCCGACCGCGAGCCCGATGAACGGGACGAAGAAGATCAATCCGAAGAGCAGTCCCCAGAACGCCCCTCCGAGCGCTCCGGCGCCGGTGAGATCCTCGAGATGGCGGGTCTGGGGCTTCTTCTTGCCCTCGGGCCAGCTGACCATCGCGGCGTCGTGGACCTGGATCAGCCCCTGCTTCTGCAGCTGCTGGAGCTTCTCCACGGCACGCTCGGCGCCGAAGGCATCGTCGAACTTCCATACCGTCAGGGTTGCCATGAACCATCCGCTCCTTGCGTCGGGTGCCGTGCGAATCTGCGGTGGACGCTCTCGGACGACGGGTGATCGCGCATCGTCCGCATCGGGTGATGACGCCTCGCCCACCTGGCTGGTCGACGCGGGCGACGATCGAGCCGTCAGAGCTGACGGTGGCGCTTGGGCCGCCCGATGCTGCGGTGACCGCCCGCCATCGCGTCGAACTCCTCGAGCGCCATGCCCGAGCCGGTCGCGACGCAGGTCAGCGGCGAGTCGGCGAGGCGAGCCGGCATGCCCGTCTCCTGCTCGACGCGGCCCGCGAAGCCGTCCAGCAGCACCCCGCCGCCGGCGAGCACGATGCCGGTGCGGGTGAGGTCGGCGGCGAGCTCGGGCGGCGTGCGCTCCAGCGTCTCCTTGATCGCGCTCATGATCGCCTCGAGACCGTCGGCGAGCGCCTCGTGGATCTCGCTCGCGCCCAGCACGACGCTCTTGGGCAAGCCGGAGCCGAGATGTCGCCCACGAACCTCGAGCGCGCCGTCGCCGGCGACGCTCGACGCCGATCCCAGCTCGATCTTGATGTCCTCGGCCGTCTGCGCGCCGATCGCGAGCCCGTGCGCCTGGCGCAAATGGGCGCTGACGGCATCGTCCAACTCGTAGCCACCGATCCGCAACGACTCCGACACGACGATCTGACCGAGCGAGATGACGGCGACCTCGGTCGTCCCGCCGCCGACGTCGACGACCATCCGCCCGCGCGGCTCGGCGATGTCGAGTCCCGCTCCGATCGCGGCGGCGAGCGGCTCCTCGATCAGCTGCACCCCGCGCGCGCCGGCTGCTCTCGAGGCGTCCACGACCGCGCGCATCTCGACCTCCGTCACGCCCGACGGCACGCACATGATCAAGCGCGGCCGCCCGAAGCGCGGCTGATCGGAGCGGCGCAGGAAGTAGCGGAGCATCGCCTCGGTCACCTCGAAGTCGGTGATCACCCCGTGGCGCAGCGGCCGCACCGCCGAGATCCGCGCGGGCGTCCGGCCGATCATCCGCTTCGCCTCGCTGCCGACCGCGAGGACCTCGCCGCTGATCGTGTCCATCGCCACCACCGAGGGCTCCGACAGCACGATCCCGCGGCCCTGCACGTAGACGAGGGTGTTCGCGGTGCCGAGATCGATCGCGACGTCGCGGGCTGCAAACCCAGGCAGCCAAGAGAGCACCGCAAGAGACTCGCAGATGGCGGCGCTCGCCCCTGGCGCGGTCGAGCCAGCGGCCGCGACAAATCCCCGTGGTCGGGCCCGCAAAGACCAGTGGTTCCGCGACGGAAACAGCCACGGAACCGGGTTACGGTGCATGGGATGACCCTGCGCCACGGAAGGCCGACGCACGGACGTGACGGGCACACCGGCCGCGCGTCGATCTCGACCGCGGTCGCGGCGATGGTGCTCGTGAGCTCGGCGACGATCGTGATGAGCGCCCGAGCGCCGGCGGCGGGTGCGGCGACCATCACCGTCACCACGAGCAGCGATGCGGTCTCGACGACCGACGGCTTCTGCTCGCTGCGCGAGGCGGTGACTGCGGCGAACTCCGATACGGCCTCGGGCCCGACGCCCGGTGAGTGCCCGCGCGGCGACCCCGGCGGCGACACGATCGTGCTCGCATCCGGCGACCCCTACACCCTGACGCCCGCCGGCGGCTCCCTCCACATCACCAGCGCCTTGACGATCAGCGGCGCGGGCGCCGCGAGCACGACGATCGACGCTGGCGGGAGAGACCGCGTGCTCGACGTCGGCGCCGCCCCCGCGGTGTCGCTCTTGGGCCTCACGATCCGCGGCGGACACGCCCCCGACGGCACGACCCTCGTGGGCGGCTCGCACCTCGCCGGCAACGGCGGCGGCATCCGCAACGTCGGCGTCCTCACGCTCACCGACGTCCGGGTGATCGGCAACCAGGCCGGCAACGGCCTGGCCGGCAGCAACGACCCGGCGATCGGCCACGCCGGCTCGATCGGTGGCGCCGGCGGCGGCATCTACAACGGCGGCACGCTGAGCCTCATCCGCACGACGGTGACCGGCAACGACGCCGGCAGCGGGGGCACCGGCTTCTTCGTCACGAGCATCGCTCCCGGCGTCGGCGGTCGCGGCGGCGCGGGCGGCGGGGTGGCGAACGCGGCCGGTGCGAACCTGAGCATCCTCGACAGCTCGCTGGCGGGCAACCGCGCCGGGGCCGGCGGAGCCGGCGGCGATGGCGGCATGGGATCGACCTCCAACGCCGCCGCCGGCGGCGACGGCGGCGCCGGCGGTGGGCTGTGGAACGCCGGCACGCTCTCGGTCGTCCGCAGCGCGATCGCGGCGAACGCGGCGGGTCGGGGTGGGACCGGCGGCGCTGCGCCTGGCGGGATGGTCAGAACCGGCGGCCCGGGCGGCAACGGCGGCTACGGCGGTGGCGTCTTCGACATCAGCACGACGAGCCAGACGGTCGCGAACAGCACGATTGCGGGCAACGGCGCCGGCGCCGGGGGCAACGGCGGCACCGGCGGCGATCTCGCCTCCGGAGGCTACGGGGGCAGCGGCGGTGGCGGCGGTGGCGTCACCACCGCCAGTGCGATCCTGACGCTGCTCGACCTGACGGTGAGCGCGAACCAGGTCGGCGCCGGCGGCGATCCCGGCCCGGGCGCCGCCGCGGGCGGCATCGGCGGGGGCGGCGGCATCAACGCGTTCGGCGCGGCGACGGTGCGCAACACGATCGTCGCCGGCAACAGCGGCGGGAACTGCCTCGGCGCGATCGCCGACCCCGCGCACAACCTCAGCTTTCCCGACGCCACCTGCGGGACGGTCGGGTTCATCGTCGCCGATCCCAAGCTGGGGGTCCTCCAAGACAACGGCGGCCCGACCGCGACGGCGGCCCTCGCCCCGGGCAGCGCGGCGATCGACCGGGTGCCGGCGACCGGCGCCGGCTGTCCGGCCGGCGACCAGCGCGCCGTCCTTCGCCCGCAGGGACCCGCATGCGACATCGGAGCGTTCGAGCTCGGCCTCGCGCCCCCGGCGATCGTCGTGCCGCCGACGATCCCGAGCGCACCGGCGGATGGCGGCGGCGGGGGTCGCGGTGGTGGCGACGGCGGTGGGTCGGTCAGGGCTCCGGTCGTGAGCCGGCTGAAGATCGCTCCGCGCGCCTTCGCCGCCGCGTCGAGCGCGCCGAGCGCGGGCGCGGCCGCCGCCCGCCGCACGAGACGCGCCACGCCCGGCGCGAAGGTCAGCTACACGCTCGACATGGCGGCGTCGGTGCGCTTCACGGTTCGTCACGCCCTCTCCGGGCGCGCGGATGGCAAGGGCAGGAGCGCTCGCTGCGTGGCGCTGACGAAGCGCAACCGCACGGCCCGCAGATGCACGCGGACGGTGACGCTGCGCGGCTCGTTCACCGTCAGCGGCACGCGGGGAGGCAACGGCTTCCGCTTCCGCGGCCGCATCGGCGCTCACACGCTCGCTCCGGGCGCCTACACGCTGGTCGCCACGCCGAGCGCGAGCCGCACCCTCGGTCGCGCGGCCACGATCGCCTTCCGGATCGTGCGGTAGCGGCCGACGCCGCGGCTCACGCCGGGTTCGGCGCGTAGCGGTGGTGAAGGTCGAGCGCGTTCCCCGCCGGGTCGAGGAAGATCGCCTGGTGGCAGAAGCCGCTGTCGATCATCTCGCTGATGAACTCGACGCCCTGGGCCTCCAGGTGCGTGCGCGCGGCGGCGACGTCCTCGACCTGCAGCGCGATCGGGAGGCCGTGCGGGCGGAACTCCTGGCCGAACGCGGTCGGCTCCATCACGGCGAGCGTGAGGTTGCCGGCCTGGAACTCGGCGGCCGGCATCTCGCCCCACCGCTTGACGAGCGGCAGGCCGAGCACGGTGCCGTAGAAGTGCACCGAGGCCTCGTAGTCCTTGGCCGGGACGGTGACGAAGTCGACGCCGGTGATGAGTGAGACAGAGCTGGTGGTCATCGCGAGGCTCCTCGGAGGCAGGGCAGGACGGTCATGCTGCTGAGACGGCGTGCGCGGGAGAAACTCATCGACCGCTCGCGCCAGCTTGGCATCGCCGGAGACGCGTCACCGATCAGCCGGACCCGAACGGCCCGTCGACGATGATCGGCGTCGCGCGCCGGGCGCAGCTCGCCGCCACGAGCAGGGACGCCGTCGTTCTGGGGATTCCGGCGTTGATGTTCACGGGTGGGTTCACGACGGTCACCGAGTACGAGTTCGATCTCGAGGCGACCGCGGCGGTGGTCGGGTGGGTCAGCACCGAGTTGCCGCCGATGACGTGGGAGCCGCCGAACACCGAATAGCCGCTCGGGCACTTCGCGGAGACGGTCCTGACGCTCCCCGATCTGATCCCGCCGACGGACTTGCGGGCGAGCACGACCGTGCCCCGCTGCTTCGGCGCCCGCTTCGGCTTCTTCTTGGCCGCCGCCCCGGCGTTGCGCGCCGGGAAGACGCCCCCGTTGAAGACGAGCGGCCGCCCGTTGCGTGAGCAGACGCTCGCGACCCTCAACGTCGCCTGCGCTCTCAGCACGCCGAGCGAGGGGTTGGACGGCAGGGTGACGATCGTCGCCGAGTAGTCGTTCGTCTTCGACAGCACCGCGGACGACGCCGTGTGCGCCCACAGCGACCCGTCGATCGTATAGCCGCCGCCGAAGACCGAGTAGCTGCTCGAGCGGCATGGGGAGTCGACCTTGCGCACGTCCCCGTTGAGAACTCCGCGCTCGGTCGCGACGCTCGACGCGACGGTCCCTGCCAGGCCTCCGTTCGAGACCGATCGCGGCGCGCCGAAGGGCCCGTCGACGACGACCGGCCTCCCGCTCTCCGCGCATGAAGCCGCGACCGTGACCGAGGCATCTGCCGCGGGCACACCGGCGAACGGGTTGACGAGCGGATTGGAGACGATCGCGCGGTAGAGGCTCTTGCTCAGGAAGGGAGCCGCTCCGGCGGCGTGGGCGAACAGCGAGCCGCCGCCGATGACGTACGAGCCGCCGAGCACGTCGTAGCCCTCGGGGCAGTGGGCGTCGGCGACGGCGACGCTGCCCGGCGAGATGCCGTCCACGTGAGCTCTGACCAGCGCGACGGTCGGCTTCCACCTCTCCGGCCGGGCCGCGGAAGCGCTCTCCGACACGACGCATGCAGCGAGGGCGGCTGCGGTCACGATCGCCGCTGCGCTCGTCGTTCCGAGACGGAACGTGCCCATGCCGCGAGGGTACCGCCGCGGGAGGGCATCGGCAACGCGTGCGCCCGCCCGCGGACTCGTGTCGCTTCATGATCGTCCGTGATCCTTACGATCATGGACTCGTCAACGGAGCGCCACGCACGTGGCACGCTCCATCACCGAAGGAGATGATGTGGTGTCAACGCGGCTCTCGATCCTCGACCTCGGCCGGCTCCACCTGGACCTCGGGTGGCAGCTGGCGATGCCAGCGCCCAGCACGACGAGCACGCCGAACCCGCCGCGAGAGCGGCTCGCGCTGCCCGTCCTCGGCGTCGTCGTCCAGACCGCCGCGCGCACGATCCTCTTCGACACCGGCTGCCACCCCGACGCGATGAAGGGTCGCTGGACGCCACGGTTGGCCGACACGTTCAGCTTCCGCGCGGAGCCCGAGCAGACGCTCGAGGCGCAGCTCGCGCTGCTCGGGCTGACCCCCGCCGCCGTCACCGACGTCGTGCTGTCCCACCTCCACATGGATCACGCCGGCAACGTCGAGGCGCTTCGCCACGCGAAGGTCTGGGTGCACCGCGGCGAGCTCGAGTTCGCGCTCGCGGAGAGCCTCACGACCCCTGACTACACGGGGCCGTACATCTCCGCCGACTGGCTGCTGCCGGACCTCGACTGGCGCTACGTCCACGGACCGGCGGTCGTCGACCGCGGCGTCGAGGTGTTCCCGCTTCGGGGGCACGCGCCGGGCGTCCTGTGCATGCAGGTGGAGCTGGCGAGCGGGACGTTCCTGTTCCCGTCGGACTCCGTCTACATGCGCGAGAGCCTCGGACCGCCGCCGTGCGCGCCGGGCGTGATCCACGACAGCGTCGGGTTCCGCGAGACGGTCGACCGAATCACCTACCTGCGCGATCACCACGACGCGACGATCGTGTTCCCACACGACCCGGAGCAGCTCGCGACGCTGTCGACGGCGCCCCACTGGTACGTCTGACGCGCCGGCACCCGCCGTCCACTTGACGGCCCGCGTCGGACGTGGCTAGTCTGCGCGCCAGTGAGCGGGTTTGCACAAAACAGTCGTAGTCGCGCAGAGAACGCAAATCTCTCGCTCGCGACAGCATCGCAGCGCCTTGTTCCGGGCTGGCGCGAGCGCCGGCTCGGAACGGTCATCCAGCCGCTCGCGCGGCGGTTCGCCGCGCACGCCGTCCGCGCGCGGTCGCTGACCGCCCGCGAGCAGGCGCTGCTCGCAGAGGCACGGGCGGCGCTCAGCTTCGACCTGCTGGTGCCCGGGCGGCTGCCGTTCGGCAGCCGCCTCGCCGGCGTCGACCTCGTCGACTACGCGACCAGCATGGCGACGCTCGTCTTCGAGGGGCCGCGTCGCCGGCAGTTCCGACTCACGGAGCGGCTCTCGAGCGTCACGCTCGCGGAGGAGGTCGCCGTACTCGGCCATCCCGGCCGGACCGTGGAGCTGCGGTCGCGGCGGTTCTGGGTCGTCGCCGGCAGCTGGGCCGCCGGCGAACCGGTCGACGGCTGGCATTGGCACCTGACGCGTCAGACGATCGCGTGGCAGGCGGGGCCGGTGATCTGCGAGATCGAGCAGATCCGCCGGCTCGGCTTCCCGCTCGAGCTCGCGCTCGAGATTGCACGCGCAACCACAGTGCAGGAGAGAGGTTCGAGAGATGAGTGAAGGTCAGGAGCGGGATGGGCTCTCGCGTCGGCGCTTCCTGCGCGGCGCCGGGCTGCTGGTCGCCGGGTCGTCGACCGTCGGCCTGCTGGCGGCGTGCGGCAGCGGCGCGTCGGGCGGCAGTGGCGGTGGCGGTGGCAAGACGGTCGCGCTGCTGCTGCCGCGCTACACGCAGAAGCGGTGGCAGGTGGGCGACCAGGCCGCCTTCGAGGCCGAGGCGGCGAAGCTCGGGTTGCACGTGATCGTGCAGGTCGCCAACGACGACGAGACGCTGCAGGCGAGCCAGGCCGACAACGTCCTCACGCAGGGGATCGACGTGCTCGTGCTGGCGTCGGTCAACGCGGACACGTCGAAGACGATCGTCCAGAAGGCGAAGGCCCAGGGGGTGCCGGTCGTCTCGTACAACTTCCTCGTCTCGGGCGCCGACATCGACGTGGCGGTCGGACGCGACGACGTCGCCGTCGGACGCGACCTCGGCCGGGCCGCGCTCGCGGCGGCGCCGAAGGGCAACTACGTCCTCGTCTTCGGCGATCAGGCGACGAGCGTCGCGCGCGACAAGGCGAAGGGGCAGATGCAGGTGCTCAAGCCGGCGATCGATCGCGGCGACATCAAGATCGTCTCCGAGCGCTTCACGAAGGACTGGGCTCCCGACCTCGCGCAGAAGCAGGTCGAGGACGCGCTGACCGTCACCCACAACCAGATCGCCGCCGTCGTCACGAGCTACGACGGCATGGCCTACGGCGCGATCCAGGCACTCGGCGCCCAGGGGCTCGCCGGCAAGGCGTTCGTCTCGGGCGAGGACGGCGAGCTCGAGGCGCTCAGAGACATCAAGCGCGGCGCGCTCACGGTGACGAGCTTCACCCCGTTCAACGAGATGGGCCGAGCCGCCGCACAGGCGGCCGCCGCGCTCGCGGCCGGCAGAACGCCGACCGCGAGCGGTCGGATCGACAACGGCAAGAAGACGGTGCCGTTCGTCGCCGTCAAGGCCTTCAACGTCTCGAAGCACAACCTCGACCAGTTCGTCGCGGCCAACCCCTGGTGGGTCAAGCGCGGCGAGCTGTGAGGCCCTGCGCGAAGCAGGGCCGGGAGAGAAACGGAGGAAAGATGGAAGCGGAGAACCACGACGAGGCGGGTGCCTCGGCGACCCAGATGTCGCGACGGCGCTTTCTGCGCGCCACCGGCTCGGTCGCGCTGCTGGCCTCGAGCAGCGGCGTGCTCGCCGCGTGCGGGAGCGCGAGCAGCCCGGGCGGCGGCGGCAAGAAGGTCGGGCTGCTGCTGCCGAGCTACACGGAGCGGCGGTGGAGAGTCGGGGATCAGGCGTTCTTCGAGTCCGAGGCGAAGAAGCTCGGGCTCACGGTCCACACGCAGGTCGCGAACGACGACGAGACCGTCCAGGCGAACCAGGCCGACAACCTCCTGAGCGAGGGCGTCGACGTGCTCGTGATCGCATCCGTCAACGTCGACACGTCGAAGACGATCGTCCAGAAGGCGAAGGCGCAGGGCGTCGCGGTCGTCTCGTACAACTTCCTGATCGCGGACGCCGCGATCGACGCCGCCGTCGGGCGCGACGACACCAGAGTCGGCACGGATCTCGCGACCGCCGCCGTGAAGGCGGTGCCGAAGGGCAACTACGTGCTGGTGCTCGGCGATCAGGGCACGAGCGTGGCGCGCAGGAAGGCGGCGGGCAAGATGGCGGTGCTGAAGCCGCGGATCGCCGCCGGCGACATCAAGGTCGTCTCCGAGCGCTTCACGAAGGACTGGGATCCGGACCTCGCCCAGAAGCAGGTCGAGAACGCGCTCACGGCGAATCGCAACGACGTCGCGGCGGTGCTCGCGAGCAACGACACGATGGCGTACGGCGCGATCCAGGCGCTCCGCGCGCAGGGACTCACCGGCAAGGTGTTCATCACCGGCGAGGACGCCGAGGTCGATGCGCTGAGAGAGATCAAGCAGGGGACGCTGAGCGTCTCGAGCTTCACGCCGTTCAAACAGATGGGCATCGCGGCCGCGCGCGTCGCCGCGCAGCTGGCGGCCGGCAAGGCCGTGACCGCGCCGGGCACGATCGACAACGGCGCGAAGAAGGTGCCGTACGTGAACATCGCGGCGGAGAACGTCACGAAGGAGAACCTCGACGCCTTCGTGCGGGCGAACCCCTGGTGGGTCACGCCCGCCCAGCTGTGAGCCGGGTCGGGCGTTGCCGATGACATCCCCCCAACTCGAGATCGCGGGCGCGGGCGCCGATGCGGGCGCGTCCGCGTCCGACAGGACGCTCGTGCTCCGCACGCGGCAGCTCGACAAGTGGTTCGGCGCGACGCACGCGCTCGCCGGCGTGGACGTGAGCGTGCGCCGTGGCGACGTGCACGCGATCGTCGGCGAGAACGGCGCCGGCAAGTCGACGCTCGTGAAGATCCTCGCGGGCGCGATCCCCGCCGGGGCCTACGACGGCGCCGTCGAGATCGACGGCGAGGCGCGCGCGCTGAGCGGGATCCGCGAGGCCGAGGCGGCCGGCGTGTTCCTCGTGCCGCAGGAGCTCGTCGTCGTCCCGGAGACGAGCGTGGCCGAGAACCTGTTCCTCAACCGCGAGCCGCGCACGCGGTTCGGGATGGTCGATTACCGCCGGCTCTACGGCGAGGCCGCCCACTGGATCGAGGACTTCGGGATCGGCGTCGAGCCGACGACGCCGATGCGGCGCCTGAGCGCCGGCCAGCAGCAGCTGGTCGGCATCGCGCGGGCGATGACGCAGGGCGTCAAGGTCCTGATCCTCGACGAGCCGACGTCGTCGCTGACGGACGCGGAGGCCGAGCGGCTGTTCGAGCACATCGGGCACTTCCGCGCGCGCGGCGTGACGACGCTCTACATCTCTCATCGGCTGGCGGAGATCGTGCGGCTCGCGCAGCAGATCACCGTGATGCGCGACGGCCGCGTCGTCGAGGCGATCCCGGTCGCGGACGCGTCGACGCTGCCGCGGCGGATCGTCCGCTCGATGGTGGGGCGCGACATCGAGCAGCTCTACCCGCCGCGCGACGTCGACCCCGGCGCGGTCCGCTTCGACGTGCGCGGCCTCCACGTCGCCAACCGACGGGCCGAGCTCCCGCCCGTGCTGCGCGGCGTCGACCTGGCGCTGCGGCGCGGCGAGGTCGTCGGCGTCTTCGGACCCGTCGGATCGGGCTCCGCGGAGCTGGGCCCGGCGCTGTTCGGCGCGCTCCCGGCGCAGACCAGCGGCAGCGTGTCGCTCGACGGCGCTCCGCTGGAGCTGAGCTCGCCGCGCGCGGCGATCGCGGCCGGCCTCGGATACGTGACCGCGGACCGCAAGCAGAGCGGCCTCGTGCTGCCGATGAGCATCGCCGAGAACCTCACGCTCGTCGTGCTCGAACGGCTCTCCGCGCGGCAGCTCGTCGATCGCCGCGCCGAGCTCGCGACGGCGCGCTCCTATGCCGACGCGCTGCGGATCAAGTCCAGCTCGCTGCAGCAGCCGGTCGGCGAGCTGAGCGGCGGCAACCAGCAGAAGGTCGTCGTCGCCAAGTGGCTCGCCGCCGACCCCGAGGTGCTGATCCTCGAGGAGCCGACGCGCGGCATCGACGTCGGCGCCCGCATCGAGATCTACAACGTCGTCAACCGCCTCGCCGCAGCCGGCAAGGCGATCCTCGTCATCTCATCCGACCTGCCCGAGCTGATCGGCATCTGCGATCGGATCCTCGTGCTCAACAAGGGCGCCGTCGCCGGCGAGTGGGACCGCGACGAGGTCACGCAGGAGCTCGTCATGACCGCCGCCACAGGAGAGTAGTCCGTGCTCGAGACCGAAACCACACCCGTCCAACCTGCCGAGTCCGGCACGCCGGCGCCCGCGCCGCGCGGCACGGCCCTCAGAGGCCTGCTGATGAGCGACCGCATGCGGTCGCTCACGCTGGTCGGGATCCTCGCGGTCGTCGCGATCGTGTTCAACGTGCTCACGAACGGGCTCTTCCTGACCCCGCGCAACCTGACGCTGCTGAGCGTGCAGGTCGCGATCACGGCGATCCTCGCGGCCGGCATCGTGATGATCATGGTGCCCGCGCACATCGACCTCTCAGTCGGCGCGTCGGTCGCGCTGACCGGCATCGTGACCGCGTTGACGATGCACGACCTCGGCGTCTCCGCGCCCGTCGCGATCCTGCTGACGCTGCTCGCCGGCGTCCTGATCGGCGTCTGGCACGGCATCTGGGTCGCGGTGCTCGGCGTGCCCGCCTTCATCGTGACGCTCGGCAGCCTGCTCGGCCTGCGCGGGCTCGCGCTGCTGCTGACGAAGGGCGAGACGATCGCGCCCGGAAACGGCATCACGCCGCTCGCGCTGACGTTCGTCGCGCCGCTCTTCACGGTGCTGATCTTCGTCGTGCTGTTCGCCGCGCTGCTCGCGTTCCTGCTGCGCGAGCGCTCCGCGCGGACCGCGGCGAAGATCGAGGCGCCGCTGCGCAGCACCGTCGTGATGCCGGCCGCCTTCATCGGCGTCGCGTGCATCGGCGGCGCCGTCGTCGCGACCTCGTACCGCGGGCTGCCGCTGCCCGTCGTCGTGCTGCTCGTCGTGATGGTGACGGTCGGGCTCGTGCTGCGCCACACGCGCTTCGGACGCCAGCTCTACGCGATGGGCGGCAACCCGGAGGCCGCGCGCTACGCCGGCATCCGCACCCGCGGCCACACGTTCAAGATCTTCGTCTTCATGGGGCTGCTCTACGGCGTCGGCGGCCTGCTGTCCGTCGCCCGCCTCGGCAGCGCGCCGCCGAACGCGGCCAACGGCCTGGAGCTGAACGTGATCGCGGCGGCGGTGATCGGCGGCACGAGCCTGCTCGGCGGCGTCGGCACGGTCTCCGGCGCGGTCATGGGCGCGCTGCTGATGGAGAGCCTCAACAACGGCATGAGCCTGATGAACCTGCCGTCCTACTGGCAGCAGATCGCCGTCGCGCTCGTCCTGCTGAGCGCCGTCTTCCTCGACGTGCGCAGCCGCCGCTCACGCGCGTGAGCGGCGGCGCCGGCGGCCCTCAGCGAATCGCGATCGGATTCGCGGGGGCGCCGGTGGCGCCGACGATCCGCAACGGCGCGCAGACGTACAGGAACGAGAAGCGGCCGTCGCTCTGGCACGCCTCCGCGAGCTGCTCGAGCCACGCCAGCTCGGTGAGCACGATCCCGAGCCGGTGCATCAGCCCGATGTG
The DNA here is from genome assembly GCA_025964325.1 of Conexibacter sp. GTDB lineage: Bacteria > Actinomycetota > Thermoleophilia > Solirubrobacterales > Solirubrobacteraceae > Conexibacter. Next base: position 62,676 of record JAOPZA010000167.1, read on the forward strand.
GACCGGTCCGTAGAGGCCGGTCCGCTCCGCCTCGGCGACCTCGTTGCCGAACGTGTCGCTGACGAGGCTGGCGATCTCGCGCGAGGCGAACCACTCGGCCAGCTCGCGGCTGTAGCGCAGGCCGGGCTCGCGGAAGTCGCGGTAGAACGCCTCCGCGCCCTCGCGGTAGAAGCGCGGGATCCAGCCGGTGCGCAGCAGCAGCGCGTCGCCGCTGCGCAGCTCGGTCCCCTGCGCGGCCGCGCACGCCTCGAGCGTCTCGGCTCCGATCGCCTGCCCCGGCGCGAGCGAGGCGGTGCCGAGATGGCGGGCGAGGTCGAGCAGCACGCCGCGACCGACGATCCCGCGCCGCGCGATCGGCTCGACGCTCGCCCGCTGCAGGCCCCCGGCCGTGGAGGCGGCGGGAAAGCCGTTGTAGAGCTCGTCGCCGCACCACGCGTGGCCGAGCGCGTCGCAGTGCGTCGTGCCGTGGAGCGCCGTCGTGAGCGTGTCGTCGGCGAAGCGGTAGCCGCCGGCGAGCGGCTCCGCCTCGCCGCGCGCGTAGACGCCGTCGTCGAGCGTCATCGCGTGCTGCGCCGGCGCGCGTCCCGGCCACACCGGATCGCCGCCCTCCGCCCCGAGCGGCAGCGCGAGGCTGAAGGTGGTGCCGTCGCGCACCTCGGCGGCGGCGGCGAGCACGGCGGCCGGCGTCTGATGGTTCAGCGCGCCGACCTCGTCGTCGGCGCCCCAGCGGCCCCAGTTCGTCGGGCCGCCGGCCGTCGCGGCCTCGACGGCAGGCGGCAGCACCCGGTCAGCCACGGTCGGGCACGACGAGGATCTTGCCCGCGTCGCTCCCGAGCAGCTCGATCGCGCGATCGAACTCGTCGAGGCCGACGTGATGGGTCACGATCCACTCGAGGTCGAGGCGGCCGCTGCCGACGAGGCCGGCGAGCAGCTCCCAGGTGTCCCAGATGCGCCGGCCGAAGACGCCCTTCCACGTCACGTAGCGCACGTTGATGTGCTTCGAGACGTCGACCGGCACGATGCCGGGATGGCCGACCGTGATCAGCTCACCGCCCGTGCGGACCGCGGCGAGCACCGCCGGCAGCGCCGCCGCGGCGCCGGAGGCCTCGAACGCCACGTCGACCCCGTCGCGGCCGGGCGCGGCGCGGCGGCACGCCGCGCCGAGATCCTCGACGGTCGGATCGATCGTGCGCGCCCCAAGGCGCTCGGCGAGCGCGCGACGGTACGGGTTGACCTCGCTCGCGAGCACGCAGCGGGCGCCGAACAGCTGCGCGAGCTGGATCACGAACAGGCCGATCGGGCCGGCACCGCTGACGAGCACGCACGCCCCCGCGAGGTCGTCCGCGCGTTGCGTCGCGTGGACGGCCACGCCCGCTGGCTCGAACAGCGCAGCGCTGTCGAAGCCGACCTCGTCGGGCAACGGGAAGCACGCCGACGCCGGCACGCGCACGAGCTCGGCGAACGCGCCGTCCCAGCTCAGGCCGAGGATCCGCTGATCGACGCAGAGGTGGGCGGCGCCGGTGCGGCACTGGAAGCAGCTGTGGCAGACGAGGTGCGACTCGAGCGCGACGCGCGCGCCGACCGCGATCCCCGCGACCGCCGAGCCGACCGCGCGCACCGTGCCGGCGGTCTCGTGGCCGGGCACGACCGGCAGGTTCGGCACGAACGCCTGCCCCGCCGCGTCCCACTCGTGCACGTGGCGGTCGACGCCGCAGATCGACGTCGCGGCGACGGCGATCAGCACCTCGTCCTCGCCCGCAACCGGCTCCGGCAGATCGGCGGCGTAGTCCATGCCCGGCTCGGGACGGCGCTTGACGATCGCGCGCATCAGCGGGCCTCCGCGGCGACCGCGACGGCGTCGTCGTCGTAGGCGGGGTTGGTGATCGGGATCTTCGCCGTCAGTCCGGCGTCGACGGGCAGGACGACGCCGGTGATCCAGCGAGCGCGCTCGCTCGCGAGGAAGACGACCGCGTCGGCGATGTCCCACGCCGTCCCCTCGGTGCCCAGCATCGTCGCCTGGCGCCGCGCGGCGCGCCCCGCCTCCGTCAGGCCGGCGGCCTCCAGACGCGGGCCGAACACCATGCCGGGCGCGACCGCGTTCACGCGGATCCCCTGCCCGCCGTGGTGCGCGGCCATCGAGCGCGTGAGCATGTCGACGGCCGCCTTCGAGGACGGGTAGAGCACGCTCGGAAGGCCGGCGTAGCTGCCGGCGACCGACGAGATGTTCACGATCGCGCCACCGCCGTCGGCGACCATCGCGGGGACCGCGTACTTGCCCGTGAGCACCATCGAGGTCAGGTTGACGCGCATCGCGCGGTCGAACTCCTCCGCGTCGACGGTCGTGACGTCGCCCATCGCGCCCTCGATGCCGACGACGTTGACGAGGATGTCGATGCCGCCGTACGCCTCGACGACGCCGGCGACCGCTTCTGCGCACGCGGCCTCGTCGGCGACGTCGGCGGCGATCGCGATCGCCGCGCCGCCGTCGTCGGCGATCCGGGCGCGGACCGTCTCGGCGCGCTCGAGATGACGGTTGACGAGTCCGACGCGCACCCCTTCGCGCGCGAGCGCGACGGCGGTCGCCTCACCGATCCCGGTCACGGAACCGCTCGATCCGACGCCCGTGACGAGGGCGGCCTTTCCGGAGAGACCTGCTGCGAGGGTCATGCTGCTCCTGCTTCTGAGGGACACAAGGGTCGCGGCGTCAGGCACGCCAGCCGGACGCGGCGAGCCGGCCGTAGGCGGCATGGGCGCCCGCGTCGGCGGCGAACCGGTGCGGCGGGCGCGTCATGCGCGCGACGGTGGTGAGGAGGTCGTCGGCCGCGCCGACGGCGGCCGCCGCGCACATCGCGGCGCCGAGTGGCTCGCTGGCGGCGACCGACGGCACCTCGACGTCGCTGCCGACGAGGTCGGCGAGCATCTGCGGGACCGTCGCCGTGCGAGCGGGGCCGCCGGTGAGGATCAGCCGGCCGCGCCGCGCGGGCGCCAGCTCCACGAGCGTCGCCAGCACGCCCTCGATGACGGCGCGCGCGACGCTTGCGGGGTCGCGGTCCGAGCGCCCGTCCGTGAGCATCGAGTCGTGCGCGAGCGCGGTCCCGTCGGTCGGCGGCCGGTAGCTGAGGCCGTCCGCGCCGGGCGCGACGCGCGCGACCTCCGCCTGCATGCGGGCGTAGTCGGCGGTGCCCGACCACAGCGACGCCGCCCGCGCGATCGAGAGCCCCGCGCCCCACAGGACCGCCATGTCGATCCAGGCGCCGGGCACCGCATGGCGGACGCTCAGGACGCCTGGACGCGTCGGGACCTCGTCGCAGATCGCGACGATCCGGGCCATCGTGCCGAGCACCATCAGCGTGTCGCCCGCGGACGTCGCGTCGGCGGCCATCGCCGCGGCGACGGAGTCCATCGTGCCGGCGACGACCGGCGTGCCCGGCCGCAGGCCGAGCTCGCCCGCGACCCCGCGCCGGACGTGGCCGATCACCGCGTCGGAGCTCGTCAGCGCCGGCAGCTGCCGGGGATGCAGGCCGACGAGCGCGGTCAGCTCGTCGCACCAGGTGCCGGCACGGACGTCGCAGAGGCCCGTGGTGCACGCGCGCGAGACGTCGACGGCGGCCACGCCGGTCAGGCGCAGCGCGACGTAGCCGCCCGGGAAGAGGATGCTGCGCGCCCGCGCGAGCGCTGCCGCCTCGTGGCGCGCCAGCCACGCGAGGTTCGCCGCCCAGCTGATGCCGGCGGCGGGCGCGTTGACGACGCAGCCGTCGTCGGCGCACGGGGCACGGGCGAGCGCCGCGGACTCGACCGCGGCGCGGCGGTCGAGTTGCATGATCGCCGGCACGACCGGCCGCTCGTCCTCGTCCACGAGCACGGTCGCGTTCGCCGAGCTGATGCCGATCGCTTCGACGACGTCGCCGCCGCCCGCGCTCGCGACCGCCTCCGCGACCGCCCGACGGGCCGCCGCCCACCAGCGGGTGGGATCCATCTCGACCCTGTCGGGTCCGGGGCGCTCCGGCTCGTAGCCGACGTACCCGACGCCCAGCTCGTGGCCGGCGAAGTCGAACACCGTCGCCTTGCAGCCGCTCGTGCCGATGTCGATGCCGAGGACGCCGCGCTTGCGCATGGCGGCGCTCAGCTCGACATGTCGAGCAGCACCTTCAGCCCGGCGCCCTCGGTCTTCATCGAGAAGCCCTGCTGCCAGTCGGACAGCGGGAGCACGTCCGAGACGAGCAGGCTGAGGTCGAGCGTGCCGTCGGCGGCGTGGTCGAGCACCGCGCGCTGCAGCTCGGCGGTCGAGCCGGACGAGCCGCGCACGTCGACCTCGCGGTAGTGGATCACGTTCGGGTCGAGGCTGATCCGACGGTTCAGCGGCATGCCGGCGAAGATCACGCAGCGGCCGCCCTTGCGCAGCAGCCCGACGGCCTCCTCCACCAGCGCCGGCACGCCGACGTCGACGAAGCAGACCTCGGGGCCGTCCTCGCCGGTGATCTCGCGCAGCTGCTCGGCGAGCGGCGCGGCGGTCGGGTCGATCGCGTGGTCGGCGCCGTGGGCGAGCGCGCGCGTGCGGCGCTGCTCGAGCACCTCGGAGACGATCACGGGGCCGGCCCCGCGCTGGCGCGCGAGCTGGACGTGGGCGAGCCCGATCGGACCTCCGCCCATGATCAGGACGGACGTGCCCGGCTCGATGTCGGCCCGCATGATGCCCTGCAGCGCCGCCGCGACCGGCTCGGACGCCGCGGCGTCCTGGTCGCTGACGGCGTCCGGCACGGGAACGACGTTCCCGGCCGCGACCGCTCCCGCCGGCACGACGACCGACTCCGCGAAGCCGCCGTCGAGCTCGTAGCCGAGCGTCCGCCGGTTCACGCAGATGTTGCGACGGCCGGCGCGGCAGGCGTAGCACTCGCCGCAGACGACGACGGGATAGACGGTGACGCGCATCCCCTCCGAGATCCCGACGACGCCGTCGCCGACCTCGCTGACGCGTCCGACGAACTCGTGTCCGATCACGCGCGGCGCCTCGATCACCTTCGTGCCCTTGAAGATCCGCAGGTCCGTGCCGCAGATGCCGCCGAAGCGCACGCCGACGCGGATCTCACCGGCGGCCAGCGGCCGCTCCGCGACGTTCTCGAGGCGCAGATCCTCGGGTGCATGGAACACGAGCGCCTTCACGATGACTCCTCGGTGAGCGGTGGACGTTGGGCTCTCTCGCCGGATTCGGCGAGCGCCGGGGTGCGGCGGGCGGCGAGCGCCTCGCGGGCGAAGCGGGGCAGGGCGGGCGCGCGCCCGCTGGAGAAGACGAAGACCTTGAGCGCGTCGATCAGCTCCTCGGCGGTGTTGTGCGCCACCTCGAGCGTCGGGCCCGCGGTGACGAAGCCGTGGTTCTGCAGCAGCACCGCGCGCCCGCCGCTGCCGACGGTCCGTTCGACGCCGTCGGCGAGCTCCTGTGAGCCGGACGGGTAGTAGCCGAGCATCGGCAGTCTGCCGACGCGCATCACGTAGCCGGCGGTGTAGGCGGGGAACGCGTCGTCCTCGCTGGGCTCGAGGAGCCCGGCGACGGCGATCGCGACCGCCGAGTGCCCGTGGATCACCGCGCCGACGTCCGGCCGATTCGCGTAGACGGCGGCGTGGAGCGGCAGCTCCTTCGACGGGGTCCCGCCGCTCCACGCGCCGGCAGCGTCGACGGCGACGAACTCACGCGGCTCGAGGTTCGCCAGCGAGCGCCCGGTCGGCGAGATCAGGATCGCGCCGGATGCGCTGCGCGCGCTGACGTTGCCCCCGGTCGAGCTGACCATGTCGCGCTCGTACAGGCGGCGGCAGAAGTCGGACAGCTGCTCGCGCAGCTCGTCGTCGGAGCGGCTCATGCGACGATCACCTCGACGCCGGCCGCGCGGACGGCGTCGAGCTCCGCCTCCGGCGCCCCGGCGTCGGTGACGAGCGTGGTGATCTGGCTCCACGGCGCGACGAGCGTGAGCGCGGTCAGCTCGAACTTGGACGAGTCGGCGACGACGACGGTCCGCCGCGCCGAGGCGATCGCCGCGCGCTTGGCGCCGATCGCCTCGATGTTGGAGTCGCGCAGGCCCTCGCGGCTCACGCTGCCGGCGCCGATGAAGAGGCGGTCGACCTGGTGCTCGGCGTAGAAGCGCTCGACCAGCGGCCCGTACAGCGAGCGGATCGTCGGCTCGAACGCGCCTCCGGTCAGCAGGACCTTGATGTCGGTGCGAGGCTGCGTCGCGAGGAGCACGTCGACCGAGTTGGTGACGACGGTCAGGCCCGAGACGTCGAGGCCGCTGGCGACGGCGAGGACCGTCGTGCCGGTCTCCATCGCGATCGTCTCGCCGGGCGCGACGAGCGCGGCCGCGCGCTTCGCGATCCGCGCCTTCTCCGTCACGTGCGCCTGCGCTCGCGGCGCGAACGACGTCTCCGTCACGAGCCGCGCGCCTCCGAAGACGCGCGTCAGGAGACCTTGGTTGTCGAGTTGCTGCAGATCCCGCCGTACGGTGGCGGTCGAGACGCCGAGCGTCTCGACCAGCGACTCGACCCGCACGCTGCCGGCATCCTTGAGGAGCGCGAGGATCTGCGCGTGGCGTCCGTCGGGGAGATCAGGTGATTGGGAACGATCTAAACGATCAAAGGGCGTCATCGGCACGCAGACTACCGCGCAATACGCGATGAGGTCAAGAGCGCGACGCGCTCCGCGACACCGAACGCAACCCGCGGCAGTCTGGTACGCGCGTTACGCGCAGATTGCTGCATAGACGCTCATGGCGCGCCGTCGCGCCGCGATCGCGCCGTCCTGCCTCCCCATGTTGCAGCGCGAGCACGGACTCCGATACACTGAACCAAATGGTTCAGCATCCGCAGATCGATCGCACCTTCGCCGCACTCGCGGACCCCACGCGCCGGAGCGTTCTCGAGCGTCTCGGTCAGGGCAGCGCGACGATCACCGAGCTCGCGGAGCCGTTCGGGATCTCGCTCACGGGGATGAAGAAGCACGTCCTGGTGCTCGAGGACGCCGAGCTCGTCGTCACCGAGAAGGTGGGACGGGCGCGCCGCTGCAGTCTCGGTCCGCGGCGCCTGGACGACGTCCAGGCGTGGGTGGAGACGTACCGACGGATGCTGGACGAACGCCTCGACCGGTTTGGGGAGCTCCTCGAACAGACGAAAGGAACGCCGCGATGACCAGCGACCAGCAGCAGACGCCGAGCGCCAGCATCACCACGCCGACGGAGCGCGAGATCCGCATCGAGCGCGTCTTCGACGCGCCACGCGACCGGGTGTTCGCGGTCTACACCGATCCGGAGCTGATTCCCGAGTGGTGGGGCCCGCGTGACAGCCCCGCGATCGTCGATCGGATGGACGTCCAGGCGGGCGGGAGCTGGCGCTTCGTGATGCGCAACCCCGATGGCAGCGAGAGCGGGTTCCGCGGCACCTACCGCGAGGTCACGCCGCCGGAGCGGATCGTGCAGACGTTCGAGTGGGAGGGGATGCCGGGCCATGTGTCCGTCGAGACCGCCACCTTCGAGGACCTCGGCGACCGCACGAAGGTCACGACGACCTCGATCTTCCACACGCCGGAGGAACGCGACGGCATGCTCGCGTCGGGCATGGAGCGCGGTCTGAACGAGACCTACGCCCGCCTTGACGAGCTGCTCGCGAGCGATCGCGCGAAGGAGCGGTGACGCGGACGTAGGCGTGCTCGCGCGAGCGCGCGTCGCGGCGCGAGCGCGACCGCGCTACGGCGACGGCGGCGCCACGCAGCAGCCGTCGTCGCAGTGCTCGTCCCGAGCGGTCGCGGCTCGGAGCGGCGAGCCGCTGCAGCAGCCATCGCCGCGCCACGTCTCGATGCCCTCGCGGGTCGCGAGCGCGGCGATCAGGAGACCGACGCTCGGGTCGAGCCACCACCACCCGAGCGTCGCGTTGGCGAGGAGGCCGACCAGCACGCCGGTCGCCATGTAGGCGCAGAGCAGGTTCTGCGTGCCCTCGCCGGCGGTCGCCCCCGATCCGAGGCGGGCGCCGACGCGCTGCTTGGCGCGGCCGAGCACGGGCATCACGACGATCGAGCTGGTCGCCAGCGCGATCCCGACCCAGCTGGTCGACGGCTGCTCGCCGGAGATCAGTGTGCGAACGGCGTCCTGGGCGACGTACGGTGCGAGCAGCAGGAACGAGATCGCGACGGCCTTCTGAGCCCGCCCCTCGGCATCGTCGGAGCGCCGCCGGCTCCCGCTGAAGCGCCAGATGACGATCACCGAGGCGAGGCCCTCGATCGCCGAGTCGAGTCCGAACCCGAGCAGCGCGACGGAGCCTGCGACCGCTGCCGCCGCGATCGCGACCCCGCCTTCGACGGTCATCCAGGCGAGGCTCAGCCACGACAGCGCCTTGGCCCGGCGGACCAGCCGATCCCGCTCGCCGGCGTGCGGCGTCGCGTTGCTCTGTCGCGCTGAGACGAGCACCTCCATACGGTGACGTCTACCCCGATCGACGCCGGAGGCGGCGCCGCGAGAGCGCAACCGCGTCGCGCGCCGGCTTCCAACGCGACGCGCTCCGGGAGATACTGACGAGGTGCCGTCCGTCCTTCTCCTGCGCCACGCGCAAGCCTCGTTCGGCGCCGCTGACTACGACGTGCTGTCCGACCTCGGGCGAGCGCAGGTCGCCGTCCTCGAGAGCGCGCTGCGCCGGCGGGGGATCCGGATCGATCAGGTGATCAGCGGGTCCTTGGTGCGCCAGCGCGAGACCGCCGCGGCGCTCGCCGCCGCATTCGACCGCGAGCTGCGGATCGACCCGCGCTGGAACGAGTACGACAGCGACGACATCCTCGCGCGTCACGCGGGCGAGGGCGCACGCCTGCACGCCGGTCCGGCTGCATCCGTGCAGCTCTCGTCGGCGGCGTTCCAGGACGTCCTCGACGGCGCGCTCGCGGACTGGATCGACGCCGGTGCCGAGGCGGCGGCGACGGAGGCCTGGCCGCAGTTCGCGGCGCGGGTCGACGAGGCGCTGGCGGACGTGTGCGCCGGGCTCGGCCGCGGCGAGACCGCGCTCGTCTGCACCTCGGGCGGCGTCCTGGCGGCGGCCTGCGCCGGGATCCTGGGCGCCGCGAGCACGTTCGTCGCGCTTCATCGCGTGCTGGTCAACGCCGGCCTGACCACGATCGCCGTCGGGCGCAGCGGGACGTCGCTGCTGTCCTTCAACGACCACGCCCACCTCCAGCACGGAGACGGCTCGCTCGTCACGTTCCGCTGAGCCGCCGGCGCGCTAGGAGCCGGTCTCGGACGGCGCCCGGCTCCCGCGGTTCTCGTCCGCGGGGTGCTCGACGAGCGCGAGGACGCGGCTCGCCATGAACCTGGCCGTGCGGACGGACTCGCCGCTGCGCGTGACCTCGACCACCTCGACGACTCCGCGCCCCGTCGTGATCTCGACGCGACGACCAGCCCGCGTGGCGACGATCTCGTACGTTCGAGAGCCGTCGTCCGCTGCGACAACGATCTCGACACGATCGCCTTTCATGGCCCGAGCCTAGCGCGCGTCGCGAGCGGTCAGTGCTCGGCTTCGGTGCGCTCGACCTCCTGCTGCGCGCGCCCGTGGGCGGCCGCGGTGGAATCCCGTTCGCGCCGCGCGCCCGCGACGGCTTCGTCCGCGTCGCGCAGCGCGAGCGCAGCGTTCCGGTGGCGCTCCTGCGCGAGGTCGAGCGCGGCGGCCGCGCGCTCGGCCTCGCGACGGGCGTCGGCCTCGGCCGCGCGGACGACCTCGCGCAGGAGCGCCAC
>JAOPZA010000201.1 GCA_025964325.1 Conexibacter sp.
GCGTGGCGCTCCGGCGGCCGGCGCGCTTCGGCGCCGGCCCCTCGCGCTTCTGCGCGCTGGCGGCGGCGACGAGGGCGCGCGTGCGACGGCCGATCGTCGTCACCGGCGACGAGGCGGCGGCGCGCGCCTACCTCGCGCCGCTGCCGGTCGCGCTGCTGCGCGGCCGGCGCGAGACGGCGGCGCTGCCGGACGCGCTCGGGCGGCTCGGCATCACGACGCTCGGCGACCTCGCCGCGCTCTCGGCCGACGCGGTCGCCGATCGCTTCGGCCGCACCGGGCTGCTGGCACGCGAGCTCGCGCTCGGGCAGGACGCGGCGCTCGCGCCGCGCCTGCCGGCGGAGCGGCTGGAGGAGGAGCTGGAGCTGCCGGAGGCGCTCTCGGGGGGGCAGCTCGATCGCGCGCTCGGCCTGCTGATCGACCGGCTGCTCGCCCGCCGCGAGCGCGACGGGCGCTCCCTGCGGGCCGTCGTGATCTCGGCGACGCTCGTCGAGGGCGGCACCTGGCGCGAGCAGGTGGCGTTCCGCGAGGCGCTCGCCGATCCGGCGCGGATGCGGCTCGCGCTCGCGCCCCGGCTCGCGCAGCTGCCCGCGCCGGCCGAGCGGCTGCGGCTCGCCGTGGCCCGCTTCGGCCCGGCCGCAAGCGACCAGCGCTCGCTGCTCGACGGCGACGTCGCGAGCCGCCGTGCGCGGCTGCGCGAAGGCGTGCGCCAAGCCCGCGCGGCGGCCGGGCCGGACGCCGCCCTGCGCGTCCTCGCCGTCGACCCCGACTCGCGCGTGCCGGAGCGCCGCGCGGTGCTGACGCCGTTCGAATGAGTGGAATCCTCGGCCAGGGGCCTCGGATTCCATTGGAAGGACTCGCCCGGGGGGCTCGTGGAATCCTCGGCCAGGGGCCTCGGATTCCATTGGAAGGACTCGCCCGGGGGGCTCGTCCTTCCGGTGCTGGCGAGCTCGTGGGTGGTGGGCTCGTTCTTTCCGAAAGGTGGGGCTACAGAAGTGCTACATTCGTCGCATGAGCATCGAGGTCGCGGCGCGCGAGCTGCGCAACAAGACCGCCGCCCTGCTGCGGCAGGTCGAGGCAGGCGAGCATGTCGTCATCACGACGCGGGGGCGGCCGGTCGCGTCGCTCGTCCCGTTGGAGACCAGGTCGCGCAGATGGCTTTCCCGCGCGGAGCTGATCCGGCGGCTCGCCGCGACACAGGCGGACCCGGGCCTGCGAGACGATCTCGCCCGGCTGGCCGGCGACACGACGGACGATCTCGGACCGCTCAGCGGACACGAGCGCTAGCTCACGTGACGGGTGAGCGGCCTGCTCGGATGACGCGGGGTCTGCTCGACACGAGCGTCTTCATCGCGAGCGAGACGGGACGTCCGCTGGATCTGGCGCAGCTGCCGGATGAGGTGGCGGTGTCCGCGATCACGATCGCCGAGCTGCATGTCGGCGTCCTCGCCGCCCGCGATCTCGACACCCGCGCCCGCCGCCTCGCGACGCTCGAGGCGGTCTCCGACGTCGAGGTGCTCGCGGTCGACGAAGCGGTAGCTGCATCCTGGGCGCTGCTGCGCGTGCACCTCGCCGAGTCCGGTCGGCGACTGAACGTCAACGACCTGTGGATCGCCGCGACGGCCCATCGCCATGGGATCGCGGTCGTCTCCCAGGACGACGACTTCGCACCCGTCGACGGCGTCGGCGGCCTGCGCGTGGTGCTCATATGAGCACCGCCGTGACCACCGCCGGCGCCCGCCGGCACCGGCTCGCCGCGCCGCGTGCCGCGCGCGTGCGGGCCGACGAGCGCGACGGGCGCCCGCAGACGGTCGACGGGCGCGAGGTCGACGCGGTGCGCGAGTCGTGGCTGGTCGAGGACCGCTGGTGGACCGACGGCCCGCTGCGCCGCCGCTACTGGGAGGTCGTCACGACCTGCGGACGCAACGTCGTCGTCTTCCACGACCTGCGCGGGGGCGGCTGGTTCGTGCAGCGTTGAGCGCTGCCGCTCACGGTCTTCTTCTCGCGTCGTGCGCGACCACGTGCGTCTTCGAGCCGCCCTGCACGACCACCACGCGCTGGCCGGCCGTCAGCGTCGAGAGCGTCGACTTCCTGCGGTTGTCGCGCACCTTCGCGTCGCTCGGGATCGTCAGCGTGACCGTCTTGTAGGTCGCTCTTCTCGTTCCCTCCGTCAGCGTCAGGCGGTCGCCGACGACGGCCTTCACGACGCCGCGGTCGAACGTCAGCGTGCGGAACGTCCCGCCTCTCGCCGGCACGACCACGCTGCCGTGGACGGCCCGCCGCGGGACGATCGCGCCCGCTCCCCGGCGTCTCGCCCGGGCTCTGCCGGGCGTGCCCGGCTGGGCCGCTCTCCCGGCTCCGCTCGCTCCGGGCGGCTGCGCCGGCGTCGTCGCCGCCCCCGCGCTGCCGAGGATCCCGGCACCGGCGCCGACCGCCGCGCACGCGCCGACCACGGCACCCGTCTTCATCAAGCTGCTGCGCTGCATTTCGACCTCGCTCGTCGTGCGATCGCGCTGCCACCGGAGGGCGGCAGCGCGGGCCGCCGAGCGGCGACCCTGTCGACCAGCATGCGGTCGGCGCGCAAGCGCTCCGTCAGCCGAACGTCAGCGGAGCGTAAGGAGTGCGCGGCGCATGCCTCCTTCCGCCGTACGATGATCAGGTGGCGACGACGATCCTGCTCGTCGAGGACGAGCCCAGCATCGGCTCGCTGGTGCGCACCTATCTGGCGCGCGAGGGCTTCCGCGTGCTCTGGGTCCGCAGCGGGGAGGACGCGCTCGCGGAGCTGCCGCGCCATCCGATCGAGCTGATCGTGCTCGACATCGGCCTGCCGGGGATCGACGGGTTCGAGGTCTGCCGCCGCGTCGGCGGACGCGTCCCGATCATCATGCTGACCGCGCGCGACGACGAGCCCGACCGCGTCGCCGGGCTCGAGGCCGGCGCCGACGACTACGTGCCGAAGCCGTTCTCCCCGCGCGAGCTGGCCGCGCGCGTGAAGGCCGTCCTGCGCCGCTCGCGCGGCGACGGCGCGCACGCCGCCGATGCCCGCTCGCTCGGGCCCGTCACGCTCTCGCGCACGAGCCGCGAGGTGCGGGTCGACGGGCGCGAGGTCGAGCTGACGCAGCGCGAGTTCGACCTGCTCGACTACCTGATCGAGCGGCCCAACACGGTCGTCTCGCGCGACGACCTGCTGGAGTCGGTCTGGGGCTTCCTCGCGCCGGGCGAGACGCGCACGGTCGAGGTGCACGTCGCGCAGCTGCGCAAGAAGCTCGGCCGTCCGGAGCTGATCCGGACGGTGCGCGGGGTCGGCTACAAGGCGGTCGCGGCGTGAGCTCGCTGCGCGGTCGCCTGTTCGCCTACCTCGCGCTGGCAGCGGCGCTGGCGGCGATCCTGACGGCGCTCGTCGCCGGCATCGTCATCCACCACCGCGTCGCGCAGCAGCAGATCACCGCGCTCGCGCGCGTCGCCGACGTCGTCGCGCCGCTCGCGAACGCGAACGCCCGCGTCGTCGTGATCGGCGCCGGCAGAGCCGGTCCCGGTGCGAGCGGGGCCGCGGTCGAGAGATCCCACCCGGCCGCGCCCGCGCTGCGAGAGGCGGTGCTCGCCGCGGTCGCCTCGCGCGGCACCACCAGCGGCCGGATCCACGTGCTCGGCCGCGACCTCGTCTACGTGACGCGCGAGGCACGGGGAGGCTCGCTCGTGCTCGTGCGGGCGGCGAAGCTGCCGCAGAGCGACTGGAGCCCGTACCTGCTCGCGCTCGTGCTGGCCGGAGTCGGCGGCGCGGCGTTCGCGGCGGCGCTGTCGTTCCTGCTGGCGCGCCGGCTGACGCGGCCGCTGCGCGAGCTCGCGGTCGCGACGACGCGCGTCGCCGGCGGCGAGGTGGACGTGACGGTGCCGGTCCGCGGCGACGACGAGCTGGCGCAGCTGGGCCGCGCCTTCAACGCGATGGCGGCGCAGCTGAGCGACGCGCGCGCGTCGCAGCGCGCGTTCCTGCTGTCCGTCAGCCACGAGCTGAAGACACCGCTGACGGCGATCCGCGGCTACGCGGAGGCGCTCGAGGAGGGGGCGGTGAGCGGGGAGGAGGCGGCCCCCGTCGTCGCCGCCGAGGCGGCGCGGCTGGAGCGGCTCGTGCACGACCTGCTGGAGCTCGCGAGGCTCGACCGGCGCGAGTTCTCGATCGTGCGGCGGCCGGTCGCGCTCGACCAGATCGCGTCCCGCGCGCTCGAGCGCTTCGCGCCGGCCGCGCGCGCGGCCGGCGTCGAGCTGCGGGCGGCGCGGTCCGGCGAGGCGCCGGCGGCCTGGGTCGACGCCGATCCCGACCGGCTGCTGCAGGTCGTCGCGAACCTCGTCGAGAACGCGCTGCGCGTGACGCCGGCCGGCGGCTGGGTCGAGCTCGCCGTCGCGCCCGGGGCCCTGACCGTGCGCGACAGCGGCCCGGGGATCGCGGCCGCGGACCTGCCGCACGCGTTCGAGCGCTTCTACCTGCACGACCGCTCTCCGCGGGAGCGGCCGGTCGGCTCCGGCCTCGGCCTCGCGCTCGTCGAGCAGCTGACGGCGGCGATGGGCGGGACCGTCACGGCGACGAGCCCGCCCGGCGAGGGCGCGGCCTTCCGCGTAGAGCTGCGCCCGCGTCCCGCGCCCGCCGGCACGGCGCCGCCGGCGCGGATCGCGGCGCGATGACCGGCCGCGTCGTCCGCCGCCGCCGTTGACGTTCCCTACGCGTACAGCCCGTCCAGCCACGTCTTGAGCGCCGCCTCGCGCGCCGCGGCGTCGACGCCATCCACGAACAGGTGCGCGCTCATCCCGACCACGCTGCCGAAGTGGTTGCGCCCGAAGAAGCGGTACAGGCCGTCGGCGGTGCGGACGCCGAGGAACTCCGGCGTCGAGTAGTCGACGACGCCGTCGAGCATGCCGGCGTCGCCGAGCGGCGCGTGGACCGCAGCGCCGACAGCCGCGTCCGAGGAGACGCCCAGGGCGCCGCGCAGCGCATCCATCGCGTCCGGCGTTCCGGCGGCTTCGGGCCCCTCGATCCCGGACGACGGCTGGCCGACGTAGGTGACCGGGCGGCCGTCGAAGTGCGCGAGGTACTGCCCGAGGGTGTGGAGGTAGAAGTCCGTGTGGGCGCCGATGGCGTCGTACTGGTCCTCCCACTCGTCGGCGAGGATCCCGCTGTGGACGTAGCGCAGGTGCGCGGTGCCGCCTTCGCGGGCCTCGATCGCGTAGTCGAGGGCGTTGAAGGTCCCGTCCGGGGACTCCATGCGGATCACGAGGCGGTGCGGCGGGTCCCAGGTGGAGAACGGCCCGCCCGCCCCGCCCTCGGGCGGCGCGGCGCCGGCGGGGATCTCCATCCCCGTCGGGAACTGCCAGGCCGCGGTGTGAGCAGTGATCGCGGTCCAGACGTCGTCCGGGGCGGCGGGCAGGTCGACCTCGCGGGTGATCTCGAATGCGCGGCTCATGGCTGGCGCTCCTTGTCGTTCGTGACGGTTGGGTGCAATGCGACGACGAACCGGTGGGGACGACCGCCGGCGGCGGCCTCGTCGTGGTACTTCGCGACGAGGCCGTTGACGGCGTCCGCCAGCTCGACGGCGAACGCGGCCCGGTCCTTCGCGGAGGCGAACCGCACCTCGCTGTCGATCCCGAGCGTCGCGAGCGGCTTGCCGGCGGCGCTCGCCCCGGTGATCAGATCACCGACCTCGCGGACCAGGCGCCCCGCGACCGCGAGCAGCCAGCGCGCGGAGCGCTGGTCCGGCTCACGTGACGGGTCCGGCGCGACCGCCGACAGGGCCGTCGGCGAGATCACGTAGGACGCGGCGGTCGCCTGGAGCACGCGCTCGGTGCAGTTGCCCTTGCGGCGCTCCTCGACGAGCTCGACGAGGCCGTGGCGCTCCAGCGCCCGCAGGTGGTAGTTCGCCTTCTGGCGGGTGAGCCCGACGCGCGCCGCGAGCGTGCTGGCGGACCCGGGCTCGGCCAGCTCGGCGAGCAGGCGGGCGCGGATCGGATCGAGCGACGCCTCGGCGGCGGCCGGGTCGTCGATGACGGTGACGTCGTGCATGGGCGCACCTTCTCACCGACAACTATTTTTGTCAAGCACGTTTCCCTTGTCGGCGCGAGGGTGCGGCGCGCTGAGGTCGTCCCGCCTGAGATTCGTCTCCATCCGCGTCGAGTGCGAACATGTGTTCGTGTCCTACGTCGAGCTCCACTGCCACTCCGCCTACTCGTTCCTCGACGGCGCCTCGCTGCCCGACGAGCTGGTGCCGGCTGCGCTGGAGCTCGGCTACGACACGCTCGCGCTGACCGATCACGACAACGTCTGCGGCGCGATGGAGTTCGCGCAGTCGGCGAAGGCGCTCGGGCTGCATGCGATCCACGGCGTCGAGCTGACGCTCGACGACGGCCGCCACCTCACCCTGCTCGTCGAGAGCGCGCAGGGGTGGCGCAATCTCTGCCAGCTCATCACGGAGGGCCATGCGCACACGCGCGGGGATCCGATCGAGCCGGCGACCACGCTCGCGCGCACGGGCCCCGCCGGCCCGCGCGCGTCGAGGGAGCGCCCGTCGGCCGGGGGACCGACGGTCGGGGGACCGGAGGCGGGGACGCCTGCCTCCGGTGCGCTCCGCGGCGGCGGCCCCGAGATCGGCACGAGCGGCGCGGGTCGGCGAGGCCGCGGGGGGGCCGGTGGTCGGGGGCCGAACGCGCGCCGCCGCGCCGGCGCTGACGACGGTGAGGGCGCGGACGTCGTCGACACGCTCGCCGCCGCCGCCACGCTGCCGCCCGCCTCGATGCGCAAGCGCAGCGTGCGCACGCGCCAGGCGACTCAGCCCTCCGTCCCGCTCGCCGCCGTCTGCGCGCACGCCGAGGGGCTCGTCTGCCTCAGCGGCTGCGCGACCCACGGCGTGCACGACCTCGCTTCCTTGCGCGTGCTGCGGGACGCCTTCGGGCGCGAGGGACTCTTCGTCGAGCTGCAGCGGCCCTACCTGCGCGATGACCGCGCGCGCAACCGCCGGCTCGAGCAGCTCGCCCGCGAGCTGGAGCTGCGCTGCGTCGCGAGCGGCAACGTCCATGCCCACGCGCGTTCGCGCGGACCGTTGCAGGACGTGCTCGTCGCCGTCCGCCGCCACACCACGCTCGACGCCTCCGAGCCCGATCGCCGCGGCAACTTCAGCCACGTGCTCGCCAGTCCCCAGGCGATGGCGGCGCGCTTCGCGGCCGACCACCCGGACGCGGTCGCGGAGACCGACCGCCTCGCCGGCCGCCTCCGCTTCGACCTCACGCGCAACCTCGGCTACCGCTACCCCGGCGCCGAGGACGCGACCGCGATCCGCACGCTCGCCGGGCTCTGCCAGCAGCGCCTGCTCGAGCGCTACGCCGACCGGCCGGCGAGACGGCAGGCGGAGGCCGCCGTGCGCCTGGAGGAGGAGCTTGGGCTGATCGACAGACTCGGCCTCGCCGGCTTCTTCGTGCTGCACGGCGACATGCTCGAGCTGGCGCGCGAGGTCGCGGTCGAGGTGCGCGGGCCGGACTCCGCGCGCGCGGTGCTGCCGCCCGGCCGCGGCCGCGGCTCCTCCGTCTCCTCGATCGTCTGCTACCTGACCGGCCTCTCGCACGTCGACCCGATCGAGAACAAGCTGTTCCTCGGCCGCTTCCTGAACGAGGACCTGAAGGCGCTGCCGGACATCGACCTCGACTTCCCGCGCGACATCCGCGAGGTCCTGATCCCCCGCATCCACCAGCGCTACGGCAAGGAGAGATCGGCCCTCGTGGCCGCCTTCCCGACCTACCGCGCGCGCGGCGCGATCCGCGAGCTGGGCAAGGCGCTCGGCCTGCCGCCGGGCGAGATCGAGCGCGTCGCACGCGGCTCGGAGGGCTGGTCGGCGCGCGACGTCGCGCAGGACGTCGCCGCCGCGCTGGGCGACCAGCGGATGGGCGCGGGCCGCTGGGCGTGGCTCGCGCGGCTGGCCGACGAGGCGCACGGCCTGCCGCGCCACCTCTCGCAGCACTCCGGCGGGATGGTCGTCGCGACGCGTCCGCTCGTCGACTGCTGCCCGATCGTGCCCGCCGCGATGGAGGGCCGCCAGATGGTCCAGTGGGACAAGGACTCGTGCGCCGACGCCGGCTTCCTCAAGATCGACCTGCTCGGGCTCGGGATGCTGTCGGCCGTCGAGCGCGCGGTCGAGAGCATCGCGCGGACGCGCAACGAGCGGATCGACCTCTCGCGCATCCCCTACGACGACAGACCGACCTACGACGCGATCCAGAAGGCCGAGACGGTCGGCGTCTTCCAGATCGAGAGCCGGGCACAGATGGCGTCGCTGCTGCGCACGCGCCCCGAGAACCTCGAGGACCTCACCGTCCAGGTCGCGATCGTGCGGCCGGGCCCGATCCAGGGGGGCGCCGTCAACCCGTACATCGAGCGGCGCCAGCGGATGCGCGTCGAGCCCGACTACGAGGTGCCCTACGACCACCCGTCGCTGGTGGGACCGCTGAAGGACACGCTCGGCACGATCATCTTCCAGGACCAGGTGATCGAGGTCGCGATGGCGTTCGCCGGCTTCTCGCCCGGGGACGCGGAGGGGCTGCGGCGGGCGATGAGCCGCAAGCGCTCGGAGCAGGCGATCGAGATGCACCGCCAGGGGTTCGTCGACGGTGCCGTCGCGACCCACGGCGTCGCGCCGGAGCTGGCCGAACGGGTCTTCGCGATGATCCGCGGCTTCTCCGGCTTTGGCTTTCCGAAGGCGCACGGCGCGGCGTTCGGGCTGCTCGCCTACCAGTCGACGTGGCTGCGCGTGCACTACGCGCCCGAGTTCCTCTGCGCGCTGCTGAACGAGCAGCCGATGGGCTTCTACCCGCCCGACGCGCTCGTGCACGAGGCGCAGCGGCGCGGGCTCGAGATCCTGCCGCCGGACGTCAACGCCAGCGAGGTGGAGTGTGTGTCATCGGCTGGCGGTGCAATCGGCTGCGCCGATTGCATTGCGGGATCGGCTGGCGCCGATCCCGCGGCCGTGGCGGTCCCTTCATCGCCGCCGCCATCCATCCGCATCGGCTTGGGCTACGTGCGCGGGGTGCAGGCCGACGACGCGGCGGCGCTCGTCGCCGCGCGCCGCGCCGGCGGGCCGTTCCGCGACGCCGGCGAGCTGGCCGCG
>JAOPZA010000212.1 GCA_025964325.1 Conexibacter sp.
GGGCGACCGCCGCCGCGGCGGCCGGCGCGGGCGGCGGCGGCAGCGCCGGCAGCGCGACGCCGAGCGCGGCGAAGACGTCCTCGTAGAACCCGTCCTCGCCTTGCAGCAGCTGTTCGATGCGCTGGAGGAAGCGACCCGACTCGGCCCCCTGGATGATGCGGTGGTCGTAGGTAGAGGTCATCGACATGACTCTCTCCGCGCCGATCATCTCGCCGACCGCGCCGAGGCCGACGGGGTAGGCGATCGAGCCGGTCGCGACGATCGTGCCCTGGCCGACCATCAGGCGCGGGACGGAGGCGATCGTGCCGATGCCGCCCGGGTTCGTCAGCGTGACGTTGCCGCCGGTCAGGTCGTCGGCGGTCAGCGTGTTCGTGCGCGCCTTCTCGACGAGCGCGTTGTAGGCGTCGAGGAAGCCCTTGAAGTCGAGCGTGTCGGCGCCGCGGATGACCGGGACCATCAGCGTGCGGGAGCCGTCCTTCTTCTCGACGTCGACTGCGAGCCCGAGGTTGACGGCGCCGTCGTCGATGCGGTGCGGCTTGCCGTCGAGCTCGGCGAAGTGGTGGGCCATCACGGGCAGGTCCCGGGTGGCCTGCGCGATCGCGTAGGCGATCAGGTGGGTGAAGGAGGCGCGCACGCCGCCGGCTCTGAGCTGCTTGCGGCGCGCGTCGAGCGTCGTGACGGTGAGCGTGCGGAAGGAGGTCGCGGTCGGGATCGCGCGGCTCTCGTCCATGTATCTGGCGAGCATCGCCGCGCCGCCTCTGATGACCGTCGCGCCCGCCGGCTTCTCCGCGGCGGTCACCGCTCTGTTCGCAGGCGAGCCGCCGCCGCCGTTGGCGGCCGCGAGCACGTCGGCCTTCGTGATGCGGCCGCCGCGGGCGCTGCCGCTGACGCGGTCGAGCGCGACGCCGTGGACGGCGGCCGCGCGGCGCGCGATCGGCGTGGAATCGGCTGGCGCCGTGGAATCGGCTGGCGCCGATTCCATTGGAGGTTCGGCTGGCGCCGTGGAATCGGCTGGCGCCGAACCTCCGGGCCCCCGGGGCGCGGCGGACGCGCCGCCGGTGGTGGTGCTCATGCGCGCGAGGACCTGGCCGACGGTGACGGTGTCGCCGGCGGCTGCCAGCAGCTCGGTGACGGTGCCGCTCGCGGGCGCCGGCACCTCGGCGTCGACCTTGTCGGTCGAGATCTCGACGATCGTCTCGTCGACCTCGATCGTCTGACCCGGCTCGCGGGTCCACTCGAGCACGACGCCCTCGGTGACCGATTCGCCCATCTGCGGCATGACGATCTCGATCGTCGTGGAATCGGCTGGCGCCGATTCCATTGCGGGTTCGGCTGGCGCCGAACCCGCGGCGGCCGTCGCGGAGGCGCTCGAGCCGTTCCCGTTGCCGTTCCCGGCCGCGCCGCCGGTCGGCGCGATCTCGCAGAGGACGCTGCCGACGGAGACCGTGTCGCCCTCGGTGGCGACGATCTTCACGACGGTGCCGGAGGCGGGGGAGGGGACCTCGGCGTCGACCTTGTCGGTCGAGATCTCGACGATCGTCTCGTCGACTTCGACGGAGTCGCCCTCAGCTTTGTGCCATTCGAGCACCGTTCCTTCGGCAACCGAATCGCCCATCTGGGGCATCACGACCTGGACCGTGGTATCGACCGACATCCTGTCGCCTGACAATAGCGATTCGTGGCGCCGGACCATTGCTCCGCGATCGGTCACCGGCGCGCGCGGTTCACGCCGGCGGCCGGATGGGCGCGTCGGCGCTGCTCGACGACGAACCCGATCGTTCCCGCGAACGGTCCCACGCCGCCGATCACGGCGACGACCACGGCGAGC
Source organism: Conexibacter sp. (assembly GCA_025964325.1). Taxonomy (GTDB): domain Bacteria; phylum Actinomycetota; class Thermoleophilia; order Solirubrobacterales; family Solirubrobacteraceae; genus Conexibacter. The sequence continues at coordinate 1,829 of JAOPZA010000212.1, forward strand.
CAGAAGGGGATCGTCCCGCGCCGCGCTGCGGCGATGCAGGCGAACGACATGAAGATCCAGAGGATCCCGTGCGCCCAGCCGCAGATCGTCGTCTCGACCGCGAGGCCGGGCACCAGCCAGAACACGAGCAGCGCGAGGTAGACCGCCGAGTGCACGAACGAGACCGTGCGCAGGAACGCGAACGAGGGAAAGCTCCTCATCTCAGCAGCGAGGCCATCCGCCGGACGACGTCGTCCGCCTCGGACGGCCAGCGCGCGACGTCGGCCGGCCACCACGCGTGGGCGTCGTGCTCGTCGTCGCGGACCGCCTCGGCGCCCTCCGCGAGCCACGCCATGCCGACGAGGTGGACGAGTCCGTTGGGGGTGCCGGCGAGCGCCTCGATCGTGAGCGCGGCCGGCGTCAACGACCACTCCTCCTGCAGCTCGCGCATCATCGCCTCGACCGGCTGCTCGTCGACCTCGACGGCGCCGGCGGCGCCGAGCGTCCAGCGGCCGGTCCAGGAGGCGAGCCACGGCGCGCGGCGGCCGGCGAGCCAGCGGCCCTCGGCATCGCGCACGACGCACAGCACCGAGACGCTGCGCGCGGCCGTGCTGCCGACCAGCCGCAGCGACCAGCGGGCCGGCTGCAGCTCGAGGTGGAGTCCGCCGTCGCGCTGCTCGAAGTCGACCAGGCGGGCGGCGAGCCCGTCGTGGCTCGGCGAGCCACGCTGGCGCAGCTGCGCGAGCGCGGCGTCCGCCGCGGCGGTCTCGGCCGGGTCGGGCTCGAAAGGCTCCGAGCGCCACGCGGAGGTGACCTGGTCGGGCGACCACGGCCCGCGCGCGAGCAGTGGCGGCAGGGAAGACATGGCACAAGGCTAATGCAGCCGGCGCGCCCCGCCGCCACGGCTTGCAAGACTCGCGTCCGTGAGCGCGCGCGTCCGCAACCACTGGGGCTGGGGCTGGGAGGACGAGCAACCCTCGCTCGCCGAGCTGCGGGCCGCCGCCGGGCCGCTCGTCGAGCACCTCGGCTTCGGCGAGCGCGAGCCGGAGCCGGCGGTCGCGCTGGCGGCGATCGAGCTGCCGCCGCCGCGCCTGGCTGCACCCGCGGACCTCGCGTCGATCTGCGCGAGCGACCGCGACACGCGCGTCCGGTACGCCTACGGGCGCGCCTACCGTGACGTGGTGCGCGCGTTCCGCGGGCGGATCGACCACCCGCCCGACGTCGTCGCGCGCCCGCGCGAGGAGGCCGAGGTCGAGCGCGTGCTCGCCTGGGCCGCGGACGCCGGCGCCGCAGTGATCCCGTTCGGCGGCGGAACGAGCGTCGTCGGCGGCGTCGAGCCCCGCGTCGGCGACCGCTTCGAGGGCGCCGTCACGCTCGACGTGACCGCGCTCGATCGCGTGCTCGAGGTCGATCAGGCCTCCGCCGCGGCGCGCGTGCAGGCCGGCGTGCTCGGCCCCGCGCTCGAGGCGCAGCTGAAGGCGGACGGGCTGACGCTGCGCCACTTCCCGCAGTCGTTCGAGCTTTCGACGCTGGGCGGCTGGATCGCGACCCGCGCCGGCGGCCACTTCGCGACGCTCGCGACGCACGTCGACGACCTCGTCGCGGCGGTCCGTGCGATCACGCCGACCGGCGTGTGGGCGTCACGCCGGCTGCCCGGATCGGGCGCCGGGCCGAGCCCCGACCGCCTGCTGCTCGGCTCCGAGGGCACCCTCGGCGTGATCACGGAGGCGTGGGTGCGGCTCCGCCCTCCGCCGCGCCACCGCGCCAGCCGGGCGGTCCGCTTCGCCGGCTTCGGCGCCGGCGCGCGCGCCGTGCGCGCGCTCGCGCAGTCGGGTCTGCACCCGGAGAACTGCCGGCTGCTGGACGCGCGCGAGGCGGCGCTGACGCTCGCCGGCGACGGCAGCGCGGCGCTGCTGATGCTCGGCTTCGAGTCGGCCTTCGAGCCCGTCGAGGCGCGGCTGACGGCCGCGCTGCGGGTGTGCGCCGAGCACGGTGGACGGTGGGAGGCGTCCGCGGCCGGCGCGGACGGCGCCCGTGCCGGCGCGGTCGGCGGCTGGCGGGCCGCCTTTCTGCGCGCGCCCTACCTGCGCGACGTGCTCGTCTCGATCGGGGTGCTGTCGGAGACGTTCGAGACCGCGGTCCCGTGGGATCGCTTCGAGCCCTTCGTCGCCGACGTGCGCGCGGCGGCGCGAGCGGCCGCCGTCGAGCTGTGCGGCACGGCGATCGTCACCTGCCGCATCACGCACGCCTACTCCGATGGCGCGGCGCCGTACTTCACCGTCCTCGCGCCGGTGCGACGCGGCGCCGAGCTGGAGACGTGGGACGAGATCAAGCGAACCGTCTCGGACGCGATCCTGGCCGGCGGCGGCACGATCACCCACCACCACGCCGTGGGGCGCGACCATCGCCCGTGGTACGACCAGCAGCGGCCGGAGCCGTTCGCGGCCGCGCTGCGAGCCGCCAAGACAGCACTCGACCCCGCCGGGGTGCTCAACCCCGGCGTCCTCCTCGACCCGCCGAACGGGCCGCCAAGCCCTCGAGCGGGTCGATTCGCCCCGTTGCGCGGGGAATCGATCATCTAGGGTCGGGGGATGCCCACCAGCTTCGGCATCCTCGGCCCCGGCGGCGTCGGCGGCTTCCTCGCCGCCGCGCTCGATCGCTCCGGCGAGGCGGTGACGGTCGTCGCCCGCGAGGAGACGGCCGCGCTGATCGCGCGCGACGGCATCGAGCTCGAGAGCAGGCGACTCGGCGACTTCACCGCTCGCCCGGCCGCCACCGCGCGGCTGACGGAGCCCGTCGACGTGCTGTTCGTCGCCACCAAGGCCGCCGCGCTCGAGCAGGCGCTCACGCGCATCGAGGCCGACCCCGGCGTGGTCGTGCCGCTGCTGAACGGCCTCGACCACGTCGCCGTCCTGCGCGAGCGCTTCGGCGTCTCCGCGGTGGCGGGCACGATCCGGATCGAGGCCGACCGGACGGCGCCCCGGCACGTCGAGCAGACGAGCCCGTTCCTGCGCATCGACGTCGCCTCCGACGACCCGGCGCCGCGCGAGCGGCTGGCCGCGCTCGTCGGCACGCTCAACAAGGCGGATGTCCCTGCGCGGCTCGTCGACGGCGAGGCGAACGTGCTCTGGAGCAAGCTGCTGCGGCTGAACGCGCTCGCCCTCACCACGAGCGCCTACGACCTGCCGCTCGGCGCCATCCGCGACGACCCGAGCCGGCGCGCCGAGCTGGAGGCGTGCGTGGACGAGTCAGCGGCGATCGCGCGCGCCGAGGGCGCCGCCGCCGATCCCGAGGCGACGCTCACGGAGCTCGACGAGGCCCATGCCGAGCTGGGCAGCTCGATGCGGCGCGACATCGCCGCCGGGCGCACGCCGGAGCTCGACGCGATCGCGGGCGCGGTGTTGCGCGCGGGGGCGCGCCACGGGCTCTCGTCCCCGACGATCGAGGCGCTCGCCGCCCGCGTCGCCCGGCGGGCGGGCATCCCGGCCCCCCGGCTTTAGACTAGATAACTGTTATTAGCCGCACACCTATTCAGAACTGAACAATCGGGCATGGGGTTGTCGGCAGCCCCGACGCGCCAGAGGATGCGAGTCGCGATGACCCTCTCGCCGTACACCTGTCCGTCCCCGACCCGGTGCTCGCCCTTCCCCCGGCGACCGCCGCGTGCCTCCGGGCGTGCTCCCAGGATCGTGCGCGGACGTGCCGAGAAGGCATCGTTCCCTGCGCCGGCCGAGCGCTGCTAGTCCCGGGCAGGAACGTACGTGCGAGTTGGACGGCGGCCCTGGTGTGGGGCATCCACACCGGGGCCGCCGTCGTCGCGCTGCGGGCGGTGGACCCGGCCCGGCGGCGAGGCGGCCAGGAGACGGCCCGGGGTCTGCTGTGACTTCGTGCACGGGCCGCGCGGCGACGAGGACCGCAGCTGGCCGTGGCAGGAGCGGCTCCTGCTCGAGCGCGCGCTCGATTGGTGGGCGGCCGTCGACGGCGCCGTCCATCGCGGCGGCGGGCGCCCGCAGGTCCGCGCCGGGACCGACTCAGGAGCTTTGCGCGGCGCGTTGATCGCGCTCGCGAAGCAGGTCCATGCCGGTCGCGCGGCCGGCATGCCGGTGGAGCGGATCGTCGCCGTCACCCGGCTCGAACCCGACCTCGTGGACGAGATCCTGCAACGCGCACCCGGCGAGTTGCCGGACACCTCGCGCTGAACGACGGAGAGGCCCGCGCCATGCCGACCGGCATCCGGACGATCGACGCGCGCGTGGTGAAGGCCCTCGGGCACCCGACGCGCGTGCGGATCCTCGCCGTCCTGCGAGACCGCGAGCTCGCCAGCCCGGTCGAGCTGGCGGACGAGTTGAAGGTCCCGCTCGGGACGATCAGCTACCACGTCCGGCGGCTCGAGACGCTCGGCCTGATCGAGCTGGCGACGCGCACGCAGCGGCGCGGCGCGGTCGAGCACCACTACCGCGCGCGGGAGGCCCTCGGCGCGGCGTCGCGCCGTCCGAGGGAGGACGGCCATGTGCGCGAGACCGCCGCCGCCGCGTCGCGGGCGCTCGCCGACGCGCTACGGATGCTCCCGGCCGGCGGCTTCGATACGTCCGCCGCGCGCGTCGAGGAGCGCACGATCGCGCTGGACGAGGAGGGCCGCGCCGAGCTCGACGCCGAGCAGCTCCGCTGGCTCGGCGAGATCGCGCGGATCGAACGCGACAGCGCGCGGCGTCTCGCGGTCGCGGGCGCGGATTCGGGCCGCGTCTGGACGGTCGTCGCGATCGTCTTCGACGTCGACGGCGCTAGTTGAACGAGCGGCGCTCGACGGGATCGCCGCCGACCGACGTCGTGGCGACCGCTTCGACGACCTCGTCCTCGGCGACTTCCCGCTTGTCCTCGTCGTGCTGACCGTCGCAGAGCACGCGGAAGTTCCCGGTCCCGCCGCTGTCGGCGTGGATCGTGATGCCAGGCAGGATCTCCTCGCCTTCGTCGAGCCCGAGCCGCTCGAGGTCGAAGTGCGCGAGACCGATGCCGTACGCCGTGTGGGTCGGGTTCTCGCGGTCGTGCGCGGCGATCGCCTGGGCGAAGCGCTGCAGGTTCTTCGCGATCTTGCTCGTGTCCGCCATCGCTCCCTCGCAGCGTAGCGCGAGCCCGGCCAATCGGTCCAGCCGCGGGCACCACCCGCGGGTTCGGCGTAGCCGAACCCGCATTGGAATCGGCGCCAGCCGATTCCACCGCCAGCCGATTCCAACGCTAGGCCGATTCCACCGCTAGGCCGATTCCACGATCTCGACGCGGTAGCCGTCCGGATCCCGCACGAAGCAGAGCCGCGAGCCGCCCTCGCGGATCCGGTAGGGCGGCTTCTCCGGCGCGATCCCCTGCTCCGCCAGCTGCGCGAGCGTTCCGTCGAGGTCCGGCGTGGTGATCGCGATGTGGCCGTAGCCGCTGCCGAGCTCGTAGGGCTCCTCGCGGCCGACGTTGTAGGTCAGCTCGAGTCGCGGGGCGTCGCCGTCGCCGGGCATGTTCATGAAGACGTTGATCGCCTCGTCGCGGATCGGCATGCGCCGGACCTCCGCGAATCCGAGCGCTTCGTAGAAGGCGACCGACCGCTCGATCTCGAGGATCCGGTAGCAGGTGTGGATGAGGGGCATGGGATGAGCGTACCCGTGGGTAGGATCCCGCGAATGATCCTCGAACGCGCGATGTCCGACGGCTTCCTCACGAACACGTATCTCCTGGGCGACGAGCCGGGCGGCTCCGCCGTGCTGATCGACGCCGGCGGCCCGATGGAGCCGCTGTTCGAGGCGATCGCACGCGAGCGGCTGACGCTCACGCACGTGCTGCTCACGCATCACCACTACGACCACGTGCTGGCGCTGGACGAGGTGCTCGAGCGCTTCCCGGGCGTGCCGGTGCTGATCCACGCGAACGAGCGCGGGCTCGTGCCGCATGCGACCGGCGAGATGGCGCCCGGCGAGCCGATCGTCTCGGGCGGCCTGCGGATCGAGCCGATCCACACGCCCGGGCACACGAGCGGGATGCTGAGCCTGCTCGTCGACGGCCATGTGTTCACGGGCGACACGCTCTTCAAGGGCTCGGTCGGCGGCGTGCGCGCGCCCGACAGCACGAGCTACGCCGACCTCAGATCCTCGGTGCTCGACGCGCTGCTGACGCTGCCGCCCGCGACCGAGGTCCATCCCGGCCACAGCGACCCGACCACGGTCGCGGACGAGCTCGAGTCGAACGGCTTCGTGCGGATCTGGCGCGGGCTCGACCCGGAGGGGTCGGCCGCGTGCACGGCGCTCGGCGAGCCGGCGACGCTGATCCTGCTCGGCGACGACTACGACGGCGGCCACAAGGCGTGGGTCCGCTGGCCCGACGGGCGCGACGACATCGTTCCTGGCTCCAGAGTGGAGAGCTCGGCCTAGCCGCAGCGAAGGGCGCTCCCCCGGCGCCCGCTTCATCGGCAGTCAGCATGGCAGCGACGGCGCCCGCCTAGGATGGACCCATGGCGCGCGACAAGATGCCGACTTCACGCGTCGCTCGCACCGCGAGAATCGGCGGGCTGGCCGCGGGACAGGCGGTCAGACAGGCGGGGACGCGCGCCGCCAACGTCGGGCGCTCGAAGGAGTCGGGCGACGCGGCGCTCGAGCGGCGCCACCTCGAGGCCGCCGAGCAGATCGTCACCGCGCTCGGCTCGATGAAGGGTGCGGCGATGAAGCTCGGGCAGGTGATGTCGTTCCTCGACGTCGGGCTCGTGCCCGAGGAGCACCGCGAGGAGTTCCAGGCGAGACTCGCCGCCCTGCGCGACGCCGCCCCGACCGTCGCGTTCAAGGACATGCGCAAGGTGATCGAGCAGGAGCTCGACGACTCGATCGACGAGGTCTTCGCGACCTTCGACGACGAGCCGATCGCCGCGGCCTCGATCGGCCAGGTCTATCGCGCCACGCTGCACGACGGCCGCGACGTCGTCGTCAAGGTGCAGTACCCGGGCGTCGCCGCCGCCGTCCGCTCCGACATGCAGAACCTCGGCCTGATGATGCGGCTCGTGAAGCGGCTCGCGCCGGGGATGGACGCGAAGGCGATCGCCGACGAGATCCGCTCGCGGATCGACGAGGAGCTCGACTACGAGCTGGAGGCGCAGAACCAGCGCTCGCTCGCGCGGATCTTCCGCGGTCACCCGTTCATCGTCGTCCCCGACGTCGTCACGCGCCTCTCGCGCGAGCGCGTGATCGTCAGCGAGTTCGTCGAGGGGATGGGCTTCGAGGAGCTGAAGGAGCTCCCGCAGGAGGAGCGCGATCGCATCGGCGAGATCGTCTTCCGCTTCTTCTTCGGCTGCCTCTACCGCCACCACCAGTTCTCCGGCGACCCGCATCCGGGCAACTTCCTCGTCCAGCCGGACGGGCGCATCGCCTTCCTCGACTTCGGGCTCTTCAAGCGGATGCCTCCGGAGGCGGTCGAGATGGAGCTCGCCTGCCAGCGCGCGGTGACCGAGGACGACGCCGACACGCTGAAGGACCTGCTGGGCGCCTCCGGCTTCCTGCCGCACCCCGAGAAGGTCGACGCCGCGGCGATCATGTCCTACGTGCGGGACTCGATCTGGTGGTACACGATCGACGAGCACGTCCAGCTGACGCCGGAGATCGCAACGCGCGTCGTGATCGAGTCCTCCGACATGCGCTCGAGCCACTTCCGCGACATGCGCCACCAGGACATCCATCCCGACCACCTCTTCGGGAGGCGGATGGAGATGCTGACGCTGGCGGTGCTCTCGCAGCTGCGGGCGGGCGGCAACTGGCACCGGATCGCGCGCGAGTGGATGTACGGCGACGAACCCGTCACCGAGCTGGGCCGCCAGGAGGCGGACTTCTACGCCGGTGCCGCCGCCTGAGTCAGCGCCCGCCGGATCGCCGCTGCGCTCGCCCGCGGCGCTGCGGGCCCTCGCGCGACTGATCCTGCTGGCGCTGCTGATCGGCGCGCTGTTCGCCGCCGTCGCGCTCAGCGGCGGCCTCTCGGCCGCCCGCCTGCGCGACTGGGTCAACGGCACGGGCGCGCTCGCGCCGCTGCTGTTCATCACGCTCTCGGCGGTGCTGACGGTCGCCTTCGTGCCGGGGCCGCTGCTGGCCGGCGCGGCCGGCCTGCTGTTCGGCACCGCCCTCGGCACGCCGTGCGCGATCGCCGCCGCGACGCTCGGCGCCTGCCTCGCCTTCGGCATCGCGCGGCGCTTCGGCGCCGGCTCGGTCGACGAGCTGTCCGGTCACCGCGTCGCGCGGCTGCAGGACTGGATCGCCGCGCGCGGCTTCCTCGCCGTCCTGTACGCACGGATCCTGCCCGTGATGCCGTACAACCTCGTCAACTACGCGGCCGGACTGACGCGCGTGCCGCTGGCGGCCTTCGCGGCCGCGACCGCGATCGGCTGCGCGCCGCGCGCGTTCGCCTACGTCGCGCTCGGCGGCAGCCTCGACAACCTCGCCTCACCGGCGGCGATCGTCGCCGTCGCCGTGCTGGTGGCGATGGCCGTCGTCGGGATCGGCTTCGCGCTGCGGGACTACCGGGCCGGTCGCGGCAGCCCTAGCGGCCCCGCCTGACCGCGCGTTCGACGAGCAGGCTCGTCCGGCGCATCGCCTCCGCCCACGCGCCGCGCAGCGTCCTCATGCCGGGGGCGAGCGGTCGGCGCGCGCTGGAGGGCGTCCGCCCGCCGCCGATCGGCGCCCCGAGCTGGTCCTCGACCGTGAGCGTCCCGCGCGCCATCCGCGCGACGTCCATGTCGTCGCGCGCCGAGGCCTTGCCGGCCTCCACCCAGGCGTAGCGGAACGCGAGCCCGCCCGCGAGGTAGAGCCCGCTCCCGACGTGGTGGGCGGCGGGGCCGAGAGGCCGGCGCATGAGCCGCAGCGCGAGGCCGGTCGTGACCGCCGTTCTGCCGATCGTGAAGAGCTGCCCGGGGCGGCCCTCGGTCATCGCGTCTCCGGCGTGGTGCAGCCGTCGCTCGTTGAGCATCGAGAGGCCCAGCTCGACCAGCATCGCGCCGGTCTCGAGCTGCCCGAGTGCACGTCGCGTGGGGTGTCTGTGCGGCAAGCCGACCGCGACGAGTGTGAGGCGGGTCGCGGCGGCGCCGGTCGCGGTCGCGGTGGCGACGAAGATCGGGCCCAGCAGCAGGCGGCTGCGCGCCCACAGCGGCACCGCCGTCGCGGCCAGCAGCACGCCGGTGTAGGAGCCGAGATAGCCCCCGATCAGCGCCGTCGCGCCGCCCAGGGCCCGCGCGCTGCGGCGCTGGCCGAGCAGGTCGGCGCCGACGGCCCCGGCGTTGGCAGTCGAGAACGCCACGAGCGCCCAGGCGCCGAGGTTCATCGGCGAGCGCGGCTTGAAGATCCGCAGCATGTTGAGGAAGCGGGCGGGGCGCCCGAGGTCGGCGATCAGCAGCAGCGGCGCGGGGGCGACGGTGCCGAGCGCGACGCGGCGGGCGATCCGCGCCGAGCGCTCGTCGCCGGCGACGTCGCAGGCGAGCGCGACGAACGACGAGCCGGACGCGATCCCGCCGAGCCAGAAGTAGAGCGGGATCTCCCAGGTCCAGACCGGCGGCTTGATGAACGGACCCTGGACCGTCGGGGGAAGGGCTGCGGCGCGGCCGCGCCGGTTCGCGGCGGCGACCTCGCCGTCGCGCGGCTCGACGTCGGCGTAGCCGGTGTCGTCGCGCCGGTAGAGGAACGACCAGCGCGCGTCGCCCCACCCGCGCCGCGCGAGCGCGACGTGCGCACCCTCGACCGCGCGCCGCCACGACGCCGGGGCGCCCGGCGTCCCGACCGCCGGGGTCGTGTCGCGCGTCGTGGAGTCGTGGTCCGCCACCCAGGCGGTCTCGCGACCCGCACTCGTGCGCGGCGGCTCCTCCTCGGGCGCGACGCCGGCGGGCGGCGGCGTGCCGCGCTCCAGCGGTCCCTGGGACAGCTCGGCGTCGCGGTCGTCCATCCTCACCACCGGCCCCGTCGCGATGCGCGGCCGAGCCGCGAGGGCGGCTCGCCCACCGTGCGCGCGGCGCGCACGAACGCGAAGGCGGCGCCCGCGGAGGCAAGCAGGCCCGCGACGACGGCGGCGGCGGTCGCCGGCACCACGTTCTCCTGGATCGGCGAGTCCGCCTGCGCCGGCAGGCCGTAGCGCTCGGGCGGCTCGGTCAGCAGGAAGAACGCGCCGAGGCCGCCGGCCAGCTGGTCCGCGCCCTCGTCGCCGGCGCCATAGAGGTAGGCGCCGTCGAGTCCGCGGCGGTGCAGGGTGGCGACCCGGCGCGAGGCGATGTCCACGAGCTCGTCGTAGCGCCCGAACTGGATCGAGTCGGTCGGGCACGCCTTCGCGCAGGCCGGCTCGAGTCCGTCCTCGAGCCGGTCGTAGCAGAGCGTGCACTTGCCGGCGCGCCCGTCGTCCGCGTCGCGGTCGACGACGCCGAAGGGGCAGGCCGGGACGCAGTAGCCGCAGCCATTGCAGACGTCGGCCTGCAGGACCACGGTCTGGAACTCGGTTCGCACGAGCGCGCCGGTCGGGCAGGCGTCGAGGCAGCCGGCGTTCGTGCAGTGCTTGCAGACGTCGGACATGAAGACCCAGTCGCCCATTCTCGCGACCGCCTCCGCGACGTCGACGCCGCCATCGCCGTCCTGCTCCTGCGCCATCGCGACGAGGTCCGGCACCTCCTGCGCCGTCACGCCCGAGCCCGCGCTCGCGAGCTCCTCGACGGACGGCTCGCCGCTGGGGCCGCTGGGCTCGCCCACCCGCCCGCCTCCCGCGGCGGGGATGTCCGGCACCTGCCCGCCACCTCCCGCGCGCAGCGCGGCCGCCGCCTCGTCGCGCAGCTGCGGCGTCGGCTCGAGCAGCTCGACGAAGCGGACGTGGCGCCAGGTCGAGGCGGACAGCTCCCCGGTGTGGTCGTAGGAGCCGCCCTTGACGAAGCGCGAGCCGTCGGCCGGCAGGTCGTTCCACTGCTTGCAGGCAACCTCGCACGCCTTGCAGCCGATGCAGACGGTCGTGTCGGTGAAGAAGCCCATCCGCTCCGCGCCCTCGCGGTGGACGGCGATCTCGGTCGGCGGGGCGATCGTGCTCACCGGGCTGCCTCCTTCGGGTTCTCCGCCGGCGGGTCGTCCTCGTTCGCTCTGATGCGCGGCCGCGCCGGCGCCGCGCCGGCCAGCCGGATCGTCGTGGGTCGCGTTCGCCGGCCTGCGCGGACGTTGCAGGAGAACGCCTTCGACTCCTGGATCGAGACGTTCGGATCGCCCGAGATCAGGCCGAGGTCGTTCGCCGAGTCGCCCTTGACCGGGCCGCCGTAGCCCCAGTGCCACGGCAGCGCGACCTGGTGCAGCGGGCGGCCGTCGATCATCAGCGGTCTCATGCGATCGGTCACGCGCGCCCGCGCCTCGATCTCGGCGCGCTCGGTCGAGATCACCATCCAGCCGCCGTCCTCGATCCCGCGTCTGGCGGCCAGCAGCGGGTCGATCTCCGCGAACATCTCGGGCTGCAGCTCCGAGAGCCACGGCAGCCACCGGCTCATGCCCCCGGCGGTGTGGTGCTCGGTCAGGCGGAAGGTCGTCGCGACGAGCGGGAAGCGCGGGTCGTCCGTCGGATTGATCGGGTTCTCCGGTCGCTCCCACCTGATCCCGGCCGGGTTGGTGCCCTCTCTCAAGCGCGGATAGAGCAGGTTGCGGACGGGCGACTCGATCGGCTCGTAGTGCGTCGGCATCGGTCCGTCGTTGAGACCGCCGGGCGCGTAGAGCCAGGCGCGGCCGTCGGACATCATCATGAACGGCTCGTCCCCGGAGATCGCGTCCATCCCGAGCGATCTGGGGTCGGCGCGATAGTCGGGGGGCTTGTCGATCGGGAAGTCGGGCACGTCGTATCCCGTCCATCTGCCCTGCTCGGCGTCCCACCAGACGTACTTCTTGCGCTCCGACCACGGTCTGCCCGCGGGGTCGGCGGAAGCGCGGTTGTAGAGGACGCGGCGGTTCGCGGGCCACGCGAAGGCCCACTCCGGCGAGACCCAGCCGCCCTGCGGATCGTGGACGTCGCCGGGGTTCCGGCGGCGCGCCTGGTTGACGTCGTCTCTGAAGATCCCGGAGTAGATCCAGCAGCCGCAGGCGGTCGAGCCGTCGCCTCTGAGGTCGTTGAAGCCGGGAACCGCCTTGCCTGTCGCGACCTCGTAGCCGTTGATCTCCTTGAGCACCGCCTCGACGTCGGGCTCACGCGTCTCGCCGTGCTCCGGGTAGTCGCTCGTGACGTTGAGGATCGGCCAGTCCTGCGGGCGCTCGGAGCCGGCGTAGTGGGCCTTCACGCGCTTCATCAGATGGTGCATGAACCACAGCTCCGAGCGCGCGTCGCCGGGCGGCTCGAGCGCCTTGTCGCGGAACTGGACCAGCCGCTGGGTGTTCGTAAAGCAGCCCTCCTTCTCGACGTGCGAGGCAGCCGGCATCAGGAAGACCTCGGTCTCGATCTCCTCGGTTCTCAGCTCGCCCGACTGGATCTCGGGCCCGTCGCGCCAGAAGGTGGCCGTTTCGATCTCCGTCAGGTCGCGCACGACGAGCCATCTGAGCTTCGCCATCGCGCGCCGGTGCAGGCCGGCATGCTGAGAGCCGACGGCCGGGTTCTGGCCCATCGCGAAGAAGCCCTCGACGCCGCCGTCGAGCATCCGCATCGCTGTCGCGTAGTGGGAATGGTTGCCGCTGATCTTCGGCAGGCGCCCGAAGCCCCAGTCGTTGCCCTCCGTCGCCGCGTCGCCGAACCACGCCTTCATCAGCGAGACCGCGTACTTGTCGAAGTTCGTCCACCAGCCGCGGTGCGCGCCGTTGCTCTCGACGTACTGTCTCATCGTCAGCTCGCCCTCGAGGGCGCGCGGCATCGGCAGGTAGCCGGGCAGCAGGTCGTAGAGCGTCGGGATGTCGGTCGAGCCCTGGATCGAGGCGTGCCCGCGCATCGCCATGATGCCGCCGCCCGGGCGGCCGACGTTGCCGAGCAGCAGTTGCAGCACCGATGCGGCGCGGATCATCTGGACGCCGGAGGTGTGCTGCGTCCAGCCGACGGCGTAGACGAAGGCGGTCGTGCGCTCGCGACCCGAGTTCTCGACCAGCGCGTCGGCGACGAGGCGGAAGTCCTCGGGGGAGATGCCGCAGATCTGCTGCACCATCTCCGGGGTGTAGCGGCTGTAGTGGCGCTTGAGCAGCTGGAAGACGCAGCGCGGATGCTGCAGCGTGTCGTCGCGCACGTACTCGCCGCTGTGCATGCCGGCGCCGGTCTTGCCCTCGAACGCCTGCGTCGAGTGCTCCCGCACGCCGGCGGCGGCGGCGACCTCCCCGCCTTCGTACGTCCAAGAGCTGCGGTCGTAGAGGCCGGTCTCCGGATCGAAGCCGGAGAAGACGCCGTCCAGGTCCTCGGTGTCGCGGAAGCTCTCGTTGACCAGCGTCGAGGCGTTCGTGTAATGGAGCACGTACTCCTTGAAGTACGACTCCGTCTCGATCACGTGGCGGATCAGTCCGCCGAGGAACGCGATGTCGGTGCCGGCGCGAATCGGCACGTGGTGGTCGGCCATCTGGCTCGTCCGGCCGTAGCGGGGGTCGACGTGGAAGACCTTCGCGCCGCGTTCTCTCGCCTTCATGACCCAGCGGAAGCCGACCGGGTGCGCCTCGGCCATGTTGCCGCCCTCGATCACGATGCAGTCGGCCTTCTGGAGGGCCTGCTGGAAGTCGGTGGCGCCGCCGCGCCCGAACGAGGTCCCCAGACCGGGGACCGTGGAGCTATGTCATATGCGGGCCTGGTTCTCGATCTGCACCGCGCCCATCGCGGAGAAGAACTTCTTGATCAGGTAGTTCTCCTCGTTGTCGAGCGTGGCCCCGCCGAGGTGCGCGAAGCCGAGCGTGCGGTCGACGCGGTTGCCGCGCCGGTCGTGGTCCTGCCAGCCGTTCTCGCGCGCGGCGATCACGCGCTCGGCGACCATGTCCATCGCCTGCTCGAGCTCGATCTCCTCGAACTCGGTCCCGCCGGGACGGCGATATCTGACCTTCGTGAGGCGACCCGGCGACTGCACCAGCTGCCGTGAGGCGGCGCCCTTCGGGCAGAGCGTGCCCTGGTTGATCGGGGAGCGCGGGTTGCCCTCGATGTCGACGAGCTCGCCGCCGCGCGTGTAGACGAGCTGCCCGCAGCCGACGGCGCAGTAGGGGCAGACCGACTCTGTCACCTTCATGCCCGCGATGCGGGCGCCCGCTCTGCGCGTCTCCGGGGAAGCGGCGGCGTCGCCCATGCCCCAGTCGAGCGCCCGGCCGACCAGCGGCAGGCGCCGGACGAACTCGAACGACGAGGGGCGGTCGGCGTACTTCGCCATCGGCGCCACGCTACCCGGCCCACGGAATTCCAGACACCGGCGTGGTCAGCCGACGCACGGGTCGGCCCGGCGCGGGCAAGCGTGTGCGTCGAGTGCAAGCTGCGGGGGTACGGGAGCACATCCGACACAGAGGAGGTTGACCCGCATGGCGTACAGAAGCCCACCAGAGATCGCGCGCGCCGGCGTCGCTGCCGGCGCCACCAGAGCCTCGCTGCCGTGGGACAAGGCACTCGTCGCCGGCTTCCTCGCCGGCGCCTACATCGCCTTCGCCGGCCTCCTCGCGGTCGTCACCTCCGCCGGCCTCGACCCGCGGATCTGGGGCGGCGTCCAGACGCTGATCACGGGCGTCGTCTTCACGCTCGGCCTCGTGCTCGTCGTCGTCGCCGGCTCGGAGCTGCTGACCGGCAACATGGCGCTCGTTCCGCTCGGCGTGCTCGACCGCCGCGTCAGCGTCGGGCGGCTGGTCTTCAACCTCTTCTGGGTGCTGGTCGGCAACGTCGCCGGCTCGATCTTCGTCGCCTACTTCCTGGCGGTCAAGACGGGCGTCGTGACCGCGCCGATCGACCTCGCCCGGCTCGGGAGAATCTCGACCGGCAAGGCGATCACGGAAACCGACTGGCAGATCTTCCTGCGCGCGGTCGGCTGCAACTGGCTCGTCTGCCTCGCGGTCTGGATGGCGCTCGCGGCTGAGGACGTCGGCGGCAGAATCCTCGCGATCTTCTTCCCGATCATGGCGTTCGTCGCGCTGGGCTTCGACCACGTCGTCGCGAACATGTTCTTCCTGCCGGCGGCGATCTTCGCCAACGTGCCGGGGATCGGCTGGGGCGACGTGTTGAAGAACTGGGCCTTCGCGTTCCTGGGGAACTTCGTCGGCGCGTTCCTGTTCGTCTCGCTGTCGTACTGGTACCTGTACGTCCGCGGAACGAGGGAGCCGGCGACGCCGACCGGCGCCTAGACTTCTTGGACCTGGACCAGGCTCGTCGTGCCCGGTCGGCCGCTCGGCAGGCCGGCGGTGATGCCGACGCGCTCGCCGGGCTTGACCCAGCCGAGCTCGACGACGCGGCGGCAGGCGTCGGCGATCAGCTCCTCGGTCACCTCGTGGCGCCGCATCGAGGCCGCCTCGACGCCCCACATCAGTCCGCAGCGGCGAACGGTCTCTCTGCCGGGCGAGAGCGCGAAGATCGGCACGTTCGGGCGGTTCGCCGAGATCAGGCGCGCCGAGCGCCCGGAGAGCGTCGGCACGACGAGCGCGGCGAGGTCGAGCTCGTGGGCCGCCTGACAGGCCGAGTGGGCGATCGTGTAGGCGGGATCGCGGGTGTCGCGCCGCACGCGGGTGTTGTTCCACTCCTCGTAGGGCAGCTCGCGCTCGGTCCGCAGCGCGATCGTCGCCATCGTCTCGACCGCCAGCACGGGGTGGGCGCCGACGGCCGTCTCCTGCGAGAGCATCACGGCGTCGGTGCCGTCGAGGATCGCGTTCGCGACGTCGGTCACCTCGGCCCGCGTGGGACGCGAGGAGGTGATCATCGAGTCGAGCATCTGGGTCGCCGTGATCGAGGGGCGCGCGAGCCGGCCGGCGACCTTCAGCAGCCGCTTCTGCACGACCGGCACGTCCTCCAGCGGCAGCTCGATGCCGAGGTCGCCGCGGGCGACCATCACGCAGTCGGCGGCGCGGATGATCTCGACCATGTTCTCGACCGCCTGCGGCTTCTCGATCTTCGCGATCAGCGGCGTGCGCGTGTGCTTGCGGACGTTCAGCACGTCCTCCGGCTCGCGCACGAAGGAGAGCGCGACGAGGTCGACGCCGATCGACTCGCCGAACTGCAGCAGCTCGAGGTCATGTCTCGGCACGGCCGGCAGGCCGCGCGTCGAGCCGGGGATGTTGAGGCCCTGACGGGAGGCGACCGGGCCGCCGATCTCGACCTTCGTGTCGACCTCGCCCTCGCCCTCGCGGACGGCGGTCACGCAGAGCCGGATGCGGCCGTCGGCGAGGTAGACGACGTCGCCGGCGTCGACCGCTCCCGGCAGGCCGTCCCAGGTGATCGACATGCGCTCGATGTCGCCGGGCTGCTCGCTGCCGCAGTCGAGCGTCAGCGTGTCGCCGACGCGTAGGTCGACGATGTCGTCCTTGAGCGGCCCGATGCGCAGCTTCGGGCCCGGCAGGTCCTGCAGGATCGCGACCTGACGACCCGCGCGGCTCGCGGCCTGCCGCACGAGCCCGACGTTCTCGGCATGCTCGTCACGCGAACCATGCGAGAAGTTCAGTCGCGCGACGTCGAGGCCCGCCTCGACCATGCGGACGAGCACCTCGGGGTCCCGCGAGGCAGGCCCGATGGTGGCGACGATCTTGGTCCGGCGACTCATCGCCGGTCACGTTAGCCTGCCGCGCCCTGCGGGCGCGTTCACGTCCTGTGACTGGGGAAGCCTGACGGCTTCCCTCGAGAGAAGCCTGACGGCTTCTCTGGGGGCCGGCCTCCGCTCGACGGTCAGGCGCTCCGCTGGGGTCGGTCAGCCCACTCGACGACGAGCGGGGCGTGGTCGGAGGGCTTCGTGCCTCTGCGGTACGGGCGCTCGATGCCCGCGCGGGTGAGCCGGTCGGCGAGCTCGGTGGAGAGCAGCGCGAGGTCGATCCGCAGCCCGAGGCCTCTGTGGAAGTGTCCGGCGCGGTAGTCCCACCAGGTGTAGCCGACCTCGTCGGGATGGAGGCGGCGGAAGGCGTCGACGAGGCCCGTCTCCTCGAGCGCGGCGAGCGCCCCGCGCTCGGCCGGCGTCACGTGCGTCGAGCCGACGAAGGCGGCCGGGTCGTAGACGTCGAGGTCGGCGGGCGCGACGTTCATGTCGCCGGCCAGGACGAGTGGCGCACCCGTCTCCCGCAGCGCCAGCACGCGTCGTCGGGCGGCGGCGAGGAAGTCGAGCTTCTGGGCGTACCAGGGGCTGTCGACCTCGCGGCCGTTGGGGACGTACGTGCTGACCAGGCGCACGCCGTCGACCGTCGCCTCGACCCAGCGCGCCTCCTCCGGCGTCGGCTCGTCGGGCAGGCCGAGCTGAGGCGCCTCGAGCTCCAGGCCGTCGCGGGCGAGCAACGCGACGCCCGCCCAGCGGCCGCCGCTGTGGTCGACCGCGCGGTACCCGGCCGCGGCCAGCTCGGCATGGGGGAACGCGTCGGCCTCCGTCTTCGTCTCCTGCAGGGCGAGCACGTCGGGCGCGTGCTCGTCGAGGAACTCGAGCAGACGCGGCAGGCGCACCTTCAGCGAGTTGACGTTCCAGGTGACGAGGCGCACGGGACGGACGCTACCCGGCTGGCTCGGGCGAACGCGCCGCCGCCGGCCGCTCCAGCCACTGCGCGTGGTCGAGCGCGAGGATCAGCAGCGGCAGTCCGCGCCGGCAGCATCGCGTCGCGACCGGCGTCAGGCCGAGCTGCTCGGCGACCCGGATCGAAGGCCGGTTGGCGGGGCGGCAGAAGGCGACGAGGCGGGCGAAGCCGAGCACTCCGAAGGCGTGGTCGCGCACGGCGGTGGCGCCCTCGGTCGCGAGCCCGCGACCCCAGTGCGAGCGCATCAGCCGCCAGCCGATCTCGACGTCGCCCGGTCCGACGCCCGGCTCGCCCGCGCGCTGAACGCCGAGCATGCCGATCAGCGCGCCGCCGTCGCGCTCGACCGCGGCCAGCAGGCCGAAGCCGTGGCGCTGCCAGTGGGCGCGGAAGCCGTCGAGGCTGATGCTGCTCTGGGCGCGCGTGTAGGGCACGCCCGCGCCGACGTGGCGCATCACCTCGGGATCGCCGCAGAGCGCGTGATAGGCGTCGAGGTCGTCCGCGCGCCAGCGGCGCAGCAGCAGGCGCGGGGTCGAGAGCGTCTCGCCGTCGGTGACGTCGATGACCGACACGGGTCCTCAGTATGCCGTCGACCGGGAGCGCGGTCGCGGCACGGCCTTGTAGCGCGCGCCGCCGCCCTTCGTCCACAGCGTCCCGTCGACCAGCTGCGGCGTCAGGTCGGGCCGCGCCCGGCAGATCAGCTCGGCGACGTGGATCGCCCCGGCGCGCATCTCGACCTCCTCCGGCGCGTCGTGCTCGATCAGCTCGCCCGCCTCGATCCGCGCGACGAGCGCGGGGTCGAAGCGCAGCACGCCGTCGAGGCGCAGGACGTGGGGGATCAGGTTGTCGGCGAAGAGCGTCAGGCGGTCGAGCCGATCGAGGCGGGCGGCGCCGGCGAGCGCGAGGTCGGAGGTTGCGACCTGCGCGCGCTTGAAGAGCGGGATCTCGCGACTGCCGTAGGACGAGCGGTCGTCGAAGCAGTCCCAAGCGGCGAGCAGCTCGACGAGCGCCGGGGCCGAGCCGCGCGCTGCCTCGACGACGCCGAGGAAGCGTCCGCCGTGCTCGTCGGCGACGTGCGCGCCGAGGTCGTTCAGCGCGCGGGCGAAGAGTGCGACGAGCTCGTGCTCGGGGTCCTGCCCGAGCGTCGTGGCGACGGTCGCGGCATCGATCGTGCGCAGCTGCTCGGCGCTCCACGCCCCGTCGCCGCGGAAGCGGTCGCGCAGCCCGAGCGCGATCGTGAAGTAGCCCGAGCGGCCGTCGCGCTTGCGGATCGTCGGGAACCAGCCGGAGCCGAAGTTGATCGCGTCGAGCGTCAGAAAGAAGGCGGCGCGCAGCTCCGCCGGCCCGTCGACGACGTGCGCCTCGGCATCGAGTCCGGGGAGCTGCGCGGGCGGCGGGAAGGCGGCCGCGTAGGCGGCGACGCGGTCGGTCTCGACGACGACGTGCCTCGCCTGCCGCGCGACCCAGGCGGCGCCGCTGCGGATCTCGTCGACCAGCATCGGCGGATCATTAGCACGCGCGGAGCTCACGGCGGCGCGGCGTGCGCGCTGCTCCAGAGGTGTTGGGCGGCGTAGGCGCGCCACGGTCGCCAGCGCTCGGCGGTCGCCGCGATCGCACGGGCGTCGTCGGCGTGGCCGAGCCGCACGAGCGCCTTGCGCAGGACGAGGTCGGTGCCGGGGAAGGCGTCGGGGTCGCCGAGCGCGCGCATCGCGACGTACTCGACGGTCCACGGGCCGATCCCCGGCAGCGCCAGCAGCGCCGCGCGGGCGGCGGCGCGGTCGGCCGGGTCGGCGGTCGGATCGAGCACGACGTCGCCGCCGGCGAGCGCGCGGGCGAGGCCGGTCAGGGCGCGGGCGCGGGCGCGCGGCATCGGCAGCTGCTCGGGATCGGCGCCTGCGAGCGCGGCCGCCGTCGGGAACGCGCGCACAAGGCCGTCGAACGGCTCCGGCAGCGGCACGCCGAGGCTCGCGGCGAGGCGCCCGCCGACCGTCCGCGCGCCGGCGACCGAGACCTGCTGGCCGATCACCGCCCGGACCGCGAGCTCGGCGCCGTCGACGGCGCCGGGAACACGCCGGCCGGGCGCGGCGCGGACGAGCGCGCCGATCAGCGGGTCGTCGCCGAGCGCCGCCACGACGGCGGCCGGATCGGCGTCGAGGCCGAGCAGCCGGCGGCAGCGCACGACGGCGGCGTCGGCGTCGCGCGGGTCGCTGAGCCGCAGGCGGCAGGCGATCTCGTCGCGCTCGGGGCGCAGCGCGACGACGCCGGGGCCGTGCGGGAGGTCGAGCACGCGGCGGTAGGTCGCGGTCGCGTGGTCGAGCGCCTCGACGCCCGGGATCGCGCGCGCCTCGAGG
Organism: Conexibacter sp.; assembly: GCA_025964325.1. Taxonomy (GTDB): domain Bacteria; phylum Actinomycetota; class Thermoleophilia; order Solirubrobacterales; family Solirubrobacteraceae; genus Conexibacter. Next base: position 21,789 of record JAOPZA010000212.1, read on the forward strand.
TAGGCGAGCAGGCCGGCGGCGTCGAACGGCAGGCGATGGTGCAGGCACAGCTCGACCGTCATCGCCGATGATGATGCCGATCGCCCACGCCGACCCTCCCGGAAGCTCGATGATCGACGACCGCTGGACCGCCGTCGACCGCTACGTGACGGACCTGCTGATCGGGCCCGACCCCCTGCTCGACGCGGCGCTCGCCGCCGCCGACGCAGCGGGGCTGCCGCAGATCGCCGTCACGCCGCCGCAGGGCAAGCTGCTGTACCTGCTGGCCCGGATCCACGGCGCGCGCACGATCCTCGAGCTCGGGACGCTGGCCGGCTACAGCACCATCTGGCTCGCACGTGCGCTGCCGGCCGGCGGTCGCCTCGTGACGCTCGAGGCGAACCCCGCGTACGCCGAGGTCGCACGTGGGAACGTCGCAGCGGCCGGGCTGGCCGACCGCGTCGAGGTGCGCGTCGGCGCCGCGCTCGACACGCTCCCGCAGCTCGATGCCGAGGGCGCCGGACCGTTCGACCTGATCTTCATCGATGCGGACAAGGACCGCTACCCCGACTACCTCTCGTGGGCGATCCGGCTCGCGCGCCCCGGGAGCCTGATCGTCGGCGACAACGTGGTGCGCGGCGGCGCCCTCGCCGACGACGCCGAGGACGAGCCGCGGGCGCTCGGCGCCCGGCGCTTCCACGAGCTGCTGGCGGCCGAGCCGCGGGTCGAGGCGACGACGATCCAGACAGTGGGGGAGAAGGGCTACGACGGCTTCACCCTGGCGCGGGTGCGGGACTGAGGGTGGAGAGTGGGTTACGGTGCTCGCCGGACGTGCTAGCGGAGCTCCCCGTCCTGCTGCACCACCGTGCCGTCGACCGTCAGGCGTCCGCCGGCGCGCAGGTCGCAGATCAGGTCCCAGTGGACGGCGCTCTCGTTCAGGCCGCCGGTCTCGGGATAGGAGCGGCCGAGCGCGAGGTGGACCGTGCCGCCGATCTTCTCGTCGAAGAGGATCGCGCCGATCGGCTGGGTGATGCCGCGGTTCGTCCCGATGCCGAGCTCGCCGAGGCGGCGGGCGCCGTCGTCGGTCGCGAGGGTGCGGTCGAGGTAGTCCTGGCCGCGCGCCGCGTGGGCATCGACGACCTCGCCGCCGCGGAAGGAGAGCGTGACGTCCTCGACCAGCACGCCGCGCGGACTCGACGGCACGGTGAAGCGGATCACGCCGTTCGCCGAGGTCTCGACCGGGCTCGTGAAGACCTCGCCGCTCGGCATGTTGCGTCTGCCATCGGAGTTCGCCCACGTGCGTCCGGCGACCGACAGCGTCAGGTCGGTCCCCTCCGCCTCGATCCGCACTTCGCGCGCGTCCGCCAGCGGGCCGGCGATCAGCTCCGCCTGGAACGCGCCGAGCGCGCGCCACGCGGCCGCCGGATCGTCGCGGTCGAGCAGCAGCGCCCCGCGCACGAACGCGGCGAACCGCTCGCTGCCCATCCCCGCCTGCTGCGCGCCGGCCGGCGTCGGCCACAGCGTCCCGCACCACCGTCTCGCCAGCCGCAGCTCGCTCAGCGGCGCCCGCGCCCGCGTGACGCGGGCGAGCCTCGCCGGGTCGACGTCCGCCAGTCCGCGCGTGTTCTCGGGTGCCTGGATCGTGAGGAAGGCGTCGGCCTGCTCGGCCTCGGCGCGGGCGATCGAGGGGAAGCCGTCGAGCTGCGCGTCGCGCGCGAGCGCGAAGAAGGCCTCGTCCTCGCCCGGCAGGTCCACGCGCAGCAGCGGCCACGCCTCGCGCGCGAGGATCGTGCGCTGCAGCGGACTCAGCAGCGGCGCGGCCAGCGTCGTCGAGCGTACGAGCACCTGCTGGCCCGGCTGCACGTCGAGGCAGTAGCCCGTCAGCAGCTCGGCGAAGGCGTCGGTGTCGCGGTTCGTCCAAGCGGTCATGGAGCGGCGACGTCGGGGAAGTGCTCGGCCAGGTGCTCGCGCAGGACGCGGCGGATCCACGCGCGCTCGTCCTGCGAGGCGAAGCGCAGCCGCGCCAGCAGCTCCTTCTGGCGCTCGAGCGGGACGGCGGCGATCACCCAGCGCACCGCCAGCCGCTCGAACAGGAACTCGACCGCTCGCTGCCATGCGTCCTCGCGTGAGAGCCGGTTGCCGCCGAGCACCGCCGCGTACTCGCGCCGGGTCGCCGGGGTCATCGATCCGCGCAGCGTCAGCACGTTGCCGTCGGGATCCGTGTAGTCCGAGGTCGGTGCGGCGAGCTTCTCGCGCTGGCGGTTGCGGCGACCCATCGCCGCAGAAGGCTACGCCCCCGCGGGCCCGGCGTCGGCGGCCGCGCGCAGCTGGGCGGCGACGTCGCCGGTGAGCGGGTCGGCGTGGCCCGCCCAGGCCGTCGCCGGCGCGAGCGCCGCCAGCTTGCGCATGCTGTCGGCCGCCTGCGCGCTGTCGTGGTTGAAGGCGGCGTGCGGCACGCGCGCGCCGCCCTTGAGCCCCGTCTGCGGGTCCAGCGTGTAGAAGCAGTCGCTCGCGAGCGCGAGCCGGTCGGACTCCCGCCAGAGCCCGATCAGCCCCGGCGCGTGGCCGGGCAGGTCGACGACGCGGAAGCCGGCGATCTCGTCGCCCTCCTCGACCGTCCCCGCGATCTCGACCGGGCCGCCGTCCCAGTGGCGCAGCAGCCGCGGCAGCAGCGCGCGGCCGTGCGCGTCGAGCTTGCCGAGGTCGAATGCGTGCGCGCCGGCGTCGCCCTCCGCGTCGACCCGCGCCTCGGGATGGCAGTAGATCGGCGCGTCGAGCCCGGGAGCGGCGCCGCGGTGGTCGGCGTGCGCGTGGCCGAGCACGATGCGCGTGATCCCGCCCATCCGCGCGCCGATCGCGCGCAGGCCGCTGGTCATCGACGCGATCCCGGCGTCGAACAGCAGGACGCCGTCGCCGTCGGCCACGAGGTAGACGTTCATGGTCCGCATCGGGAGCCCGCCGCGGACGACCCAGACACCGTCCGCGATCGGCTCGGGCTGGCCGGTCGCGAGCCGCCGCACGAGTCGCGTGCGGCCGTTCATCAGCGCGGTCATGCCCTTGTCGGGGCCGGAGTCTCTCGGTGGCACGAGGCCGAGCTGGCGCGCGACCTCCATCCCGTCGAGGTACGCGTCGTTGCCGACGACGAGGCCGTCGGCGACCTGCAGGACGTCGACTGCCTCGAACGACACGCGTGCGCCGTTCGGCTCGAAGCCCTGGAAGGTGCCGGGTCCGGCGAAGGTGGCCGTGAAGCGCCAGCGGACCGCGCAGCGCTCGGCTTCCGCGGTCGTCGAGAGGATCTCGACGGCGGCGTCGGGGAAGGCGCCGAAGAGCTGCGTGAAGTAGCTGCGCACGTCGTCGGGCGCGACCAGGTCGGCCTGCCCGTGGAGGCGGTCGATCCCGCCCGGCCGCCAGCAGGCGGCCATCGCCTCCGGATCGCGCGCGGCGACCGCGGCGAAGTAGGTGCGCGCGACCCGCGCGGCGGTTGCCGCTGCGGCGGTCTTCGTGGCTGGCGACATCGGCGCTTCTCCTCCCGGGGGAACGGTGCGGCCAGCCTAACCGGATGCGGGGAGGGCCCGGGCGGGGTGCCGGCGGCCGCTCGCACGCGGAGGCGCGCGGCCGACTAATGTCCCCATCGATGTCGCAACCGGTGCGCAAGCGGGAGCTGGGCCGGGGCGAGCGCGTCCTCGGGGGCCTGTGGCGCCTGCGCCTGCCGCTTCCGTGGCCCGGCGTCCCGCACTGCAACGCCTGGGCGATACGCGCGGGCGACGGGATCGTGCTGGTCGACACCGGATTGCACGAGAGCGACTCGTTCGCGCAGCTCGAGCGCGCGCTGGCGCAGGTCAACCTGTCGGTCGACGACATCCGCCTCGTCGTCTGCACGCACGCGCACTCCGACCACTACGGCCAGGCGGCGACGATCGTCGACCGCACCGGGGCCGAGCTGTGGATGCACCCCAACCACCAGCATGCGACCGGCAGCGCGGAGGACCCCGCCCACGCGCTGGCGCGGCGGCTCGAGGTCGGCCGCCAGAGCGGCGTGCCCGAGCTCGCGCTGCGGCGCTACGCCGAGATGGCGAAGGAGCAGCCGCCCGGCATAGCGCGCGTGATCGATCCCGACCTCGCGCTGCTGCCGGGGATCGAGGTCGCGACCGACCTCGGCGACTGGAGCGTGATCGAGACGCCCGGGCACGCGCCGTCGCACGTCTGCCTGTATCAGCCCGAGCGCCGCATCCTGCTCTCCGGCGACCACCTGCTGGGGCGCATCTCGCTCTACTTCGACTACGGCTGGACGCCCGATCCCGTCGGCGAGTTCCTGCGCTCGCTCGACGCGATCGAGGCGCTCGACCCGCAGCCGCGGCTCTGCCTCGCCGGCCACGCGCGCCCCTTCACCGACGTGCAGGCGCACATCGACGCGAACCGCGAGCTGGTCGCCCACCGGGTCGCCGCCGCGGCGGTCGCGATCGAAGGGAGGCCGCTGACGGCCTACGAGGTCGTGCCCTACGTCCACGGGCCGGAGCAGATCCACGCCGCCGCCTGGCTGCTGACGGAGACGCTCTGCTATCTGCGTCACCTCGAGGTGATCGGCGCCGCGCGGCGCGAGCCCGGCGACCCGGAGCGCTGGGTGGCAGTGTGAGCGCCGGGGCTGATTGCGCGGAGGCCGTCGCCACCTTGATGGCGACGATGCGGGAGTTCTACCGCTGCGAGGCGCCGATCTCGCCCGGCGGCCGCGTGATCGAGCTCGACGGCGCGACCGCGTTCCTGACGCCGACCGCGCCGACGCAGTCGATCGTCAACGGCGTGATCTGCGACTCGGCCCACGCGCTCGCCGCGCACCTCGACGACGTGACCGCCTTCTACCGCGCTGCCGGCGTCTCGCACTGGATGGTGTGGACGGCGCCGGGCGACGCGGCCTCGGCCGCGCGGCTGCGCGCCGCCGGGCACCTCTGCGAGTACGAGCCGCAGGCGATGTGGCTCGCGCTGGACGAGCTGCGGGAGCCCCCCGCCGATCCCGACGCACCGCCGTTCGAGCTCGTGCGCGAGCCGCACGCGCTCGAGATCGCGATCCTCAACGAGCACGCGAACGGCCTGCCCGCCGGGGCCTTCGGTGCCGCCTTCGCGGGCCTGCGCGACCGCCGCTTCCACCGCTACCTGGCACGCGTCGCGGGTGCGCCGGCGGCCTGCCTCGTGACGTTCGACCACGGCGGCGACTGCATCGTCAACTGGGTCGCGACCGCGCCGGCCGCACAGCGCCGGCGGCTCGCCGGGCGGCTGCTCCACGCGGCGCTGCGCGATGCGCGCGAGCGCGGCGCGCGCAGCTCGACGCTGCAGTCGAGCTACGAGGGCGAGCGGCTGTACGAGGGGCTCGGCTACGTCGCCAAGGGCCGCCTCGGGATGTGGCTCAGCGGCTCGCCCGCCTGACGCCGGTACGATCTCCCGATGCGGATCGACGACATCATCGCCGCGGGCGGAGATCCGGTCTTCTCCTTCGAGTTCTTCCCGCCGAAGACGGAGGAGGGCGAGCGCAACCTGTTCGACGCGCTCGAGGCGCTGCGGCCGCTCGACCCGGCGTTCGTCTCGGTCACCTGGGGCGCGGGCGGCTCGACGCGCGAGAGAACGCTCGGGATCGTCTCCCGCGTCCGCGAGAACCACGGCCTCGAGGCGATGGCGCACTTCACCTGCGTCGGCGCGACCCGCGAGGACCTGCACGCGGACCTGCGCAAGATGCGCGACGCGGGGCTCTCGAACGTGCTGACGCTGCGCGGCGACCCGCCGAAGGGCGAGGATCGGTTCGTCGCGACGGAGGGCGGCCTCTCCTACGCCAGCGAGCTGACCGAGCTGGCGGCCGGCGCCTACGACTTCTGCCTCGTCGGCGCCTGCTACCCGGAGGTCCATCCGGAGGCGCCCGATCTCGCGACCGATCTCGCGCACCTGCGCGCGAAGGTCGACGCCGGCGTGCGCGTGCTCGTGACGCAGCTGTTCTTCGACAACGACGTCTACTACCGCTTCGTCGAGGCGGCGCGCGAGGCCGGCATCGACGTGCCGATCGTGCCGGGGATCATGCCGATCACGAACACGGCCTCGATCAAGCGCTTCACCTCGATGTGCGGGGCGAGCATCCCGCCGGCGCTGCTGGCCGCACTCGACCAGCGCGGCGACGACGCCGAGGCGGTCGCCGAGCTGGGCGTCTCCTACGCGACGCTCCAGTGCGCCGAGCTGCTCGCCAGCGGCGCGCCCGGGATCCACTTCTACACGCTCAACCGCTCTCCGGCGACGCGCGCGATCCTGTCCGCGCTGCGGCTCCAGCGGCCGTGGGACCGGGGCGCCGGCGCCGAGCCCGCGCTGCGGGTCGCGACGGGGTAGGGACCGGCGCGCCTCAGCCGATCGCCGGGTCCTCGCTCGCGAGCACGGGCAGCAGCAGGCGCGAGGACGAGCGCACGGCGTTGCGCGCGGCGTCGCCGAGCGGAGCGTGCCGGAAGCCCATGATCGCCGGCAGCGACTCGTCCGCATCGCTGCTCGCGAGCACGAGCCGGATGCGGTGGCCGGCCCCGAAGCGGCGCGCGTTCGGCACCAGCGGGATGCGGTAGCGCACGACCTCGCCGATCGGCACCGGCAGCGCCGTGCGGCAGGGGAGGACGGGTGCGCCCGAGCGGCTCGCCTCCTCGTCGAGGGCCCGCAGGCTCGCGCGCAGCCAGCCGGCCGTCACGTCGGTGACGGCGTCGTCGGGCGCGACGTCCTGGAGCGTCGCGATCCACGCGACGTCGAGCGCCGAGGTCGACGCGTCGAGCGCCAGCTCGAGCTCGCCGACGACCTCGACGGCGCCGGCGAGCGGCGCGCTCTCCCACGTCAGCGACGGCGGCAGCGCCGGCTCCGGCGCGCCCTTCGGCCGCCGGATCGTCGGAGGCACGTACGCGTAGACGCGCTCGCCCGCGGCGCCCTCCTCGACGGCCAGCGCTCCGTCGCAGCGCAGCGCGAGCGCGACGTGGCGGCTCGCCGCCGGCGGCCAGTCGGCGTCCTCGCGGAACTCCTCCGCTCCCGGCAGCCAGTAGCGCACGGGCGGGCCGTCCATGATCCCGGTGTCGGCATCCTTGAGCCAGTGGTCGAACCACGCGAGCGCCTCGACGTGGAGGCTCTCCCACGGCCATGTCAGGCCGCCCCTGCCGAGCATCCCCATGCGCACCGGCGCGCGGCCCGCGAGCGCCTTCCAGAGCGCGAAGGTGCTCGGCAGGTGCAGCGGCACGTTCTCCCAGTCGCAGCCGAGGTAGACCGGGATCTCGAGCTCGCCCAGGTGCGCCAGCAGGTCGCGCTCGTCCCAGTACGCGTCGTGCGTCGGATGCTCGGTCGTCACGGCCGACCACAGCTCGTCCCAGGAGGCGCCGTAGTGCATCCGCATCACGCCGCCGAGGACCGACAGCGCGGCCTCGCCGTTGAGGTGCTCGAAGCGCGCGTGCACGTGCTCGTTGCGCAGCACGCGCTCGGCGAGTCCGACGAGGCGGTTGCGGAAGAGCCGGTCGCCCTTGCCCGCGAGCCCGGCGACGCCGGCGATCCAGCCGTTGACGAACGTCTCGCTCAGCAGCCCGTGATGCCAGACCGCCTCGTACACGTCGGCGGTGCCGGCGACCGGGAAGATCGCGCGCAGGTGCGCGGGCCGCTCCGCCGCGGCGGCCAGCTGGGTCATCGCGAAGTAGCTGATCCCGATCATGCCGACCCGCCCGTCGCACCACGGCTGCGCGGCCGTCCACTCGACGAGGTCGTGGAGATCGCGCCGCTCGGTCGCGTCGAGCCACGGGTAGGTGCCACCCGAGCCGCCGGTGCCGCGCACGTTGGCGATCACGTGCGCGTAGCCGCGCGGCACCCAGAAGTCACTCGCGCCCGCCTCGACGAAGCCGAGCGGCGCGCCGCTGTTCTGGATCTGGCGGGGGTAGCAGGACGCCGCGAGCAGCGCCGGGAAGCGGCCCGGCGCGTCCGGTCGGTGCACGTCGGCCATCAGCGGCGTGCCGTCGCGGACCGCCACGGCGACGTCGTCCTCGCTGCGGATCGCATGGCGCGCCTCGGACAGGTTGCGGTAGTCGCGGCCGGTCGTCTGCGGGCCGTTGAGCCGTCGCTGGCCGGCCTCCGTGCCGGCCGCCGTCGCTGCGTGCATGTCGTGGCGCTCCTTGGTTCCCCCGGCGGACGAGTCCGGCAGGATAGACCTCGTCTGCCCTACGGCGTGTCGGACGCCGGCGCGGCGGGCGCGTCCGGCCGCTCGACCGTCAGCCCGTGCGCCACCTGCGGGTGTCCGTCGAGCGTGTAGCGCACGTCGATCACGTCGTCGCGGCCGTAGCTGCCGATCCCCCACGCGCCGAGGAACCAGCGCCAGGCGCCGAGCTTGCCCTCCTGCACCAGCTCGCGCGCGAACAGCAGCGCGCCGTCGCGCAGCTCGTAGTCGCTGCCCTCCTGCTGGGGCACGCCGTTGACGAACACCTCGAACGGCGCCCGCACGCTGCGCGGGAGCGGGACACGGCAGACCTCCATGGGCGCGATTATCCTCGATCCGATGGCCACCTCCAAGCCGCGTACCGCGCCGACCCCCTCGCCGATCGTCAACGTCCTCAACTCGGAGGTCGGCCGCTATCACCGCTGGTGCACGCCGTCGATCCTCGAATCGCAGGAGCGGATCGACGACTTCTACTCGTCCGACGTCTCGATCTCGGCCGGCTTCTTCGGCTCGCTCGTCGACCACACGGGCGTCTTCGGCGAGGCCGAGCGCTTCGCAGCCAACGCCCAGGGCGCCGACCGGACGATGTTCTCCGTCCACGGCTCGTCGGGCTCGAACTTCGTCGTCCTGCGGATGCTGGCGCTGGAGCGCTCCGACGCGCTCGTGCTCGTCGCGCGCAACATCCACCACTCGGTCATCAACGCCCTGAAGGCGTTCGGGCTCGACTTCCGCTTCCTGCCGACGCCCTACGACGCGCAGTTCGAGGCGTTGCTGCCGCCGAGCGCGGACGAGGTGCGCGCCGGGCTCGCGCGCTATCCGGAGGCGCTCGCCGTGGTGTACACGAGCCCGATCTACGAGGGGCTCGCGGCCCACACGGAGGAGATCGCGGCGACCGTGCACGCCGCCTCGCCGCACGCGCTCGTGATCGTCGACGAGGCGTGGGGCGGCCACCTCCACTTCCACCCGGACCTGCCGACCTCGGCGATGGCCGCGGGCGCCGACGTCTGCGTGCAGTCGACGCACAAGCTCGCCGGCGGCCTGCAGCAGACGGGGCTGATCCACTGGAAGGAGACGCGCGTCGACTCCGAGCTGATGGAGGAGGCCTACCGCGAGTACGTCACCACGAGCCCCAGCTACCACCTGCTCGGCTCGGCCGACGCCGCCGTCCGCGCGCTCGCCGCGCATGGCCGCGACGCGCTCGGCGAGGCGATCGAGCGCACCGCCCGCTTCAAGGCGCGGGTGCGCGAGCGGCTGCCGCTGCTCGAGCACCTCGACGAGCCGGCCTGGCTCGACGGCGTCGCCGGCAACGTCAACGGCGAGGACCTGATCAAGGCGACGTTCGGGCTCGCACGCTACGAGCCGGCGGGCTTCGCCGTCGCCGCCGAGCTGGTCGAGCACGGGATCGTGATCGAGAAGGCCGGCATCGGGACGCTCACCTTCATCACCACCTTCCAGCTGCGCGAGGAGGCGATCGAGGACACGGTCGCCGCGCTCGAGCAGGTCCTCGCCGGGCGCGAGCGGCCGGACGGCGGCCGCCGCGCGATGCTCTCGAACCCCTTCTCGGCGATCGACGACCGCCCGGTGATGCACCCCTACCACGCGCGCCGCTACGCCAAGTCGATCGGGCACGAGCTGTCGCTGCGCGAGGCGATCGGCAGAGTCTCGGCCGAGCACGTCGAGGTCTATCCGCCCGGCGTCCCGGTGATCCTCGAGGGCTTCCGCGTCTCGGAGGCGGCCGTCGCCTACCTGCTCGAGACGCGCGAGCACGGCGGCACGATCGTCGCGCGCGACACGAGCCTCGAGACGTTGCGGGTCCTGTAGGCGACGATCTCGCCGCGTCGCCGCGTACCCTGATCGCCGTGCTGGTCGACGGAACCGACATCCCGTATCGCGTCCGCCGCTCCGATCGCGCGCGCCGCGTGCGCGTCCGCGTCGACGGCGTGCGCGGGGTCGAGGTCGTGCTGCCGCGCCGGGCGCCCGAGCGCGAGGCGGCGGCGGCCGTGCGCGAGCTGCGGCCGTGGATCGAGCGGCGCGTCGCCGAGCTGCACCGCACGCGCTCCCTCGTGACCGCGCGCGGCGCGGCGGTGCCCTTCCTCGACGAGACGCTGGCGCTCGTGCCGGAGGCGGGGCGCATGCGCGTCCACCGTCGCGGCGCGACGCTGTTCGTGCCCGACGGCGACCACCGCCCGGCGCTCGAGCGCTGGTACCGGCGGCAGGCGCGCGACGAGGTCGCGCCGCGGCTCGACCGCGCCACGACGATCGCCGGCACGCGCTACGCGAAGCTGACGATCCGCGGTCAGACGACACGCTGGGCGAGCTGCTCCTCGAGCGGTGCGATGAGCTTCAACTGGCGCCTGCTGCTGGCCCCGGCGGCGGTGCTCGACTACGTCGTCTGGCACGAGGTCTGTCACCTCGAGGTGATGGACCACTCGCCCCGCTTCTGGGCGCTGCTGGCGAGTCGCTCGCCAGACTGCCGCCAGCACTCGGCGTGGCTGCGGCGCAACGGCGCGTCGCTGGTTCTGTGAGGGCATCGCCTTCGGCGATGCCTTGGGCGTCCGCTTCGCGGACGTCCCGGGTTGCGTCGACCTCGGGCGCGCCGGCGCCGCGCGTAGGGGTTGTAGGTCACACGGAGTGGCTCGACTTCGCCGTCGTCGACCACCTGCCGACGGCGGGCGAGATCGTGACCGCGCTCGAGCACTTCGAGCTGCCGGCCGGCGGCGGCGCGGTCGCGGCCGTGCAGCTGCGCAAGCTGGCCGGCGCCGCGTCGTTCTTCTGCGCGCTCGGCAGCGACCGGCTCGCGCAGCGCGCCCTCGACGAGCTGCGCTCCGAGCACGGGCTCGAGCTGCACGCGGCGCGGCGCGAGCGACCGCAGCGGCGGGCCTTCACGCACCTCGACCTGAGGGCGGAGCGGACGATCACCGTCCTCGGCGAGCGGCTCGTGCCCCACGGCGAGGATCCGCTGCCGTGGGCGTCGCTGGCGCAGTACGACGGGGTCTACGTCACCGGCGGCGACGCGGCCGCGGTGCGCGCGGCGCGGGCCGCGCGGGTCGTCGTCGCGACCGCGCGGGCCGCCGACGCGCTGGCATCGTCCGGGGTCACGGTCGACGTCCTGGTCGGCAGCGCGAGCGACCCGAAGGAGGGCGCCGGCGTTGCGGCGCTGGCTGCCCAGGCGCGCTGGACGGTCCTGACGCGCGGCGCGCAGGGCGGCAGCTGGGAGGGCGCCGACGGGAGCAGCGGCTCGTGGCCCGTCCACGAGCCGCCCGGTCCGCCGGTCGACGCGTACGGCTGCGGCGACTCGTTCGCCGCCGGCCTCACGTACGGCCTCGCCGCCGGCCGCTCGCTCGACGACGCCCTCGCGCTCGCCGCGCGCTGCGGCGCCTACTGCCTCACCGGACGAGGCCCATACGAGGCGCAGCTGACGCTGGCCGGCTGACCGGGGCGCAGGTCTAGCCGTCCATCAACGTCCGTCGCAGCGCCGCGAGCGGCGTCTCGCCGTCCGCGGGCTCGACGACGCGGCGGGTCGCGCCGCCGATCCAGGCCTCCGAGGAGCCGTCGCCGCGCACGTCGATCCCGGCGCGGATGCGCGGCGTCCAGCGCTCGGGGCCGCGCAGCTCGGCGCGTGCCGCGACCTGCGCGACCGGGGCGAACTCGCGCGCGACGGCCGCGATCGTCGCGCGCTCGGGCCGCGCCGTGAGCTCGGCGACGTGGGCCGCGAGCGCGTCGAGCGCCGGCGGCAGCGACGCGAAGCGCTGACGCGAGACGCGCGGACCGTCGCGGACCGTCAGCCGGTAGTGCTCGGCCATCGGCCGATCCTAACCGGGACGGAGGACTGCGCCGGCGGACACGAGTGTGCCCGCCGTCACATCCGGGGAGCGCGGGTTCTCCCGGCGGCGATCGCAAGCGCGCGCGGGGAGCGTCGTTTCGCCCGGCCACGGTCGCAAGCGCCCGCGGGCGGGCGACGTTACCTGCGCTGGTCGATCGCCACGTAGTCGCGGCCGCGGCCGCCGGTGTAGATCTGACGCGGGCGCGAGATCTTCTGCTCCGGGTCCTCGATCATCTCGAGCCACTGCGCTATCCAGCCGCTCGTGCGGCCGATCGCGAAGAGGACGGGGAACATCTCGGCCGGCATCCCGAGCGCCTCGTAGATCAGGCCCGAGTAGAAGTCGACGTTGGGGTAGAGCTTGCGCGAGACGAAGTAGTCGTCCTCGAGGGCGATCTTCTCCAGCTCGAGCGCGATGTCGAGCAGCGGGTTCGTGCCCGTCACCTCGAACACGTCGTTGGCCGCCGATCTGATGATCTTCGCCCGCGGGTCGTAGTTCTTGTAGACGCGGTGGCCGAAGCCCATCAGCCGCTCGTTGCCGGCCTTGACGCCCTCGACGAACGCGGGCACGTTGTCCTTCGTCTCGATCCGGCGCAGCATCCGCAGCACCGCCTCGTTGGCGCCGCCGTGCAGCGGGCCGTAGAGCGCGGCGACGCCGGCCGCGACCGACGAGTACGGATCGACCTGCGAGGAGCCGACGCCGCGGACGGCGCTCGTCGAGCAGTTCTGCTCGTGGTCGGCGTGCAGGATGAACAGCACGTCGAGCGCGCGCTCGATGCGCGGGTCCGGCTGGTACTTCAGCTCCGCGATCTTGAAGACCATGCCGAGGAAGTTGCCGGCGTAGCTGAGGTCGTTGTCCGGATAGACGTACGGCATGCCGCGGTTGTGGCGGTAGGCGAAGGCCGCGAGCGTCGGCATCTTGGCGATCAGGCGGACGATCTGCGCGTAGCGATGGTCGACGTCCTTGATCTGGCTGGCCTCGGGGTAGAACGTCGAGAGGGCGCCGACCGAGGCGAGAAGCATCCCCATCGGATGCGCGTCGTAGCGGAAGCCCTGCATGAACTCCTTGACGTTCTCGTGCACGAACGTGTGCGTCGTGACCTCGTGGGTCCAGGCCGCGAGCTGCGGCTGCGTCGGCAGCTCGCCGTGGATCAGGAGGTAGGCGACCTCGAGGTAGGAGGACTTCTCCGCCAGCTGCTCGATCGGGTAGCCGCGGTACTCGAGGACGCCCTTGTCGCCGTCGATGTAGGTGATCGCCGAGCGACAGGACGCGGTGTTCATGAACGCCGGGTCGTAGGTCATCAGCCCGAAGTCGTCGTCGTTGACTCTGATCTGACGCAGATCGATGCTGCGGATCGTCTCGTCCTCGATCGGGATCTCGTACGAGCGGCCCGTACGGTTGTCCGTTACCGAGAGCGTGTTGCTGGCCTGGGCTACGCCCCCATCGGCGCTCCCTGCGGTTTCGGTGCTCATGACTCTCCCTGGTGCGCAGTTCTTTTTCGCACTCGTTTTACCGGATCGGCGCTCACGGCTCCCCTGCGCCCGCTCCGGCGACAGGCGGAGTCGTCGGCGTCGCGACGCGGTGGCGCTCCAGTGTCTCCCCGATTGGGCCGTGTTTCAGTCCGGCCGGCGCGCGGGTGAGCGTCAGTCGCTCAGGACCGTGGTGGCGATCGCGGCGACCGTCAGCAGCACGCTGAGGAGCATCACGACACGGCCGCCGCCCGTGCCCTGCGGGAAGGCGGGGCGGGTGACGCCGACGAAGCCGAGCGCGACCGCCCAGACGGCCAGCAGCCCGCCGCCGATGTAGAAGGCGGTCTTGTCGGCGTGCTCCGCCGTGGCGAGTGTCAGCGCCAGCATCGGCGCGAGCCTAACCGGCGGAGGTGGTGCGAATCAACCGCCGGGCCGCGACGGCGCCGTGCCGGCACGGTTCCCGTAGCGGCTCTCGGTCGCCTCGCGCTGGCCCTGGTAGTGGCTGCCGAGCTGCTCGCTGCCGTACGGACGCAGCGCCGGGGCGTCGAGCGTCATGAAGGAGAGCTGGGCGATCAGCAGGCCGGGGTAGAGCTTGATCGGGACGCGCGTGAGGTTGTTCAGCTCGAGCGTCAGCGTCCCCTTCCAGCCGGGGTCGCAGAAGCCGGCCGTCGCGTGGACGATCAGCCCGAGGCGCCCGAGCGAGGACTTGCCCTCGATCCGCGCGACGATGTCGTCGGGCAGCTCGACCCATTCGAGCGTACGGCCGAGGCAGAACTCGCCCGGGTGGATCACGAACGAGGTGTCACCCTCGATCCGCACCTCCTCGGTCAGGTGCTCCGGCATCTCGTGCAGGTCGATCGACGTGACGCGATGGTTGTTGAACACGCGGAAGGTGTCGCCGAGCCGCAGGTCGACGCTGGCCGGCTGGACCAGCGCGGGATCCCATGGGTCGATGCGGATGCGTCCCTCCTCGACGAGGCGGGCGATCGTGCCGTCGGAGAGGACCGAGGTCGGCGTCATGCGCGCGAAGTCTGCCAGTCGCGGCGGATCGCCGCGACGCGCCGGCGTCTCCTGTCAGCGCTCGCGCACGCCGGAGCGGGCGACGACGGTGCGCACGCGCGGCGGCGACGCCGGCAGTGGCTCGCCGTGCGGCCCGCGGTAGCGGGGCCGGCGCGGGAAGCGGGGATGCCGTGGGCGCACGCGAGCTCCGCCGTCGCCACCGGGCGCCGGCTCGTCCTCGACCTCGGGCTGCTGCTTGATCGCCCACCAGACGAGCCAGATCAGCATCCCGAGCGGGATCTTCAGCGCCAGCATCATGAAGAGGAACGTCCAGTCCATCCCGCGAAGAAGGCTACCCGTCGTCCGCCCCGCTGTCACCCCACGATTTGGTCGAATGTCGTCCAGTGATGTTGTACGCGCGCGGACCACGAACGCCCCGTCAAGGCGACGGTGCGACAGCGTGCATTGACACCTTCCCGCGCGAGTGTTTATTGTTGCTTCACGCTGGTACAGGCGGGTCAGTTCGGACGGAGGAGACGGCAGGGCCATGAACATCGCTTCACGAGGCGCCTCGATGGCGGTCGACTGGGAGCAGCGCGTCGACTTCGGACGCTTGCGCACGGATCGCCTGGCACGGGTACGCGCCGTGCTCGAGCGCTCGGAGCTCGGTGCGCTCCTGCTGTTCGACCAGAACAACATCCGCTACGTCACCAGCTCGCACATCGGCGAGTGGGCGCGCGACAAGAGCGCGCGCTGCGTGATCGTCCCGCGCACGGGCGACCCGGTGCTGTGGGACTTCGGCTCGGCCGCCAAGCACCACCAGCTGTTCGCCCCCTGGCTGCCCGAGTCGAGCTGGCGCGCCGGCGTCACGAGCATGCGCGGCGCGATGCCGCGCCAGACCGGCGTGCCCGACCTCCTCGCGGGCCACATCTACGACGTGCTCGACGACCACGGCCTGACCGACCGGCCGCTCGGCGTCGACCTGACCGACATGGAGACGCTGGCCTCGCTCGGCCGGCGCGGGATCGCGACCGGCGACGCGCAGCCGGTGATGCTCGAGGCGCGCAAGATCAAGACCGCCGACGAGATCGCGCTGCTCGACCAGGCGGCTGGGATCGTCGACGCCGTCTACGAGCAGATCTACCGTACGCTGCGACCCGGCATCAAGGAGAGCACGATCGTCGCCGACGCCCAGCGCCTGCTGTTCGAGCTCGGCTCCGAGCAGGTCGAGGCGATCAACGCGGTCTCGGGCGACCGCTGCAACCCGCATCCCCACGTCTTCTCGGATCGCCTGCTGCGGCCCGGCGACCAGGCCTTCTTCGACATCATCCACTCGTTCATGGGCTACCGCACCTGCTACTACCGCACGTTCTCCGTCGGCGGCACGAACCAGGGGCAGATCGACGCCTACAAGCAGTGCCGCGAGTGGCTCGACGACGCGATCAGCCTCGTCCGGCCGGGCATGACGACGGACAGAATCGCGGCCGTCTGGCCGACCGCCGAGGAGCTCGGCTTCCCGAACGAGGAGGCCTGCTTCGGACTCCAGTTCGGCCACGGGCTCGGGGTAGGGCTCTACGAGTCGCCGATGATCTCGCGCCTACACTCCTTCGACGATCCGATCGTGATCGAGGAGGGGATGGTCTTCGCGCTCGAGACCTACTGCGCGACGAAGGACGGCCGCGGGGCCGCCCGCATCGAGGAGGAGGTGGTCGTGACGGCCGACGGCCCCGAGCTGCTCACCCGCTTCCCGGGCGAGGAGCTGCTCGTCTGCGGGAAGACCTACGTGCGCGGCGCCGACCTCGTCGCCGCGACCGAGCACGCGGAGGTCTGAGAATGGCGCGAGCGACGACGAACGCGGCAGCCGCGCCCGCACCCGCGCAGGAGCTGTCGGGGCCGGCGCAGCACGGGCTCGAGCTCTACCGCCGGATGCTCGTGATCCGGCGCTTCGAGGAGACCGTGCAGTCGCTCTTCCAGAAGGGCGAGGTCCACGGCACCACGCACCTCTACATCGGCGAGGAGGCGGGGGCCGTCGGCGTCGGCGACGTGCTGAAGGCGCAGGATCGCGCCGCCGGCACCTACCGCGGCCACGGGCACGCGCTCGGGCTCGGCGTCGACCCGCAGGCGCTGCTCGACGAGATGCTCGGCCGCGCCAGCGGGGTCTGCGGCGGCCGCGCCGGCTCGATGAACGTGATCGACCTCGCGCACCGGCTGATCGGCTGCTTCGGGATCATCGGCGGCTCGATCTCGGCAGCGACCGGCGCCGCCCTGGCGCTGCGGCGCGAGGACGGCGTCGCGGTCGCGTTCTTCGGCGAGGGGACGACGAATCACGGCTACTTCCACGAGTGCCTGAACTTCGCCGCCGTCCGCAAGCTGCCGGTCCTCTACATGTGCGAGAACAACCTCTACGGCGAGTTCACGCCGTGGGAGGACGTGACCGCCGGCGAGATCGAGGCGCGGCCCCGCACGCTCGGGATCCACACCGAGACGATCGACGGCAACGACGTCTGGGCCGTGCGCGAGGCCGCCGGAGCCGCGGTCGAGCGGGCGCGCGCCGGCGAGGGTCCGCAGTTCATCCAGTCGATGACCTATCGCTTCGTCGGGCACTCGCGCTCGGATCCCGGCGCGTACCGCAAGCCGGGCGAGCTCGACCGCTGGAAGCAGCGCGACCCGCTGTTGGTGGCGCGGACGAAGCTGACCGGCGAGCTGGGCGTGCCGCCGAGCGGCGTCGACGAGGTCGACGCGGCCGTCGAGGCGCAGATCGACGCGATGATCGAGGCCGCGCTCGCCGCGCCGTACCCGGACCCGTCGCTGCCCGTCCGCGAGTTCGCCCCGCAGGCGGAGCACGCCCCGTGACCGCCGCGCAGCCCGAGCTGCGGCTCCTGTGACGACGACGACGACCTTCCCGACCACGAAAGGCGACCACCGTGGCTGACCTCGAATTCCGCCGCGCGATCCGCGACGCGCTCGACGAGGAGCTGGCGCGCGACGAGCGCGTCGTCTTCTTCGGCGAGGACGTCGCCAAGCCCGGCGGCGTCTTCGCCGTCACGCCGGGGCTGTTCGACGCGCACGGCGAGGAGCGCGTCTTCGACACGCCGATCTCGGAGCTGGCGATCACGGGCGCCGCCTTCGGCGCCGCCGTCAGCGGCCTGCGCCCGGTGATCGAGATCATGTTCGGCGACTTCCTGCCGCTCGCGATGGACGGCCTCGTCAACCAGGCGGCGAAGTACTGGTACCTCTCGAACGAGCAGGCATCGGTGCCGCTCGTCGTGCGCTCCGCGGTCGGCGCGGGCGGCCGCTTCGGCGCGATCCACTCGCAGTCGCCGGTGCCGTGGTTCCAAGCCGTCCCGGGGCTGAGAATCGTCGCGCCGAGCACGCCGGTCGACGCGAAGGCGCTGCTGAAGGGCGCGATCCGCGACGACAACCCCGTCCTCTTCTTCGAGCACAAGCGGCTCTACTCGATCAAGGAGCCGCTGCCCGACGACCCGATCGAGGCCGCGACGCTGGGCGAGGCGCGCGTCGTGCGCGAGGGCGGCGACCTGACGGTCGTGACGGCGATGAGAGGCGTCCACGACGCGCTCGCCGCCGCCGAGCAGCTGTCCGCCGACGGCATCGAGCTCGAGGTGATCGACCTGCGGACGCTGCGTCCCCTCGACCTCCCGACGGTGCTCGCGTCCGTGCGCAAGACGAACCGCCTCCTCGCGCTCGAGGAGGGACCGCTGACGGGCGGCTGGGCCGGCGAGCTGGTCGCGCGCGTGAGCGAGGAGGCCCTCGGCGAGCTGGACGACGTCTGGCGGTTGACGACGAAGGACCTGCCGATCCCCTACAGCCCTCCGCTCGAGGACGCCTTCCTGCCCGGCACCGACGCGATCGTCGCGAACGTGCGGGGCCGCCTCGTGGCCGCGTGACGATGCGCTGCGCGTTCCTCGGCCTCGGTCGCATGGGCGCGCCGATGGCGACGCGCCTGGCCGCCGCCGTCCCGACCACGGTGTGGAACCGCACTTCACACCGCGCGGCGGAGATCGCAGGCGCGCAGGTCGCGGCGACGCCCGCGCAGGCCGTCGCCGAGGCCGACGTCGTCGTCACGATGGTCGCCGACGGCGCCGCGCTGAGCGCCGTCCTCGACGGTCCCGACGGCGTGCTCGCCGGGATCCGGCCGGGCACCGTCGTCGTCGACATGAGCACGATCGGGCCGGACGCCGCACGGGCGACCGCCGCGCGCTGCGCGGCCGCCGGCTGCGCCTTCCTCGACGCGCCCGTCTCGGGCAGCGTCGCGCTCGCGAGCGAGGGCACGCTCGTGGCGATGGTCGGGGGCCCGGCCCGGGCGCTCGAGCGCGCGCGGCCGGCGCTGGCGGCGATGACCCGCGCGCAGCTGCACCTCGGCGCGCAGGGCGCGGGCGCGGCGATGAAGCTTGCGCTCAACCTCGCGCTCGCCGTCACGAACCAGGCGATCGCCGAGACGCTGGCGATCGCCGAGGGCTCCGGGATCGCGCGCGAGCAGGCCTACGAGGTGCTCGCCGCAGGCGCGCTCGGCTCGCCCTACGTGCAGTACAAGCGGTCGGCGTTCGCCGACCCGGACCAGGCGCCGGTGGCGTTCTCGGTCGACCTGATGCGCAAGGACGTGGCGCTCGCGTTGGGCGTCGCTGAGGAGCTCGGGGTCGAGCTCGCGGTCGGCGACGCAGCCGCCGACGCGCTCGAGCGCGTCGCCCGTGCGGGCTACGGCGCACGCGATCTCAGCAGCGCGCTGACGGCGCTGCTCGCGCGCGCTTGAGCCGCGGCCGCGGCGCGGCGTCGGCTCTCGCTACTGCAGCTCCCGCGAGCGCGGGTCGCCGCGGCGCCCGACGACGACCCAGATCGCGACGGCGGTCCGGTCGCCTACGTTGAACAGGCGGTGGGGCGTCGAGGAGTCGAACGAGACCGAGTCGCCGGGCTCCAGCTCGAAGGTCTCGAAGCCGACCGTGAGGTGGAGCCGTCCCTCGAGGACGGAGCCGTACTCGTGGCCGCTGTGGCGCATCAGCGCGTCGGCCGGCGCGGACTCGCTGCCGGGCTCGTAGATCGTGCGCAGGAAGTCGACGTCGGAGTGCGGCTCGGAGGTCAGCAGCTCCCAGCGAACGCCGGAGCCGAGCGCCAGCGACTGGCGCGAGTCGTGGCGCTGCACGGGGCTGGCGCGGCGCGCGATCGTCGCGCTCGCGCCGGCGCCGCTCGCACCGCCGGTGCGAGCGCCCCCGCG